>JAGLCY010000066.1 GCA_023270185.1 Candidatus Krumholzibacteriia bacterium | reverse complement strand
AGCGGCGAGAAGGTCCACAGCCAGCTGCTGAACCAGGTGTCCAGCACATCCTCCTCCTGGACCAACCGACTCCCGCCACAGGCAGTGCACTTGTCCGGCTCCGTACGCGCGGCGATCTCCTCGTCACAATCCGCGCAATACCAGACCGGGATCCTGTGTCCCCACCAGAGCTGCCGGCTGATGCACCAGTCCCGGATGTTGTTCATCCAGTTGTCGTACACCCCCACCCAGCGTTCCGGAAAGAGTTTGATATCCCCCTGGGCAACGGCACGAACCGCGGGGGCGGCCAGTTCGTCCATCTTCAGGAACCACTGTCGGGACAGATAGGGTTCGATGATGTGACCACACCGATCGTGATGCCCGACCTGGTGCACATGTTTCTCGACCTTGTCCAACAGACCGCCGGCCTCCAGGGCCTCGACCACGGCCTCACGGCATTCCTGCCGACCCAGGCCTTCGAAAGACCCTGCCTGTTCGTTCATGATCCCCGCCGGAGTCATGCAGATGACCTGTTCCAGATCGTGGCGGCGGCCCACCTCGAAGTCGTTGGGGTCGTGTGCCGGTGTGATCTTCACGAACCCCGTGCCCTTTTCAGGATCGGCATGATGGTCACCGATGATGGGAATCTCCCGGTCCGTCAGGGGCAGCTTGACGGTCATTCCGATCAGATGCTTGCGGTCAGGGTCGTTCGGATGGACGGCCACGGCGGTATCGCCGAACATGGTTTCGGGCCGGGTGGTGGCCACGGTCACGTGACCTGAGCCATCAGCCAGGGGATATTTAAGGTGCCAGAGACTACCCTCGATCTCCTTGTATTCGACTTCGTCGTCACTGATGGCGGTCAGGTCGTGCGGACACCAGTTGACCAGATAGACATCACGATAAATCAGCCCTTTTTCCTTGAGCCGGACAAAGGCCTCGGTCACCGCCTTGTTGCGCTGCTCGTCCATGGTGAAGGCTTCGCGGCTCCAATCCAGAGAGCAACCCAGGCGGCGGATCTGCTGAGTGATCCGACCGTGGGTTTGTTCCTTCCAGGCCCAGGCCCGTTCCAGAAACACGTCGCGACCGACTTCACGTTTATCTATCCCTTCGGCGGCCATCTGACGACTGACCACCTGCTCGGTGGCGATGCTGGCGTGATCCGTGCCGGGAACCCACAACGTGGGACGGCCATGCATCCTGGCCCATCTGATCAGGGTGTCCTGGATACTATTGCCCAGGCAATGCCCCATATGCAGGATCCCCGTCACATTCGGGGGCGGCAGGGTAATGACGAAGGGATCCTTCCCGTTTGAACTTTCGGGAGCAAAAAGGCCGGCCTTTTCCCAGGCGGCATACCACTTCTGTTCGATACCGTCGGGGGTGTATTGCGCCATGTTCCTGATTTCTGTCAAGATCTCTCCTGTCGAAGCCCTTGAACCGATCCGTTGAAACTCCTAGGAATGCGGAATCTAACATCTGTCCCGAGCGGGAGCAATGTGGTAATATCCCTGCACAACAACCGATCCTGCAACCTTGGTGGCCTTTTCATGCGGTACCTGGCCGTATATCGCGAAACGACCTTCGAGCGGGTAACCCGCCTGCTGGGCCTGTATCTTCTTGCCCCGTTGTTGATGACCCTCACCCTGCCGGTCACTTTGCACATCGCCCAAAAACCCGATTTCGGGTTCTCAGTGCGGCGCATGGAAGTCGCCGAAGTCGTTGTCGCCGGACCGGCCGAGCAGGCGGGACTGCGCAAGGACGACCTGATCCTGACGGTGGACGGACGGGCAACCATCAACATGCCCACATACTATGCAGCCCTGGCCGGCCACCATGACTTGACTCCACTCCCCGTCAAAATCATGCGCGGCCGTGCCGAACGCATGGTGATCATCACCCCCACGACTCCGCGGCAGGCCGAAATGATCCGCAGTTACGGGGTGTGGGTATCCGGCCTCGCTTTTCTGATGATCGGGTTCTGGGTCCTTTTGCGCCGACGCGATCCCGTGGCGCGAAACTTTTTCTCCCTGTGTTTCATCTTCGCGTTTTTCCTGTTGGATATCCCGGACCACACCAGCGTGGCCTACATGACCGCCAAGGAGATGATCCGCTACCTTTTCCAACTTCTGCTGCCGGCGTATTTCCTGCGGTTCTTTCTTCAGTTCCCCAGCCCACGCAGCAAATTGGCCCGGGAAAAAAAGCAGCTCCGCCTGTTGCTGGTTCCGGGCTGGGTGCTCTTCGGCCTTTTTGTCTGGCTGTTTTTCCTGAATCCCGCGCCTGGTGGCTTTCCCGAATATGCCCTGGGGATCATATCCCTGCTCTATCTCCTGGGCTTTTTCCTGACCGGTCTGGTCATCTTCGCCCGCCGGGTCATGCGTCGTGATCGTCCCATCCAACGGACCAAGCTCAAGGTCATCCTGCTGGGACTCGTCTGCGGGTTGACACCCTTTTTCGCGGCCCTGCTCCTGAAAAACCTGTCGCCCGGATCATCACTTCCACACTTTCAGTTCCTTGCTTTTTCCCTCCTGCTGGTTCCGGTGAGTTTCGGACTCGCCATCCTGCGTTACGGAGCCCTGGACACGGCCTTTGTCGTCCGCACCAGCTTGATCTACGGCCTGATCACCCTTCTGGTTCTGCTGATCTACTTCGTGATCGTGCTGGGGCTGGGAGAATTCCTCGCTCAGGTCTTCCAGGTGGAAACCTACCGAGTGCTCCTGGTGGTGATGGCCGGCAGCAGCCTGGCCATCCTGCCGTTGCGGCGCTGGATCCAGGGCATGATCGACGACGCCTTCTATCCCGCCCGGCGCGCCAACCGGCGCGCCATGACCCGTCTGGCGGACCAATTGACCGGCTTGATCGATCCCGAAGAAGTCATCCGGACGCTTGTGGCCAGCCTCGACGATCTGTTTCGGCCGGACGGTATCACCCTTTTCCTGTCCACTGCCGATGGACATGGTCCCTTCCGGCCGCGCATGGCCGGTACGGTTCACGATGACTTCCTTCTGGACCAGGAGAGCGGGCTGGCCATTTTGCTGAATCGAATCCGCCGACCGGTGTTCGCGGAAGAGTTGGAGGACCATCTCTTCGCCGGCGACACGGATGCCGAATCGCTCAAAGTACTGACCCGCATAAATGCGGCCCTGCTGGTTCCCATGATCGCCGGTAACCGTCTGCTCGGGTTTCTGACCTTCGGTCCCAAGAGCAGCGGTGCCCTCTACAGCCAGGAGGACCTCGCGAACCTTCGGGGCCTTGCTGTTCAGGCCGCCTCACTCATCGAGAGCCGACAACTCTACCTGGAGAGCCTGCGCCAGAAGCGTATGGAAACCGAACTCGAGGTTGCCCGGGATATCCAGGCTCGCCTGCTGCCAACCGGTCCCCTGGATACGGACCTGTTCAGCATCTGCGGCCGCAACGAACCCTGCCGCATGGTGGGGGGCGATTATTTCGACTATTTCCAGTTCGAGGATGGAACCCTGGGGTTCGCCATTGCCGACGTTTCCGGCAAAGGTATTCCCGCCGCCTTGATGATGACCTCACTGGTGGTGGCTTTTCGCAGGGAGGCAAAAATCGGAACAGGTCCCCGGGCCGTCATGGACCGACTCAACCCCGTCGTGGCATCCCTGGTTTCGACCGGTAATTTCATCTGTCTGTTTTTCGGAATCTGGAACCCCGCCACCGGAATCATCCACTACTGCAACGCCGGCATGGACCCGCCTGTCCTGTTCCGACCCCGTGTCTTTTTTCGGCAAAGACTTAAAAAAGGCGGACCCGTCCTGGGAGTGGAAACCGAACGTCTTTACAGGGAAGGCACCTTGGCCCTGGAACCGGGAGACCGGTTGCTCCTGTTCACCGACGGCCTGACCGAGGAGCAGAACCCACTGGGGGATTTTTTCGATTTGGGACGGCTTCTGGATCTGGTGGCTGCCAATATCGAATTTTCACCACTGCGTCTGATTGAAAAGATTTTTTCCGCCGTCAATGCATTTGGAGGTGAAGAGAAATCTGACGATAAAACCGCAATCATATTGGAAATAAAGAACTTAAAATAAAAATGACCCCTTCGGCCCCCTTCTTGCTCAAGCCAGGGTGGAACCGGCCGATGATCAGGGGTTTCGAAGGCGTGAATATTCCCTCAAGTACCCCGGGATTCCGGTCGATGCCCAATGAGTTCGCATCGTTTCACCCCAGGCCCGGAAAGGGGGGACCGGCATGACGCCCGAAACATATTTTCTGGTTGGACTGTCCTTGATCGATCTCTTTTGGTGGTTGAGAAAATGACCAACGCGTTCTGACCCCTGGCTGACGGTTCATACCACAGCCAGGGGTTTTTTCATTTCCTCAATCATCGTTCAGCCACTGAAGTCGCACAAAACGAATGTCAGGACCCGAGAACAGCCTTGACGGCCCTCTCGTATTCAGCCAACCCGTAGGCTCCCACCCACGTCTCCCTGATAATGCCGTCACCGTCGATCAGAAAGGTGGTGGGAATGCTTTCGATCCCACCGAAATCTGCGATGAGCTTCTGGTCATTGTTGAAAAGGACCATGTCAAAAGTGAGCCCGCGCTCCTTGGCAAAGGCCTTGACTTTGGCTTCGCCTTCACGGCCCAAAGCCACTCCCACCACAACCAGGTCGCCACTGTAGGTTTCACTCAGTTCCTGCAGGTGCGGCATGGCCTTGCGGCAGGGAGGGCACCAGGTGTCCCAGAAATCAACGATCACGGCCTTGCCACGCAGGCTGGAAAGCTGGAGCTCACCGCCGCCGACCTTCTTGAGAGTGAAATCGGGGGCCGGGCTGCCCTTGCCGGCAGCGACAGGAGCCGCGGCCTGTGCCTCGCTGCCGCTGTTGCCACTGGCGGATTCGTCGTTATCGGAGTTATCCCCGCAACCGGAAATGGCGAACATCCCCAGGGCGAGAATCATCATTGATGCGAAAAGAATGGTCGTTCTGCTCACTGCAGATCCTTCCGGTAATAGTTCAATCGGGAACCAGTCCATGAATTCGGTCCTGCTCCATCGGCGGGCGGGGCCGCAAACGCAGCCCCGCTCATGCAGACACAAATAACTTGGCAAAAACTTCCCCGATATGCAACTTTCGACGCGTTGAAGCGGAACCAAGTCTTGTCTAAAGCATTTATCTTCGTATTGTACCATTCCAGAAACCCGTTCCCGCCCCAAGGCGGGATTGTGTTGATAACCCCCTAGCGAGGTCTCCCTGAACATGGAATTTGTACGCCGAAGCTCCGTCGCCCTCGTGTTGGGCATTCTCTTGACAATGACCTCTCAGGTGCCCGAAGTGGTGGCCGGATCCATCGAAATCAAAGTCGTCCCCCGGAGTGAAACCGCGGAAATCGGCAAGGATCTTGTTCTCGAGGTGGAGATCACACCCGCTCCCGGGGAAGCGGTGGTGGTCAGTGGCCTGGATATCGATGTCACAACGAGCGATGATCAGGAATTTTTCGGAGACCCCTACCCGATCAAACCTCTTTCCCCCGCCGGATCCGACCCGGCCACCTATGAAGGCGCCGCAAGGTTCGAATGGGCCGCGCCCGTGGGATTGGACGTGAAGCCCCTCGCGGCGAATCTGATCGTCAAGGTCACTGCCAGGACCACCGCCGGAGCAACCGAGTCCGCTGAATGGTCCGGCGCCATCAATGTCGATTATGGAGAGGGATGGTCCGCGGACAAGATCAGCAATTTCATCGAACGCAAAGGCATCGGCTTTTTCCTCCTCCTGGTCTTCGGATTCGGCGTCCTGATGAGCCTCTCCCCCTGCATCTATCCCATGATTCCAATCACCCTGGTGGTGATCGGCGCCCAGAGCCAGGAAAAGGGACCCGTTCGCGGCCTGATCATGTCCATCACCTACGTGATAGGCATGGCCCTGGTCTATGCGATCATGGGCGCCTTGAGCGCCACGGTGTTCAGCGGTATCACGGCTTTCATGCAGAGTCCAGTAGTCCTGGTGCCCATCGCCATCCTCCTTTTGGGCCTCTCCTTCAGCATGTTCGGAGCCTTCGAGCTGGAAGCCCCGGTTTTCCTGCGTGACCGTCTGCAGGGACCCGGCGCCGGTAACCGCGGCGGATTGATCGGCGTGTTCGCGATGGGACTCGTTGCCGGTCTGGTTGCCTCGCCCTGTGTGGGACCTTTTCTCATGGCCTTGCTGGTCTGGGTCGGCACAACGGGCGATTGGATCCTGGGTTTCTTTTCACTGTTCACCTTCGGGATCGGCATGGGCCTGTTGCTGATCGGTATCGGGACCTTCCCCGCCTTGGTGGGCACCCTGCCCCGGAGCGGAAGCTGGATGGACACTGTCAAAAAGGGTATGGGACTGTTGCTGGTGGCCATGGCCTTCTATTTTGTCCGCCCCGGCAGCGTCCTGCCCGCGAACATCTTCTATCCGCTGGTCGGGGTGGCCACCATCCTGACCGCGGTTTTCATGGGAGCTTTTGATTCACTGGCCCCGGAAGCCGGATGGTGGCCCCGTACGCTCAAGGGTCTGGGCCTGGTGGTTTTCGTGGCGGGCCTGTATTTCCTGGGCGGGTCCTTCATTCAGCACGGTTTCATGATGCCTTCCCCGTTGGCGGAGATCTCCTCCGGGCCGGGATCCGAAACCCATCCGACTCCCGTGAGAATAGGATCCGCCGTCGAAACAGCCACAACAGGGGAGCCGATTGCCGTCACACTGCCTGAGAAGGTCCAGTGGACCAAGATCCACACCGGGGAAAACGTGCAGGCCTTTCTCGACCGGAAGCGCGCGGAAGCCAAGGCCGCGGGCCGGCCTGTGATGATCGATTTCTGGGCCCAATGGTGCGTCTATTGCAAGAAGCTCGACAAACTCGTTTGGAACGTTCCCGAGGTCGCGGAGGAAGCCCAGCGGTTTGTAACCATCAAGGTCGACGCAACCGCACCCGACGACGCGGAGATGACCTCCATCAGGGAATATTTCAAGGTTCCCGGGCTGCCCAGGATCATCTTCATCGACAGCCGCGGCGAGGTTCTCCACGGGCGCAGCTCGGGATGGAAAACCGCCGACGACATGCTCGAACTCATGAAGAGTATTCGCTGACCGCCCCTACTGGAAACGTACTTCGAAGCGGTGGCCGGCGTCGAATACCTTGAGAGGACCGTTGCCGGGATTCTCGGTCAGGATTTCGGGAATCCCGTCCCCGTTGATGTCGAACAGCTCGATCTTTCCGAAAAAAGTTTCATCCTCCCACTCGATATCCCCGGATACGGAATCAACCACCTGACCGGTATTCAGGACGATCTCAATCCGTCTGTCGCCGTCCACGTCACCGCACCGCATCTGGGTTGCGGAATATTCATTAATGCTGGTAAAGCTCTTGGTAAAAGTGCCGCCATCCACATAGACGATTCGGTTGTCGGCAATCATGACGATCTCGTTGGCCTGGTCCTCATCCATGTTGGCGGTGGTGAAGCAGGAAACCATCTGGTATTCGCTGGGCAGGGATTCCCACAGCAGGTCGTACCCGTCCATGCTCCAGACATAAACCTTACCGTTGCTGGTCCGACACAGGATGCTGTCATCGAGGGAATCACCGTCCAGGTCAGCGGTGATGACCTCGTCCGGAATGCCGCTCAGTTGGATGCTTTTCCAGATCAATCGCACACCATTGGCGTCCATCTTGGAAACCTGGACCGTGCCGTATCGATCGGCGATGGCGAAGAACATGCCCTCTTCCCCATGAATGGGCTCGAATTTCGTCACATGTTCCATCCGGATGGCTGCCCATGACAAGTCGCGGTATTGGGAATACGTCAATTCCCCCTGCGCCCGCGCCGGGCCGGAACCGGACAACAGAATGACCGCCAGACCCAGAACAATCAGCAGAAAGGCGTGGCGGGACCTGACCAACCGGAAGGCCACCAACGCTCTTGAATTCATCATGAAACACCTCGATACGGAAAGCCGTGACCGGCAACTGGACGTTGGGTCACAGCGGGTTATTCAGGGGGTTACTTGATCAGTATAACTTAAACGGATGACCTGGTCATGCATTTCGATGCAACCTTCGGCCCTCGGAAGATTCAAGTATTTTCCGGGTTATGGCCAGGCGATGCCCGCGCCCACCATCACCGACCAGGTCCGCCATGTGCGACCGGCGTTGATCATCCAGCGGTACTGAGCCTTCAGGAACAACATGTGTGTGGGTTTGAAAAACCATTCCTGACCGGCTTCAGCAAGGATGGACCAGTGCTCCCCGGCCGCCACATCATCCGGGTCGGACCGATCGATGTCACTGATCCCGGAACCCAGGCCGAGAAAGATATTGACCTCCACCTCACGGTCGCCCCGATTGTTGAAATACCGACGCAGGATAAGGTCGGCGGAAGTGATGTCACCACCGTCCGGGATCTTCAGGTAATCCACCTGGACGACCATCCCGGTTTTCCAGTTCATGAAACCGTCGAAGATGTTGACCGGAGACCCCGGCCGGAAAATCAGTGCTCCCCCATATCCCTGGTCCCCGTGTTGATCCTGGAAGCCTCCGCCAAAGGCCCAATGCCCAGTCAGGAAGACGGGATTTTCGAAGGGCTGACCCAATTGGGATTGAGGCAGTGACAAACGGGAGTTACCCTCCGTCAACTGGGCCCCCGCGGGATTGTGCAATCCGCAGGAAAGGGTGAAGAACGACAGAAGCACCAGAGACACGAACCTGTCGCTGAACCCTGGCTTTCCCTTTTGCTGAATGGGTTGTTCCTGCAAACTCAAACTCCCGCTTTCCGGATATCTGGAATCAGACCGGTGTTCCGGCTCTGAATCTCCATGCAAGGCCAGTGCCATCCGCACTCCAATTCCGGCCTGGCAAATGCTTGCAAATAAACAAAATAGAATATATTATAACAACAGTTGGTTCTCCAGGTCGGGGAATCCCACCTTCAACACCTCGTCATGGCTAAAAACCGTACACCTGCCGATGAAGCGGAAGAAACGTGATTAGATCCCCCAACACACCATTCGGGAACGATCCCCCGGACAGTTTTCTCACCATCGAGGGCTCGGCGGAATCCGAGTTGAAAGTGCAACGATCCCGTTTCCTGGCCCTGACCTTTCCGGTCCGTACGGAGCAGGAAGCCCGGGTCTGTCTGAGCGAGACCGCCAGACGATATCACGACTCGCGGCATGTCTGCTACGGTTACAAGCTGGGTGTAGGGAGTGCTTCCATCACCCGCAAGAGTGACGACGGCGAACCCTCGGGCACGGCCGGCGACCCCATTCTCGCGGCCATCGGCAAGCTCGAACTGACTGATGTCCTGCTTGTCGTGGTCCGGTATTTCGGAGGCGTCAAACTGGGAACCGGCGGACTGGCCCGGGCCTATGGCCAGGCCGGAGCAATGGCCCTGGCCGAAGCAACAATCAGGGAAGTTCAACTGGGCCGGGAATTCATGATCCGTTTCCCCTACTCCCAGGAAAAGTCCATCCGCCGTCTCTTGGAGACAAGGGGCGGCCGACTCGTGGATCAGCAATATGGTGAAGCTGTATCATGGCGCATCTGGCTCGCGCACTCAGGATGGCGAGGGTTTGCCGAAGCCCTGACTGAACTCACTGCCGGTAACGTTGACCTTGAGGAACCGGAAAACCAATGAAAGAAGGGTCCCGGTGCCACCGGAACCCTTCCTCATTCGCCTGTCTCGATATTTTTCCAACCGGTGATGAACCACCAGTCACTTGCGACTCATTCCGGACTAATTCCGGACTCAAAAAGCTAGACCTGAGTTTCCTCGGAATAGTCATGCATGTACCGGAAGGCCTTGCTCGAACGAATCTTCTCGAAGGCTTCTTCCTTGATCTGGCGGATCCGTTCGCGGGTCAAACCCATGATCCGGCCAATCTCCTCGAGAGTCATTTCCTGGTCACTGCCCAAGCCGTAATACAGCTTCAGGACCTTGGCCTCGCGCTCCTTCAAGTCACCCAGCATGCGTCCGATGCTCGAGTTCAGATCATCGTCCAGCACCTTGTTGTCAGGACCGACGGTGGTCGTATCCTCCAGGAAGTCCAGGTAGGTGCTGTCCTCGTCATTACCCACGAAGTCGTCCAGGAAGAAGTTGTCCTGCATCAGGGGCAGGGTCGCCTTCACTTCGTCGAGGGACAGGCCCAACGCCTTGGCGATCTCCTCGGGCTCGGGCTTGCGACGCAGCTTCTGTTGCAGCTCGCCGCTGGCCTTCTTGATCTGGTTCAGCACGCGGGCCCGGTTCAGGGGCATGCGCACGATCTTGCTGTGATTGGCCAGAGCCGCCAGGATGGACTGGCGGATCCACCAAACGGCATAGGAAATGAACTTGAACCCGCGGGTCTCGTCAAATCTCTGGGCAGCCTTCAGCAGACCGAGGTTTCCCTCGTTGATCAGGTCTTCCAAAGGAACTCCGTAGTGGGCATATTCCTTGGCGATGGAAACCACGAAGCGCAGGTTGGCCTTGACCAGCTTGTGCAGGCTTTCACTGTCATTCGAATGGATACCACGAGCCAGTTCGCACTCCTCTGCCCTGGTGAGCAGGGAGTAGGCCTTCACTTCCTGAAAATAGAGATCCAGGGTGCTCATCAACTGGGCTGCCGGCGCTATTTGATCAGAAGCGACCTTGGCGGAACCTCGGGATCCGCCTTTGGCGAGCTTAGTGGTCTTGGCGGACCTCTTGGTAGGGACTGAGCTCTTCCGAGTTTTTTTAGTCGTCTTCTTGCCTGTCGTCTTCTTGCTTGTAATCGTCTTGGCCATTTCAACATCCTCTCCGGGAAAACCTGCAATTTATTCCGGCCGAGTCATCCCCCGAGTCAGACTTTCGGTGTAGGGTGGGGGCAAACTCGTATCGAGCTATTAACAATATCCGTACCATATGTTCGAAAAATCTAAACTTTACTGACTTCCTCTAATTTATTGCTATTGCCAGGGTTACGTGAATTTACATTCTGTTATTTCGCTAACGGCTCCGCATTTTCGCCAATCTGATGACATTTTGTCAAGGCCTCTCCTGCTGACCACGCCACTTTGTCAAATTCTTTTTTGAAAAGACCACCCTCCTGGTTAGCTTGCAGAGCCGGGTGGGCAGATTCGTATTCATCGGATATGATGATGTTCGATCAGGTCTGCATTCCACCTCTAGTAATCACCCCCGGGAGGGTTTCATGCCGCAACCACCAGACGCCCGGGATGTTCCGACTCGCCCCCAAAGACGTCCGTCCCTGGCCTGGTGGGGACTGCTATCCCTTCTGATCCCCGTTTTGACAGGCCTCCTTCTGTCCTGGCACAGCCTTGGCGATCTCGATATCTGGTTTCACCTGCGCGCGGGGCGCGATCTGCTGGACGGACAGGGTGTCATCTCCGCCAATCGATTCTCCTTTTCAGAACCCGATCATCCCTGGGTGAATCACGAATGGATGTTCCAGGTTCTGACCGCGTTGACCGGCCCGGGGACTCTTCCACCCGGGGATGGACTTGAATCACCCGACGTCACTGGCTGGAACCTGATGAGATCCGCCCTGACCCTCCTCCTTTTACTGACGATTCTCGCAGGGGATAAAGGAGTGTCCCGCCTCCTCGGGCGGGAAGGCCCATCCGCCGCAGCATGGATGGGAGTGCCGATTCTGGCCGGTTTACTGCTTCTGTGGCCCCGATTGACAATTCGTCCGGAATTGTTCTCCTACTTGTTCTTTGTGCTCCTGGTCCGTTGGACCGAAGAATTTTTCCGGACAGCCCCTTCTGCCCCTCCCCGGACCGCCGGCCGCATTTTGCTTCTCACGGTGATCTGGGCACAGTTTCATGGCTTTGCTTCACTGGCGCCCCTCGTGCTGCTCCTGGGCGGGACCATGGCGCCGATTCAGGCACGTCTATTTCCCGGCAAACGCCATCCCGACCAACGGGGCCCCGGCATGGGGCGGGCGACGGCCCTGGTTTTCCTGGCCCTCATCGCCCTGA
The DNA here is from genome assembly GCA_023270185.1 of Candidatus Krumholzibacteriia bacterium. Taxonomy (GTDB): domain Bacteria; phylum Krumholzibacteriota; class Krumholzibacteriia; order LZORAL124-64-63; family LZORAL124-64-63; genus JAGLCY01. The sequence continues at coordinate 39,861 of JAGLCY010000066.1, read as the reverse complement.
TCCTGACGCCCAACGGCTGGAACGGACTTCTCATGCCTATCCGGGCCCTTGGTCAGTTTTCCCAATCCCAGGTCGACCTGCGCTCCACCATTTCCGAGCTTGTTCCCCTTCGGGAATCGCCCAATTCCCTGTGCCTGACCATCACCGCCTTCCGCGTCAGCCTGGTGTGGGGGCTTGTGTGGGTCATCGCGACTTTCGGCCGGGTCAGCCTCCTGCGGATCCTGGTTTTTGCCCTGGCCGCGTTTGCAGCCTGGACCAATCAGCGGAGCATCGGCATCTACGGAGTGGCGTTCATGCTGCTCCACACAGGTGCCGGCGGCAATCCCTGGCGCTTTTCCCTTCCCCGGAAGCTCCCCACTCTCCCGGCGACCCTGATCCCGATATTCGGCCTGACCGTGACACTGATCACAGCGGGCCTGTTTTGGCCACATATCATCAATGACGATTTCTACCTCGGGGAGGGAATTGGACGACGCTTCGGAACAGGGGTGAATCCGGCGCGCTATCCCCTGGCGGCCGCAGAGGCCATGACCAGCGGTGAGAGTCCGACGTATTTCGCCAACCTCGATGCGGCGGCTTTCCTGCTGGCCAATACCAGCGGACAGATCTTCATCGATGGGCGGACCGAGGCCTATTCACCCGACCTCTGGGCAAAGTACCTGGACATCAAGCGCGGTGACGAAAAGGCCCTGAAACTTCTGGCAGACAAGTATCGCGTCGACGCGGTCTGTCTGGCCACCGGTGGCGGCTCCTTTGATCAGTTGGCTATCCAGCTGTTGAACTCCTCCAGTTGGGATCTTTGGACCGCGGAAGGAGCCGGCCTCCTGTTCCGGCCGACCAAGCCTACCGACAAGGGCGACAACGATGGATACGACCAAAGAAACGACCATGGCACCCTTTTACGGGCAGCCGCGAGGACCGAGGCCGAAGCCGACCGCGGATCCCTGGCAAGGAAAGCGGACATCTGCCTCGCCGCGGGTCATCTCTATATGTTCGCCGGGGATACTGAACAACGGGAAATCGCGTTCCGCAGAGGGCTCTCCTTCAGGCCTGATCACCCGACACTGAATCACAATCTGGGTAATCTGCTCTTGGACAGCCAGCATTTCCATGAGGCTCTCCTCCATTTCAAGCTCGCGCTGGAAAAGAACGGCCGCCTGGCTGGATCGGCCCTCAACGCGGGCGTCTGTCAAATGCGTCTGGGCAACCCTGACAAGGCGGCGGGTTTCTTTCGGAGAGCCGCCGACATCGATCCCAAAAGGTTCGAAGCCTGGGTCAATCTCTCTGTGGCCCTTCAAGGTTCGGGAGACCGATCGGGCGCCGTCAGGGCCCTGGAAAAGGCCCTGGAACTGCGACCCGGGGATTCCCGTCTGCAACAACGGTTGAGGGAATTGATGGGCGGGACCCGGAACTGATCCGAATCCCCATGGCCCTCCCAGCTAGTACTTCACCTGAACAGTGTAGGTAAGTACTGTTTCCCCGTCAGCGGACACCGGCACGTCGAAAGCCAATTCGTTGGCGCTCACCTTCCGGTGCGGCAGGGATTCGGCAATCACTTCCCAGTATCCGCCCACTGGCTCTGTAACCTCAACCACGACATCATTTTCGCGGTGATTGCGGATAGTTATCTCAAAGGTGGTGCGGTGCAGATTGTCCGCCAGTTTCTCACTATTGGTCCGGACCCTTTCGGCCACGATATCGAAGGCTTTTCCCACCGTCAGATCGACCGTTTCCTTTTTCGGGGTGTGGTCGATCCGGTCCTCTCCCAGCAATTGTCTCGATCCCGAAGCGGAACGCCCGTAGACACGGAACACACCTGCAGGAAGTGCCATGCCCAGTTTGTTGTCCTCTGTGTTTTCGAAACTGTAACTGACGCTGACCTTGGAATTATCCAGCAACCGTCCATGACCACGGAAGAAGTGTGGCTGCGCCCGCAGCTTGTAGTGTTTCGTTACTTTCAAACCGGTTGCGTCGAAAAGGGAAATTTGTTTGATCTGATTGTCCAGCAGATCAGTCGGACGCTGCATGGTGTACATATGATAATCGTAAAGGGTCTCTTCCTGGAAGGAAGGAGCTGCTCCGGCCATGTCCGCGACCATCACCATCCTTTTCTCCATGGCGGGCCGGACCTGGTTGAGATCTCCGGCCACCAGCAACAGGTTCGCATCCCGGTAGGAAGCTCCCGTCCTGTTTTCCACGGTGACCCAGGCTTGCAAACCGGCCTTCTCGCCTTCTTCGTCAAGTTGCAGGACATAATCGGCATGCCAGGAAAAACCGCCGGTCAGGTAGGAAGTCTCGACCTCGCTTGAGCCACCGCTGGAAGTATGTGCCAGCCATACCAGGGTGGGCCGAGCCCTCAGGTTGTCCGGCAATTCCGGGAGTGCCAAGCGACCGGGCATCTCGAAGACGATTTCCTCGTTCACCCGATACACAGGCCCGTTGCTCATTCCCAGCAGGGTACCGTTCAAGCGGCTTCCGTCCTCCTGGATCCAGACAAGTTCGCGGCCGACGTATTTCTGCAGGATCTTATCCGGGGACATCAGGTCGAATTCATAGTTCTGTTCGTACAATTCCAATTCCGAATCCCCGGACGACGAAACCAGAAGGGTCACGGGATTGATGCGCGAAGGCACATCACGGAATTCAAAGGAAAAATCTCCGGCCGGCAGGGTAACTTTCCGGATTTCCCGGACCAGAGCCAGATCACGGTTGTAGACCGTCACGTCGGTCTGCACGCGATCGCCTTCTGCGGAGGCGACGAACTGGTCTTCCGCCGCCGAAACGGCGAGAGCACCAACCAACAGCAGGATACCTGCAAACAGCAGGATTCCCTGCGTTTTCATCGGATTGACATTCATGTTCACAACCTCCGTTTGGAATCGGAAAAGAACCGGTCATCGGGCCGCGGCCGTCTGGCCTGGACTCAGCATATACCATTCAATCTAAAGTCATAGACGGTTCGGACGATCATTTTGTTGACACGATGGTTCAGGGTAAACAATAAAATTTCCAAAGGGTGCCGGCATTTTTGTCCCGGATCCCAGGATGATTGTTACTGTTGGAGGTACATGTTGGGCCACACCATCCTCATCGCGGACGACGCCGCATTCATGCGGGCCATCCTTTGCCAGATTATCGAGGACATGGAGTGGACCGTCGCCGGTGAAGCCGGTGACGGCAAGGAAGCCATCGCCCAGTACCGGAAGCTCCGCCCCGACCTGGTGCTGCTCGACATCACCATGCCGAACCTGGACGGCACTGAAGCCCTGAAGGCAATCCTGGCCGAAGATCCCCAGGCCCAGGTTGTCATGATCACCGCCCTCGGTCAGAAAGACCAGGTCCTGAACGCCATCAAGGCCGGGGCCAGGGACTTCATCATCAAACCTTTCGACCACGACCGCGTAACCACTACCCTGGCGGAGATTCTCTCACCCAGCCCGGTGGTTTGATCAGGCGAAACCCCACGTCTGCCTCCCCCGATCAGCCAAGAACAAGCAGAACCGCCACACCGACAAACAAACAATAGAAGCTGAATTTCCAGAAATGGGCCTGAACAACGGCCAGCGCCGTCCACCTGATGGCCAACAGTCCCACGGCGAAGGCGGCCAGACCTGCCAGAAGCAGCCTCCCTGTCTCACCGGGGCTCGAAGTCTGACCGTCCATCAATTGCAGGACAAGAGCCCCTCCAACCGCGGGAATGGACAGCAAAAAACTGAACCGGGCGGCTTCGGCACGAGGCAAACCAGCCCACAGAGCGGCGGCAATGGTTGAGCCGGAGCGGCTGATACCCGGCAGGATGGCAAAACCCTGCGCGATACCTATCAACAACGCGCGCCCAAGGGCGACAGGATGAGGCTCCCATGGGTCATCGAGTGGCTGCGAGGAACGGGAAAAACGGGTGGAGAAAAGAACAGCAGCAGTGAACACCAGCCCCCCGGCGGCAACCAAAGGGCTATGGTAGAGCTCTTCTATATGACTCTTTAGCAGAAGACCAACGGCAACCGCCGGCAAGGTGCCCACCGCCAGGCTTACCAGGTATCCCGTGGCCGCCCGATCAAACTTAAGCAGCCGCAGGATCTCACGCCGGTAGACCACCAGGATGGATCCCAGGGTTCCGACGTGCAGGAGAACGTCGAAGAAGACATCTCCCTCCCTGACACCCAGAAAATATTGAAACAGGACCAGATGACCGGAACTGCTGACAGGCAAAAATTCAGTCAGCCCCTGGACCACGGCCAACAGAAGCATGTTCAGGATTTCAACCACGGTTGGTTACCTCGCTGTTGAGAAACCCGTGCAGGCCCATCACGGTGACCTCGCATTTTAAATGGGTTGGATCAGGAATGGCCACCGGCACTGTGCCCTGCTCGGGCCTGGCTGTAATGCAACCTTGCCTCCTGGGGCATGCCCAGCGCATCACAGGTGAGCGCTATCTGGTAGTGAGTGCGACCGTCTTCGGGAAAAAACTCCAGGGCACTCTCCAGGCTGGTGCGAGCCTCTTCGTATCGTTCAAGCTTATGGAGACAAGTTCCCCTATAGTAGGGAATGCGCGCCAGGCGGGGATCAAGTTTCCAGGCCAGATCGAAGCGCAGGCAGGCGTCCCCGTATATCCCACTCTTCATCAGGCAAAGGGCGGCGTAATAATGACCACGGGCAAACCCCGGATCGCATTCGACACTGCGTTCGAAACAGTCCAGGGCCCGCGCGAAGTCCTCCCGGGCATAGTGGACAAGGCCCAGATTCATGTATCCCTCGGCGTCCTGCTCAAGGGCGAGGGCGGACTCGAAAGCCCTGATGGCTTCGTCGGTCCGTCCCTCCTCCGCGTAGATAGCCCCCAGGTTGTGAAAGGCCACAGGGCTGGCGCCACCCTGGTGAGTCGATTTCCTGTAGGCCCGGACGGCCTCGTCCCGACGACCTTGACGGTCCAGGCACACACCCAGGTTGGTAAGGTAGGCAGGCGTCCCCGGTTCCAATTCATTGGCCCGATGGAAACAATGCTCAGCGCGCTCAGGAAGGTCGAGTTTCATGAACACACAGCCCAGCCTGTAGTGCCAGGGGTGCTGGTCCGGAGTGGATGCGAGGGCAAGCTCGTAGGCCTGACGGGCTTTTTCGAGCTCGCCCGCCTGTTCGGCCTTGCGTCCGGCCTGGAACAGTTCGGCGCTGGACCGGGGACCCTCGTCTGGTGATGGATATTCAGGAGCTGGTTTATTCATGCGGGCAATCTACCCCAGAACAAGGCTGGGGTCAACGCCCGGAAAGGTGCGGGAGACAGTTTAGAAGGTCGAGCTGTCGTCGATTTCGATTTCCAACAGGATTTTGATGGGCCCATCGCCCGAAAACAGACGCCTGGGAATCTTCACGGGAATGACCACGGGCGGTCGCAATTCCTCGAAGATGGCATCGCTGAGAGCTTTGGTCGAATCCTGGATCTCCGTCCCGGGGATGGGAGGACCGTAATCTATGCCAAGCCCACTTTTATCGCTTTCCATATCCGTCGCCGTGGCCGAGTTGTCCTGGGAAACAGCGATTTCGAACTCCGTGGAACGGGTCGAGTCCTCGGGCTTGTCGTTGAGATGGGTGACCGTCAGACCCAGCACCGATTTCAGTGTCTCCCTGACACCCTCTCCCTTGACCGCGTTGGCGGGGAAAGAGAGAAGACCCCAGGGATTGAGCAGACTTTCCATCCTGTCCACAGGCAGGATATCGGATTTATCACGGTTGTTGTACTGGATCACGACCGGAACCTCGGTCAGGTCCAGGCCATATGTATCAAGGTAGGTTTTCAGGGACTCGAAGGCAGCCAGGCTCTGGTCCAGTTGTTCCAGCCGGGAATCCACCACGAACACGATACCGTCGAAAGGAGCGCGTTCGGGCGTAGCCGCTGCCCGATAATGTTCCTGGCCCGAATCCACCGCTTGCACAAGAACCTGCCAGTCCCCGTCATTTCCATGAGTGACCCGGAAAGCGATCTGGCGCTCCGGATCCTCGTTGGCCAGAGCCAACAGGTGCTCGGGGGGAATGGACTGATGGATATGCCTCAGATTGGCCCGCTTACCCGACTCGGCGGGTCCGTAATACAGTAGACGGCAAGTCTTCTGCGAAGTGATCATTTCCTCAGCCAATTCGGCATCCTTTTCATGGATGGGCCACGGTTCCGGAACTCGCGGAGAGAGTCCTCAATCCATTTTATGCAATCCCTGTGCCATGGATTGAACATCTTTCTCCCCATTTTGGCCCCGAATCGGTGATCCAACGAAAGTAGGCAAGCAATTTGCAATGATCGACCGAACAAAGGGATTGAATAGCGCACGGTGGGCCATTTAAGGCTTCCTCCGGGCATTTAAAGGAAAGATTCGCAACAGAAAGTGGCCAGATGACCACCAATACCGACAAAATCCTGACAACAATGTTCGGCCGCCTGCTACAAATCGAAGTCGAAGAAGATATCATCCACAAGCTCTCAGCGGTCATCGACAGCGTGACCGACCGGGTGGGTGGAAGTTTCGACCTTGAAACCGTCAAGGGACAAAACACCTTTCGAGCTCTTCTCTGTTCGATGGTGGTCCACGGTTGGGGCAACGGAATGCATCCCTATCACAACCCCGGCGCCAATCAGGAAGGCCTTGCGGTCGAAGTCAGAGTGAGCAAGGACATCCTAATGTCGATGGAGGACCTGCAATCCCTCAGATACGTCAAAAAGGATGACAAGGGACGGGTAAAACAAGCGCTGTTCGAACCCGATCACAATGTCCGGATTCGTCAGCAGATCGACGAAATCCTGACCGAGATCAGCCGCGACAAGGGCGCGAGTTAAAAACAGGCATCAGAACGGGAACAGAAGCGCGGCTCCGCTGGAAACGGAGCCGCGCTTTCTTTTTCGAAAAGGAGCGGAGAATCAGAAAAGTTTATCTCCGTCAGCCAGGATTTCATTCAGGGCATCCCGGAAGTGATTGGTGCTGTTGGCAACTTCCGGTGTCACCTTTTCCTTGTAAAGCTCCCAGGACTTCTTGATTTCGGATCCCAGGGCCTCAAGAAGGTTCCCCTCAGCCTTGGCCCGATCATAGAGGTCCTGATTGTAGACCATGATGTCGGAAACCAGAGCGCGCGCCAACATTTCCTCTTTACTGCGCCTCCGGCGTGAACTGGACGGGGCCGGGCGATCCATAACGGCAACGCTGGCTGAGGATTTTTTGGGGGCTGCATCCACTGTAGCTACGGGCTCGGGGGTCGCAGGGGCCGTGGCTACGGGCTCAGGGGTCGCAGGAACCGTGGCGACAGGTTCGGGGGTCGCAGGCACCGTTGCCGCCGGCTCGGGAACCGCTGGCTGTTTGACCTGAGGCTGGGTTTCCTCTTTCTGGGCCTGATTTTTGGCAAGGCTGCCATCAAGGCTGAATACTCCCCCGCATGAGGGGCATCGGACCTTGATCACCCGAGGGGGGATTTTCTCAGCATCCAGTTGATATCGCGCCTGGCATTCGGTGCAGGTGGTGATCATTACCCCGCTCCTCCTAGAATTCCGGGAAAAAAACAAAACGTAACTGGTTATTGTTTCGGCCGCCCGGAGCGGCAATTTAGCTCCGATTGCATCCCCGCAATGACCGTCGCGGTCAGGGGTTGTAAATAAGGTCCAGCATCAGTCGTCCGACTTCGGCCAGGCTGACGGCGGAACAGATCTCCGGTGTGTCGCCTGTCGTGTGCCACTGGGGGAAATCGAAATCGATCAAATCCACCGCGGGGATCCCCATTTCCAGAAAAGGCACGTGATCGTCGTAGACGCCAGGCCCCTGCAGCGGAACAAAGGCGGCCAATCCCAGTTGCGCAGCCCGGTCGAAAACCGTTTCGGTCCACTCCGGGGCATTCACCAGCGAATAGGCTTCCATGGGGATTTGAAGGTTCTTCTTGCCCACCATGTCCAGGACGATGAGGCCGCGTGGGGTTCCCTGGGACAAGGGATTCCCGAAATCACGGCAAGTCGCGGCCAGTTGTCGACTTCCCAGACAGAACCCGCTCGGATCCCCCGCCAGACCAGAATCTTCCCCGTCGAAGAACAGGAAATCGACCCCCTGCGGCGGCGGGTTAGCACCCAGAATTTCCATGAGATGGAGCAGAACCGCCACACCGCTGGCTCCATCATTCGCGCCGGTCAGGGGCGTTGACCGCAACTCAGGGTCAGGATCCCGATCACAGACCGGCCGCGTGTCGTAATGCGCCCCCAGCCAAAGCCGCTGGCCTTCCTCCGGCCCAGAGGAAACGATGATGTTGCAAACCTGGACCGGTTGGTCGGTCATCGGATCGGTAGCTTCGAAGCAAAGGACCTGGGTCGTGAATCCATGTTTCCGGGCCAGATCAAGAATCATCTCCCTCAGTTGGCGATTACCCTCGGATCCAGGGATACGCGTTCCCAGATCACACTGTGCCGTGAGAAGTTCCATGGTCCGGACACCGGAAAAATCCGGCAGCGGCACTGGCTCCCCACCGGAGGCAAAAAACGCCGGGAAACCACCCAGAACTACCGAGAAGAGAACAGGAAACAGTCTCCGGAAAAAATCCTTCCGGATCCGTTCATGAAATACCCTGCTAGAAAACAAAGGTGGCCTCCAATCCCATCCCGAGGGAGGTTGTGGTTTGCCCGGAAGCAAGGTTCTCGCTCCGGCCGAAGGAGAATCGCACCGCACCACTCAGGTTTTTGGTGATCTGGTAACTGAACCTGGGCGCCATGCTGTACCTGTTCGTCCCGGTCGGCTTGGCTGCCGCCAGGCCGGGGGTGATTCGTTCATTACGGTCCGTCTGGTATGATAGGTCCACATCCATGGTCACGCTCTGGCTGCTGCCCGGCTGGTAAAGACCCAGCTTGGCCAGGAATGTCTGGGCATTGAAGGAATGCCTCATCTGCAGACCCAAGCGCATCTTGTTGCTGATTGTCGAAACGCCGTTGGTGATCGCTTCGGAATTATTGAAGCTCGCATTGACGGTGGCGGTCATTCCGCTGTGGAAGTTGAACGTCCAACGCGGAGTGATGGCCAGGGTGGTATTCGGGTTGTAGGAACGGTCGGTAATATTGTTCACCGTCTTGGATTGCTTGTAACTGATGTTGAAGTTGGAGGAACGGAACCAGCCTGAATCCACATCCTGGCTGTTGCCGCCGAAAATCCTCCATTTTTCGATACCGGAAAGAGAAAATTGAACATCCGGCCAATCCCGTTTTTCACTCCTGGTCACCGACCCGATCTGGTCTCTCAGCGTAGAACCCTCGGCGTATTTTAAATCGAGTGCAAGGTCTTTGGTGATTCGGGTATTGGTGGACAAGGTCAGATTAACCTTGTTGTCGGAACCGTAGGACGAATATTGGGAATCCTCAACATCGAGTTCGTTGACCAGGCCCGTCTTGTACCAGAAGGGTGCCGTATCCAGAAGCCGAGAGTAACTGCTCGAATTCTGATCCGTGTAAACGACCTTCACGGGCGTTGAATTACGGAGTGTGTTGAGAATGGGATTTAAGATGGATAAGGGATTGAACCCGCCACCACCCTCGGCAACGGACTCCTCTTCCTTAACCAGCCCCTGTTCCCTGTCCTGTTCCATTTGCCTTTCAGCTTCCTCCAGCAAACGCTCCTGTTCCCGTCGCTGGACCTCTTCGGGGGTCAATCCCTCCAAATCATCATCCTGGGACGTGCTACGACCCTGGGGATCCTGATTTCCCGGTGGGTCCGGGTTATCCGGAGACTCCCCGGATCCCGGGGGCCGCGGTTGATCACCCTGGTGTCCTGGCGCGCGGAGGTTCTGCCGTTCCCGACTTCGTTGTTCAGCGATCAATTTGTCCCGTTCCGCCTGGGAATATTTCTTCTCCGGAAACACCGCCCCGAAGGCATCCCCCAGGGGCACATCCATTCGGAATTCCCAACGACCCCCATTACTGACACTTCGAATGTCATCAGGGTCCCCGGGCTGGCGCAGACCGGGATCGTGGGCATCGGCAAAACTTCCGTTGAACTGGATGCTGGGACGCAATTTCGAAGCACCCCGGGCCAGGGTGCGGATCGGAGCCAGGATTTTTGTCGAAGGCAGGTCCCGGGCCTGGGGTACGAGGATCGTCATGCGTAGATCGTAGGCTCGCTTGTTCTCCTCGCCGATGTTCACACCATGCCATTTCAATTCACGCAACAGATCCCTGTCTGAATTGGCCGATACGCTCAAGTCCAAAATCCGCAACGGTTGGTAATCGATGCTGCCGTTGAGTTTGGCGGGTCGGGCCTGATTGACCGGCCGGGGCGTGACCACTCCGTTGTCGTCGATGGTGACGGAGAGGTTGTGGGTAGCTGAAAAACTGGCTACAAACGCCACTTTCTTGGGCACGATGGACAGGCCCTTCACGATAGGAATGGCCCCAACCAGCGGATAGGCTCCGAGATTGTACTCCCCGGGAATACGCAGATCAAAATTCAAGGATCCCTGCAGGCTCTTGTCACGGCGTTGTTCAAGGGGCCCGTTCATTCTGCGACGGGATCCGGCGATCTGCAGGGACCAGGGATCAACCATGTATCGGAGAAGGGCGGACTTGGACGGCAAATGGCTCAATCGAGATGAGAACCTCTCCTGCGTATCGATCGTCGACAGGGAATTCCTGACGTCTTCGTCGAGGATTTCAATGTCGCTGTGGGTCTCGTACTTGGGGCGATTGATCATCTGGCGCCTGCTGCCCGTCACCGGCAGCCTGAAACCCAACAGGGGAATGAAATCCTCGACAGCCAGGTTCCCGGCGACATTCCAGTCCTCGGTATCAATGCCGGAGCCCGACTTGGTATTGAGCCCGTGGAATTCATCATCCGTGTGTTTCCAGTCGAAATCCACATTGATCACGTCCGCCATGTTCAGACGCAAGCCCGCCCGCTGGGCCATGCCCATGTCCCTCTTGACCCCCTCGAGGAGCACATCGTTCAGGTAGAAGTAACCAGACGCCTCCTGGCTCAGGTTGTTGTTCATGAATCCGAAATAATACCGTTTCACCAGGCGCAGATCGGGCCTTCCCACCACCCGGACCCTGTAGACATCCCTGCTCCGCCTGTCCACCACTGTCGAGTGGATGTGCCCGTTCTCGTCAACGGTCCCGTTTTTCGCGTTGGATAGTTCCGCCACGCTGATATTCATGTTGTGCCATCCGGTCTTGCTGGGTGAATCACTGAACCGGTAGGTCACCTCGTAGTAGTTCAGGGTATCGGCGCCCACCCGGAAGAACAGATCCAGATCGGCCGTCGCGTGGCTGGGATTGTACCAGTACCAGGACAGGTCGCTGTAACGGGTGTAGTCATCACCCCGCGCGGACACCTGCTTGCTGGCGCGCACCATATGACCCTGTTCGATGTTCGTGAAATTCAGGACCAGGGACTGTTCCTTCTCGGGAATATTATTGTTCTCGATGACAGCGAAGGGCGGATGGTAGTCGGGATTTTCCTTGTTGTTCACCTCCCCCAGGAAAAACTCCTCGTTCGGCAGGAGTTCGGGTCGGGTGAGAAGCTTCTCCCCGTCGACACGGCGGATTCCCTCACGTTCCCACCGGCTGCCGAGGAATTTGAATTCCGACATCTGAAGAGTGAGTGCTGTCCTTCCACCCGGATTGATGTCTTCGTACCAGATTCTTGCGTGGGTTACAGCGCGAAGGTTGGCCGCAGTTCCCACGCTGACGGTATCCACGGCAGTCAGGGGAATGCGGTATTTGCGCCAGGAAATGTTCTGGGCCACCAGATCCTGAACGTCGCCATAGTCGTACACCACGTCCACCAGGGGTTTAGTGTCCTTCAAATCGATGGTCGCGGTGAAAAAACCGTTGTCCCTGTTCAGTTGGTCGTCACCGTTGAGATCCTCGTCGTCCTCCCGTGAGTTCCGCGCGGTTCCATTGATGCCGGGGTACGGGCTGTCCCCGTTGATTTCGAAGTTCGCGTCGAACTTCTGCGGTCCGAATTCGTTCCCGTCAAGTCCGATATCCTCATCAGGAGCGTAAAAGACATCATCGCGGGGACTCCCTTCCACGATTCCATCCTCCAATTGGCGGGTTCCAGTCTCGATATTACCATCGACATCCACCGGCCAGAAACCATCCTCATCAATGTAGCCGAAATCGATATGCAATTTGCCTCGCCGCTGGTTGAGATCCGCCACCCCGTCGTTGACCCAGATCTCGACAAACTGCGCCTTGGACAGATCCAGGCCGGTCCGACTGATGCTCCGCATGATGCCGCCCCAATCCTCCGGGTCCCAGGACCCGTCGTCGGCTCTGATGAACATGTCCATGGACGGCTGGGTTTCATCCCTCTCCTGGTTGATCAAATCGGGATTCAGGTACCTTCGCAGGGTCCTTTCCTTGGGCAGGAACCAGCGAACCGTCCCGACCCGATCCTCGGGGTCAAAGCTCCGCGAGTCCGGATTGTCGGCAAGATACCTGGAGCCCAGGTACGGGGCACTCGCCCAGGACCAGCCGATCCGGGTCAGGGTGATGGTGTCCGAAGCGTCCACCCCTTCGAAATCCTCGAGATAAACCTTACCCATCGTATTGGAGTTTGGCAGACTGACCGCCGTTTCGCCGTTGAACTGGATCGTGCTTTCACGTTCGGTGTTGCGGCGGCTGATGAAGTTGGCCACGTGGGTCAGGAAATAGGGACGGAAAGTATGTTGCAGGTTCAGGTTGCCGACCAGGTTCTTACTCGGTTCCTCACCCAGTTTGGCCTTTTCCCCGACGATGTTTTCGGTCTCGTAGAGCCAGGTTGTGGACATCTTGCTGCTCTGACCCAGATCGTAACCGATGTTCAAGCCCATCAGGCTCTTGTTGCCGCCACCGAAAAACGGCGCGAACTGGTAGTTGACCGCGATCTTGCTGTCTGGGGTCAGCTTGTCGGCCGCCGAACCGATCAGCTTGACCTCCCCGAAGGTGTAATCGATTTCATAATCCACACCCCTGGTCAGTGTGGCCCCGTCGAGATTGACCGTCTCGGAACCCTCCTCGATGTTGGAAGCCCCCAGGTTGAAATTGCTCGAGGCCGAAGCGTGGGTGGCGATGATCCGGAACGATGTGTGCTGGTTGTATTCCGAGGGATAAATACTCGGGTGATAAAGTTGCCAGGTCTGGTGGTCCTTCAGGAAGGAAGGATCCCACACGAAGGCCGAAGTGTCGGCGTAGGCTGAGAAGACCGAGTCGGCAATTGCGTCCGCTTCACCCTCACGACCAAAAGGTCTTCCCCCGGGAGCGAACGGCATCGGAAAATCCAGGGGGAATTTCAGCAAACCCTTCTGCAGATCGATGATGAAGGGATCCCACTTGTCGACCAGACCGTCGGGGTACCCGTTGCGCTGGGGATCGTCCCGGTCCAGTCCGAAAATGCGGATGTAATCCAGGCCGTTCTCGTCCTGCTGGGGCTGGTTGGTGCCGGGCTCGTTGCGTTCGATCCGCAAATCGAAAGTGGCATTGTCGATGTTCGCCCCACCCAGGGAATAGATGTTCCGCAGAACATACTGGAAAGACCAGGTTTCCTGGGCGGACACCGGAGCCTTCAGGAGCTTCATCCGGTAATATGTTCCGTCACCGCCCTCGACGATCTGCGTCTGACCATCCTGCCCCGGGACATCGCCCACCTGTACGATACTCCCGTCGGCCAACTTGATATCGTAGATCACCGCCAAAGCATCCTCATCCGACATCTGGGACCGAAGATCCACTGCTATCAAATGACCATCCGCGTCACGCAGGGGATCCCAGGAACCACTTTCTATTTCCCGCCAGCGGCGCCCGAACAGGTGGGGTTTGTTGAAATCGATGTTCCCCCAGTTTCGGAAACCCAAAGAGTCGACGTAGACAGCCACGTTGGTGATATCACTACCGACGGGTTGCCCGGGCATCAGCCTGAAGATCTTGATGGTTTCCAACAGGATCTGGTCGCCCTGGAACCGGCCGTTGGGAACTTCCTGCAGGGGAAGATCCAGTTTGAAGAAACGGTGATTCAGGTACTCCGAGGAATTTATGACGTTGTCGGAAATCTGACCGCCGACGGCGTTGAAGGTCTTGGAAGATGTTTCAGCCTTCTGTTTCGAAGCGACCATGGTGAAATCGGCCCGGCCCACCTGACCAGTCACCTTGAGACCGAACAGACCGGACTTGTTGGAGCTGTATCCGAGCAGCTGACTGCCCGGCAGGGTCAGGCCCACGTCACCGGTCTCGATGGTCTTGATGATTTCATCCTCGAGGCCCTGATACATCAACTTGATTTTGGTGGCGTCGGGACCCACCTGGGCGCTGTTATGGTCCACCTCGACGATGATTTTTTCGCCGATCACTCCGGACAGATTGACCTGTAGCTCCTGTTCCATGTCCAGGGAGGGAAAAAGGGACTGGCTGGACACTCTTTCGTTGGGAGTGAACGGATTGACAACCGTGCTTTCCCCGGAGATGGCGATGCGCTCCCGCCCGGTGATCTTGATCTTTGTTTTTTCTCCCCGACCGATGATCTTCTCCAGAGTGCGGGGAAGTTTGATGGGGATGGTAAGGTTGATCAGTCCGGTATCCTGGTCGGTCCTACGGCCATGACCGGCAACATCCAGGGCCTCGATCTTGACGAAAACCTGTCCCACCGCATGCCGGCGGCGGACGCCGGATTTAAGGTCGTCCACGAAAAGCCTGACTACAGGATCGCTCGTGGGCCGGGGGGGGTAATAAGCAAACCCACCCGGCAATGTTTCAGCCGACGGGAACAGAAAGAAGAATGAGGGGTATTGGAACTCGCTCATCAGGCCCAGGTTGCCGTTGTACTCGACAAGGTGTTCACGGCGATCAAGATCGACGTTGGACCGGGAGTGGAAATGATGGCGGAACATGGCATCAAGGCCAGGTTTCCGATCGGGATACCTGAGCGGATCGATGCCCAGACCTTCGAGTCGGCGGAGCAACACCAAACGGTCGACACCCAACAGGCGAGGATCTTCCGTTGTCCTGATCACCGGATCCAGCCCGTAAAGGATGGTGCCCTCATAGTTGGGATCAGCTTGGGCGATCCCCACCGGAAGGATGGCCAGACCAGCGGCCAGAGCGAACAGGAAAACGAATGACCGGAACAGGGAAGGCAAACCGTCGCGAGGGTGAGCACGAGAACAGCCGAAGTCAACGCCCCTTGCAGAGCGTAAGACCGGCTTTCCGGTGTTCCCCAGACTCATTCGCGACAATCCCTGTCTCCAAAGGTTGGATGCCTGATTTAATGCTGGCCCGTTTGGCGATCGTCCCCGAAAATGGTCATGCTGACCACGGGACTGGCCATACACCGACCATCGATGATGGCCGGTTTCAGCTCAGCAAATCAACGTTCTGGACGAAGTTCAGAGATGAAACCCTGGAATCAATCCTTTCGGCCAAGGCCTCCGGATATTCCGTTGCTGAGGTTCAGCCGGGATTCGAAGGAGAAACCGACAGGGGCAACAAGGTTCTATGTACCTGATATACAAACACTTGCTGGCCACAGCAGCCGGTCCCTTCTTTTTCGGCTGGTTCGTCATCACCTTTCTGCTGATGATAGACGTGCTCTTCAGGTACGTCGATCTGTTTGTCAGCAAAGGTGTTCCATTCCTCATGGCAACCGAGGTCCTGGTTCTCAGTCTCGGACACACATTTGCATTATCCGTACCAATGGCGGTCTTGATAGCCATCCTCATGAGCGTCGGACAACTTGCTGCCGATCATGAAATTACAGCGATGAAAGCCAGCGGCATCAGCCTGTGGACGGTGCTTCGTCCCCTCCTGTTCGGAGCCGGTGTCATCGCCCTCGGCCTGACCGCCTACAACCATTTCGTCTTTCCGGAGTCCAACCATAAGCTGGCCAACCTCTTGTACGACATCAACCGTAAGAAACCCATGCTGGAGATCCGCGCCCAGCAATTCACGGATATGAGCGACCGGACGACCATCTACGTAAGCAAAAAGGATGACGTCACGGGCCGGATCGAGGATGTCACCATTATCGAAAAGGAAAATCCCGGAGACCTTTCTCCACGGGTTACGATCGCTGCTTGGGGCCGCATTGCCCCTGACCATGAGACCGACTCGGTGCTCATCGAATTGCACGACGGGGAAATCCACGAACGACCCGACAAGAAATCCCCGGACAAATACCAGGTCACACGTTTCGGCCAACACAACCTCTACGTGGAAAACGTGGAACGTGATTTCCATGATTCGGACCGGCAGACCCGGGGTGATCGTGAGATGAACCTGAAAGACCTGTGGACCACCGCGGGTAAGGAACAGGAGAGACAGGACAAGGTCCTGGACAACGTGGGCGGTTTGGCCGAAACCATGCTGAAGTGGCAGTGGAAGCTGCTCCAACCGGAGCATCGGACTGAAATTCTAGGCAACAACCCGGCACCACCGGAGGATCCCGAACGAAAAACTTTCCTGGAAGGAAAATTTCGGGCCACGAGGTTGAAAGTGGACCGGGTCGTCGAACAGTCGCGGTACCAGGAAAAGATCAGGGACAGCTACCAGACCAGGGAGAATCGGTATCTGGTGGAATTTCACAAGAAATTCGCCATTCCCTTCGCCTGCATCGTATTTGCCCTGATCGGCGTACCCATGGCCGTGACATCGTCGAGAAGCGGCAAAGGCATCAGCGTAAGCCTTGCCCTTGGCGTGTACCTGGTGTATTACCTGTTCCTGGTGGGAGGCGAGAAGTTTTCCGACCGCGGCAGGCTGGACCCGTTTCTGGCCATGTGGAGCGCGAACATCTTCCTTCTGGTGGTGGGCATTCCCCTGTTTTTCAAGGCCGTTCGGGAATCCACTCTTTTGAGCATCACCCTGAAACCCCGCGTTGCCGACAAGACGGTGTCCGTCGGTGGAGAACCTGATTGATGTCCATAATTCACCGTCATCTGCTGGCCACCTTCTTCCGCAACCTGAGTTTCACCATGGTCGGGGCCCTGATCCTGTTCACGCTCATCGACGTGCTGGACCACATGGGAAGCTTCGTGGACAACGACGCCAACGCCTGGCAGATCCTGCGCTACTATTCCTTCAAGGCCGTTTGGATCGTCGACACGGTGCTGCCCATCGCCATGCTGATGGCCACCCTGTTCACGGTAGGCACCATGGCCAGATATCTCGAACTGACCGCCCTGTTCGCCTCCGGTTGGTCGCTGATGAAGGTTACCCGCCCCCTGATCGTCATTTCACTTCTGGTAACCGTGTTCTCCCTGGCTTGGCGCGAATATGTCCTGCCGGAAGCTAATGTCAGAAGGAATCAGGTTTGGGAAGTGGAAATCCACGGCAATCCCAACCGGATCCGTCCCACCCAGCATATTGCCCTGACCGCCAGCGACGGACGGTTTTACTACGCCCACAAATTCGACCCCAACACCGGTATCCTCACCGGACTCAGGATCCTCAGTCACGAAGGCGCCATCATCACCGAAAGAATCGATGCGACTCGCGCCGAATGGGACGGCGCCCACTGGACGCTGATCAACGGCACGCGACGCATTTTCGATGGGGACAATGAGAAGACCGTGGTTTTTGAACGTCTCACGGCTCGCGACCTGGAGGTCTCACCCAAAAGCTTCTACAGGGAACGTATCCGGCAGGAGGACATGAACATCCGGCAGCTTCGGGACCACGTCCAGCTGATTCGGCACAGCGGCGGCGACCCAACCACCGGCCTGGTTGATATCCAGTTCAATTTCGCTTTCCCACTGGTCAACCTGATCGTGGTGCTGATGGGAATTATCCTCGCTTCGGGTCCGCGAAAAACCACCATCGCCTCGGGCTTCGGTTATACCCTGCTGGTGAGCTTCGTTTACTATTTGTTCATGAATTTCGGCAGAGCCCTGGGTCACAACGGAACACTCCCCCCGATTCCCGCGGCCTGGGCCGGAAATGTCCTTTACGCCTTTATTTTCGTCATTATGTTCGTGCGGGCCCGGCGCTGACACCTGTTTTCGGTCATGCCGGGAACAACTGATTTTACTGGACTCCTTGCCTGGGCTGTCCTAGCTTCATAAATTGATGCGACCAGGCAGGTAGAGCCCGGAACGGGGTTCCGGTGTTTTTCTGCGAGTTAGATCCTAAGTCACCCCACGGGGAGAATATCCACACATGAAACGCGCCTGTATGCTGCTGGTGCCGGCCTTGTTGATTTTGGTCGTGGCCACCGGTTGTAAAGACGACGATCAATCCGTTCCCGCCTTCACTCGCTTGCAGGTGACGCCTGCCTGCGGCGTCGCGCCCATGGCCGTGGAGGGTTATGCCGTCCTGTCCGGCGGCAATGAATCGGGCGACCCCCTCGGGGCGAACAACAACCTGGAAATCCTGTGGAATTTCGGCGACGGGGGCATTGGTTCCACCACCCGCGACTTCCACACCTACCACACGCCAGGCGAATACACCGTCACTGTCAAGGGAACTGATCCCGACGGTCAAACGGCCTCCGCCACCTTTCCGGTGGTCGTTTTCCCCGACAGCCTGGTCGTGGAGGCCGGCTCGGACTTCCCTGATGGAAACGTCACCACCGACGACATCATTCATTTCAATATAATGGCATCTTCCTGCGACATCGATTATCCGACCGTACTCGGTGATTCGGTGAAAATGGTTTTCAAATGGGAAATGGGCGATGACGCCGCCTCGGAATTCAAACTCACGGCTCCGGAATTCCGGTACGACATACCTGGCGATTATGAAGTCAATGTTTCGGTCTTCTATCCGGCCTGGGCGGTTTTAAGAAAGCAGACCTTGAAATTCACCGTCACCCCCGGTACCTGAAAGGCATTGACACCGGAGGATGGATTCGCAAATCCGGGACGCGGTCTGATCAAGGAATTAAAAAAGGCGGAGCCTACTAGGCCCCGCCTTTTTTTTAAATTAATCGAAACGATCAGCCGACGGCATTCTTCAAGGCGTCCACCAGGTCTTCCTTTTCCCAGGAGAACTGGACGTCGTCCCGGCCGAAATGCCCGTAGGCCGCGGTCTTCAGAAAAACCGGTTCACGCAGTTTGAGGCGGGAAATGATTCCCTGAGGAGTCATGTCCGCAACCTTGCGAACCGCCGCCGTAATCTGCTCGTCAGGCACCTGGCCGGTGCCGTAACAATCGACATTGATCGAAACCGGCTCCGCCACACCGATGGCGTAGGCCACCTGCACCTGGCAACGGTCCGCGAGGCCGGCTGCAACGATATTCCGGGCAAGATGCCGCGTGGCGTAGGCCCCGGAACGATCCACCTTGGTGGAATCCTTGCCGCTGAAGGCGCCACCGCCGTGGCAGGCGCTGCCGCCGTAGGTATCGACGATGATCTTGCGCCCTGTCAGACCACAATCCCCGAGGGGACCACCCACCACGAACCGTCCCGTGGGGTTGATGTGTGTCTTGTAACCGTCGTAATCCACATCGAACCTTGTAAGCACGGGCCGGATAACATGCTTGTCGATGGCGGCCCGCAGATCCTCGAGGGAAATGTCCTCGTCGTGCTGTGTGGAAACAACCACGGTGTCAATGGCAACGGGCTTGTTGTCCTCGTAGAGGCAGGTCACCTGGGTCTTGCCGTCAGGCCGCACCCAGGGCAGGGTGCCGTCCTTGCGAACCTTGGCAAGCTGCTGCGCCATCCTGTGGGCCATGGTCAAGGGCAGGGGCATCAGGACATCGGTTTCCCTGCAGGCGTAACCGAACATCAGACCTTGATCGCCGGCACCACCCGGATTGACACCCATCGCGATGTCGGGCGACTGTTCGTCCAGGGCGGTCAGAACCGCGCAAGTGTCGGCATCGAAACCGTAATCCGCGGAATTATAACCGATGTCCCGGATGGTCTTGCGCACCAACGTGGGAATATCGACATAAGTCTTCGTGGTGATTTCCCCACCCAGGCAGGCCATGCCCGTGGTGACCATGGTCTCGCAGGCCACCCGACCTTCCGGGTCCTTGGCCATGATGGCGTCCACCACGGCGTCGGAAATTTGATCGGCCACCTTGTCGGGATGTCCTTCTGTCACTGATTCGCTGGTGAACAGGAACCTGTCGCTCATGTCGTTTCCTTCCCTTTATGCGGGGCCCGTTTTCCCCGGCCTGTCGAATTACACTTGAGTTCAGCTTTTCTCGCCTATGATTTCGGTGAAGTCCCCCACGTTTATTTCCCCAGTGACTCCGGTCAGCGAACACTCGTTTCCAACCAGGCTCTGGTCAAGCCGACATTGCATCAGACGGCATCCCGACCCGATAACGCTGTCACTGATTTTGCAGTTCTCGATGACTGCACCCGCCCCGACCGAAACATTGGGACCGATGGTTGACCCCGTAATGATCGCGTCCGGAGCAATGCTGCAGGGGTTGACGAAACCTTCGCCTTCTTCCTGCTCTTCATTCCTCTCCAGAAGGATCCGGTTGGTCTGGAGCCAGGTTTCCTTCTTGCCGCAATCATACCAGTCGGTCACCGCAACGGTGTTGAAGGGGATGCCCTCTTCAACCATCATCTGCAGGGCATCGGTCAACTGGTACTCGCCGCGGGTACGGATATCCTCGTTGACGATCCTGTCCAGCGCGCGCCACAGGGCACCTCCGTCCCGGAACAGATAGGCCCCCACGATCGCCAGATTACTGGGTGGATTGTCGGGCTTTTCAACAAATCGCTTAACGCTTTCGCCGTCCATCTCCACCACGCCGAACCGTCGTGGATCTTCGACTTCGCGTACGGCGATCATGCTGTTGGTCGAGGCCAGAAGGGAGGAATAATCCGCCTTCAGGATCGTATCGCCGAGTATGCAGAAAAAGGCCTCGTCCCCCAGGGCCTCGCGGGCCGTCCAGATGGCGTGGCCCAGACCCAGTCGTTCGGTCTGTTCCACGAAGGTGATGTCCAGGTCCGGACGTTCGCGGGTGAACCACTGGCGAACCTCGTCACCGTGGTAACCGACGATCAGCACAAATCCGTCAATGCCCGCTTCGGTAAGATCATCCATGATATGGGCCAGGATGGGTTTCCCGGCCACCGGCAACAGGGCTTTGGGCTTGTTCAGTGTGTGGGGACGCAACCGGGTGCCGACCCCGGCCGCTGGTATGACCGCCTTCATGCTGTCTCCTGTGGACCGCCTTTTCGATCGGGTCCGGTTACTCGGGTTTCCCCAGGGATTCCTTTAGCCTGGTGATGCGGTCGACCGGCAATGGATCGACATTCTTCAACCGGGCCAGATGACAGGACAGATAATCTCCGTACTGGACAAGGGACAGGATGCGGTCCAGGACCCCCGGTGCGGAAGATTGGATTTCATGGATTTCAGGGAACTCATCGGCCAACAGCTGCCGGGTCAATTCCACCCGGCGCCTGATGCGATCATTGTCACTCCTGCCCCGCATTATGAGAAGAACGAAACGTCCCCTGTCGGAAGTGTCCAGACTCCATCCGACCAGGTCATTGTGATTCAGTTCCGGGAATTGCGCCAGACAGGCCGGCGCCTTGCTGTTCTCGTTCAGCTGGGCTTTGAGTCTCAGACCTGCGGCGTGCGCCTCGGCCCCGACCGTGTAGATGACCGGCACCTTGCCCACCAGGATTTCGGCCAGTTCGGCTGCCGAGGGATTTCCTTCAGGATCTGCCGGTACGGATCCGGTGTCACGGACGTCGGGCGCCACCGGGAAAGATCTGGAATCGCGATACCTGTCCAGGGTCTCTGCTGCCTGGACAAGGGAAGTGTCCACTTCGGCCACCAGTCCCAGTCGGCCCAGGCAGCGGGCCAACGCCCCCAGACCAAGGCCCAGGGAAGCGCGTGGTGGAAGTCCACCGGGCAGGATCACCGCGGGAAAACCCTCGGCGGACGCCAACGAAGCCAGGCTGCCCCCCGAAGTGATTGCCAACCGGTCACAACCACGCGAACCGGCCTCATGGGCACCCGAAAGGGTTTCCTCGGTATCCCCGGAATAACTGCTGCAGAGAACGAGGTCGCCGGGGCCCGCCCAATGGGGAAGACCGTAATCACGCCAAACGGTCAGAGGAATCCGGCCGTCCGCCAGAAGCGGTTGGATCAGGTCGCCCGCGATGGCCGACCCACCCATCCCACACAGGATGATCCGTCCGAAGCCCGTGGCCGGAGGTTCGACTTCAGCCAATCCATCCAGGTGGGCGCTTTTGCGAATCTGTTCCCCCAGTTCACCCACGAGTCCGAACATAAACCGTGTTCCCGAGTCAAGCCCGTCGTTCATCACTGATTTCCTCCGTTTTCCCTCTGCCGCTTCCGGTCGGCGATGTATTCCGCCAGCCAGCGGTCCGCCTCATCGGGAGTGGCCAGGGACATCAGGTGATCCGCCATCCGCCGGGCTTCCTCATATGACGTCCACCTGATGACCTGCTTGATTTTGGGCAGGGTGGCTCCGTGGAGGCTGATCTCGTCGAGCCCGAGTCCCAGCAGCAACTCGGCCAGACGGGTTTCCGAACCCATCTCGCCACAGAGGCCCACCGGGATTCCCGCCCGATGTGCGGCTTCCACAGTCATGCGGATGCTGCGCAGGATAGCCGGATGGAGCGGCCGGTACAGATAGCTGACCCGACTGTTCCCACGGTCCATGGCCAGGGTGTACTGAATGAGATCGTTTGTCCCGATGCTGAAGAAATCGCATTCGGCGGCCAGGGTGTCGGCAGCCAGGACGGCGGAAGGAGTTTCGATCATGATGCCCAGCGGCAGATCCGGATCGTGGTCCACGCCCTCGGCAACCAACTCGGTGATCGCCTCGGCCACTACCTGGCGGGCCTCGCGCAGCTCCGACACTCCGGTGATCATGGGAAACATCACCTTGACCCGACCCGAGATCGCAGCCCGATGAATGGCCTTGATCTGGGTTTTGAACAGCAGACGGTTCGCCAGGGAAAACCTGATGCCGCGCCAGCCGAGGAAAGGATTGTACTCGCGTTTTGCGCCCAGGTAGTCCGATACCTTGTCGCCACCCACGTCCAGCGTGCGAAAAATCACGGGCCGGCCATCCATGCGGCGCACGATTTCCGAATAGACTTTTACCTGGTCATCCTCGGTGGGAATGGTGCGATGCTGAAAGAACAGGTACTCGGTGCGCAGCAACCCGATGCCCTCGGCGCCACGGGCCAGGGCCTCTTCGACTTCGACCGGCAGTTCGATGTTGGCCATCATGTGGACACGATGCCCATCGGGCGTGACCGCTTCCAGATCCTTCAAATGTTCCAGTTTCCGGCTGACCTCGACCTGCTGACAGGTCAGCATCCGGAATTTTTCCAGGGTCTCCTCGTCCGGGTCGGTCACCAACAGGCCGTCCGTACCATCGACCGCCACCTGCCGACCCGGCTCCAGGGCCACGGCACGCCCCTTGAGCCCGACCACCGCGGGCACCCCGATCGACCTGGCGAGAATGGCCACATGGCTGGTGTTCCCTCCCTCGTCCATCGCGAAACCCAGCACGTTGTTGCGTCCCAGGACAGCCGTATCGCTGGGAGTCAGGTTGCGGGCGGAAATGATGGACGGAACCAGGGGCAAAATCAGGTGCTGGGGATCGGCGTCGTTGAAGCACCGAAGAACGCGCTGTTCCACATCCCTGAGGTCATTGACCCTTTCCCGGAAAGTCTCATCCTCGATTTCCAGGAAACGGGCGGCGATGTCACCCACGGAACGGGAGAAAGCCGCTTCGGAATTGACTTTCTCGTCGCGAATGACGGCCAGAGTGGCGTCCCAAACCATCTCGTCTTCCAGAATCAACAGTTGGCTGGCCAGGATCTCGCCGCCTTCCGGTCCAAGCTCGCTGGACAGGCGATCAACCAGTTCCTGCAATCCGGACCGGGCCTTGTCGACCGCCTGACCGAATCGTTGGATCTCGGCGGGGACTTCGTCCGGAGCCAAAGACCGGCGTACCGGCACGATGGCCCTTTGCCGGATGGCATGCACGGGACCGGCGGCGTAGCCTGGGGAAGCGGCGATGCCCGGGAAGGAATTCATGATCTATACGGGATCCTCGGCTATCGCCAGATCGATCTCGATCAACTGCACGAGTTGCTTGATGGCCGCCTCTTCATCGACACCCTCGACCTCGATGAGCACGTCGGTGCCGAATTCAGCGGCAAGACTCGCCAACCCCATGATACTCTTGGCGTTGGCGACTCGTCCGTTGTACCGGATGGTGACTTCGGATTCGAAGCATTTGGTCAGTTTGACGATCCGACCGGCGGCACGTAGATGGAAACCTACCGGATCGGATACGGTCGCGGTCACAGTCTTCAATGGTGGAATCCCTTGGAATTATCGAAAAAGATTGTCAGGACCATAATTTAACTCCCAAGCGGTCAAATGGCAAAAGTCAGTACCAGAGCCAGGAAAAGGGCCGCCACGATCAGGAGTTCCCCCGGCAGACGCTTGCGCAGAATCAGGGGCAGGCCCATGCCCAATACCGTTCCGATCCACAGCAGGTTCCGATCCGAAGTCACCCCGAATTCCGCGACCTGGGCGAGATACAATCCAGCCACCATTCCCGTCAGAACCATGCCGGCACGCTTCATCCTGCCTATCCACGTGTGCCACCTCGGGTCAAACAGCAGGTCGACGATGTCCATCCCCAGGTCGTACCCCTTGCGCAGGGCCACCCAGCGCAGGAGAAGTTGGCCCACGGTGAAGATGCCGATAACCACCAGCACCGTGAAGATTTGACCCATTAGTCCGAAAAGACAGATTGCCATGATCAGGGTCGGACGCAAACCAAGCCAGAACAACTGATCACCCAGTGAGGCCAGAGCCCTCCCCACCGAATCCCGAAAGGTGCCGATCACTCCCGGCGGGACCTCCAACCCGGCCTCCTGGTCGTTTTCCAGCCGAATCAGTCCACCGAAGAGGAAATTGGCAAGATAGGGATTGGTGTTGAAAAAGCCGTAGTACCGCCGACAGATAATCCGGTCCCGGTTCACATCGCGCCGGGTCCGACGCAGCCAGGAAAGGACAGTCCACAAAAGACCCAGGTTCTGCATCCGCTGATGATTCCAGGACCCCTGCATGGTCAGCGAGCGCAGGAAAAGGGACCACTGCAACCCGCGGGTCATTGTTTTCACGGCATCTCCTCACGTGAAAAATCAGACCACATAATGAGCCACCAGGAAAGTACAGATCATACCCGCGGCCACCCATGGCCAGCTGGATTTCAATCCGTATCGTTCGATCATCGTGCCGACGCCAAGACCGGGCAGCAGCAGCGGCAACGTCCCGAGCGCGGTCTGAAGAGTTGGGGGAAGATGGGGGAAAAGAGGCATCCACACCCTGATCATGAGAAGAATAAAAAGGATTCCGGAACTGAAACCACGCAAAAATGTGGTCAGCAGACAACGAATATGCAGCCTCTCTATTCTTCCCAATCTGCCGTCGCGCAGGCTGCGAAGTCCTTCCAGCATCCAGATACCGTTGGCCCGGCGTTCACCCTGGATAAGAAGATGACCCAGCAGGCTCAGCAGGCCCGCCCCCAGGATGACCCAACCGAGCAGTTGCCAGGTTCCTTCCGAATTGCCGACCAGCACCGGCGGCAAATGCCTGCCGCCGAGGATCGCTCCCGCCACGGCTGCGATGGTCGCGCTGGTGGAATCGCCGGTAAACGTCTGGCCTATGGGAAGATTGCCGGCCAGAACGAGTTGCAGGGGAAGCCCCACGGCCAATCCCGTCAAAGGATCACCGCATAAGTACCCCGTCAGAACCGCCGCGGGCAAAGGTTGGCCGAACCAGGTCTGGGCCAGGGCGGTATCGTCGAGGGCCAGTATCCCGGCCAGCAACCCCAGGACGAGCAGGGAAGACAAGGTGGGATCGGACACCAGGGCCACCGGTACCCAAAGGGCCATCAGAACTTCTCCCCCATCTCCCGGATTTGTTCCTCGTCAAGCAAATACTCCCGGCCGCCGGGAACCTGCTGTGCCGACAGAGTCATGCCCATTTCAAGCAGGCGAGTGAAAGCTTTCAGATCCTGACGGTCCACGTAGACAAAAGGGAGCATTTCCCGTTTACCGGGTCCGAAGTGCAACCCGCCCACGTTGACCTCTGTGATCGGAACACCGATCCTTACCAATTCGGCCATCTCCTCGGCGGACCCCGTCAACAACAGCACCCGCTCATCCTGGTGTTCCGGCTCCCCTAGACTAGCGGCGGCTTTGGAAACCGGAAGAATGGAGACATCGATGTCCGGAGGCACTGTGCTGGAATAGACCCTCGTCTGCCAGGGATCGGCCGCGATGGCGTTGTTGGCCAGCAGGATCCGGTCGGGGCGCAACCGTTCACTCCATCCGACGGTCACCTGGCCATGGATGAGGCGGTCATCGATGCGAGCCAGAATCACCGGCATCAACGTCCCCCAACCAGGAGAATGGCTTCACGACCCTTTTGGACCACCTTGGCCACCAGTTCCTCGAAATCACCGGAATCCCGCCAGGTCACGAACCCCAACAGCATCGCCAGATTGACCCCGCTGATGATGGCGGTATCGGGATCCTGACCACAGGCCAACTGTGCGCTTGTCGCGCAGCTGCCCCCGTAGTCGTCAAGCAGGATAAGTTTCCGGTCACTTGCGGAGAAATCGTCACCGCCGTCATCCGGAATTTCGGCCTGCCACTCCTTGATCCGCGCGGTGATATCAATGGCCGACTTGCCACTGTTGGACATGGCGGTCAAGCCCGGGACAGGTCCGAGGATCATTTCGGTGACCCGAACGAGTTCCTGGCCGATTCCCCCATGGGTGATCACCAGAGCCTTTATCATCAGGCTACCGTCCCTTTCCTGTCATTCCCGATCCTGATCCAGGTAATCGCGCAACCGCTTGTTCGAGCGCATATTTTCCAGAATGCGGTCGTTGAGAACCTGAGCGGCATCGTAACCATAGACCTTCAGCATGAAATTGAGGGCGATGACCTCGCTGATCACCGTGATGTTCTTGCCCGGATACAAGGGAACAGCCACCTGCGGAATATTCACGCCGAGAATTTCAGTGAAGCGGTTCTCCATGCCAATACGTTCGTAATCGACAGAATCATCCCACTCCTGCAGCTGCACCTCCACCTCGACGCGCTTCTGCATGCGAATGGCCCTGATACCGAAGATGGACTGCACGTCGATGACGCCGACACCACGGATTTCCAGGTGGTGCCGCAGGACTTCCCGGTACCTGCCTATCAGAACGTCTTCGGGGGTGCGGGTGATCTCGACGATGTCGTCGGCAACCAGGCGGTGCCCCCTCTCGATGAGATCCAGGGCACATTCACTCTTGCCGATTCCGCTGCGGCCGGTGAACAGAAGACCCACACCGTAGACATCCACCAAAGTGCCGTGAACCTCCGTCCGCGGAGAGAATACCTTTTCCAAATGGTGGGAAAGTTCTGAAATGAATTCCACCGCGGTCAGGGCGGAACGAATCAGGGGGAATTTACGCTCCCGGATCAGATCCATGATGGGACGCGGCACCGCCTGGTCCATGGCCACGAAAATCACGGGGGGGTCAAGGTTCAGGACCCTTTCCACGGCAGCCCTCTGTTCCTGCCCTCCCAGAGTGGACAGGAACGCCGTTTCCGACTCACCGAAAACCTGGATTCTGCGGGGCAGAAAATTTTCCGCGAAACCCATTAGAGCCATGCCCGGACGATGAACATCGGGAGCGCGGACCAGGATGGGTTCGTCCGGAAGGTCTGAAAGCACGTCGAGCAGAAGCGGTTCCTTGAGTTGCTCGTAGAGATCCTGGATCGTGACCCTGTTCATCTGATTCCCCTGATATCGAGCTACCGGGCCGCTCAGTGGTTTTCGGACTCCATGTGTCCCAGTTCACCGTTGTCCCGACGGTAGATCACACCCAACTTGTCATTGTCCACATTCCGGAAAACCAGGAACGGCAGTTCCCCGGCCTGGAATTTTTCCCGGGCGCTCGAAGGATCCATGTCCAGCAGGACAAAACCCTCGGGTGCGCGGTCTTCGGAATCGGGAAGAGTGGATCCATCGAACATGGCCCGTCCGAGCCCCCCCCCTTCACCCTTTTGCTTTCCGCTGATCTTACCCTTGAATTTTGCCAGTTGCTTGCGAAGATTTTCCATCATTTCATTGACCGCGTATTCGGGCTCCATGCCCTCGCCTTTGGCCCGGAATTCGGTACTTTTCAGGTGCAGGACGGAATCGGCCGAGAAACGTCCGGCTTCGTGGTTGATGGTCATCTTGATGGATTGAACCGGCCGGGGGCTGAACTTGACCAGTTTATCCACGGCGGCTTCGATCAATTCCTTCTGGTCGTCTCCCATGGTGAAATGCCTGGCATTGATTTCCAACTGCATGGCGTCCTCCTTCAAATCGTTTCTGGGGGTGGGCTACAGGGCCGATCAGAATTGTTTACGCATCCTGGCGCTGAGAATTCCCATCTGCTCCCTGTATTTGGCCACGGTTCTCCGGGCGATCTTAAGTCCCTTCTCATGCAACATATCCACAATTTTCTTGTCCGAAAGCGGTCTGGACGTGTTTTCGTTGGCAATGATCTCCTGGATCATGACCTTGACCGCCTTGGCCGCCACTTCGGTCCCGTCGTTCGAATCGAGTCCCGCACTGAAAAAGTATTTGAGGGAAAAAACCCCGCGCGGAGTCTGCACATACTTCTGTCGCGTGACCCTGGACACTGTCGACTCGTGCATGCCGATGGTCGAGGCCACCTGTTGCAGTGTCAGGGGTCGCAGAGCGATGGCTCCCTTCTCGAAGAAATCCTTCTGCTCTGCAACGATGGCCTCCATGACCCTGATCATGGTCCGCCGTCGTTGCTCGATGGTTTTGATGACCCATTCGGCATGTCGCTTCTTCTCGTCGATGAATTTCACCGCGTCTTCGTTGCCTTTGCTCGTATCCTCGTAGGCTTTACTGACCCGCAGCCGGGGCAGGTTCGAGTCGTTGAGATAGACGGCGTATTCATCTCCACCCTCGTCCACCTTGACCACTTCCAGATCGGGAACGATGGCCCGAGCGCCTTCGGTGTTGGCCGACAGACCGGGACGGGGATCCAGTTCCCCGATGCGCTGGGCGATCGCCTGGACCTCCCTCGGGGTAATCTTCATCTCCCGGGCGATGTCGCTGAACTTCCGGTTCTTGAGAGAGTCGAAATGGTTGATGATGATGTGGGCTTCGTGTGAATCCTCCTGCCCGCGCGCGGCCAACTGAAGCAGGAGACATTCCTGCAGGTCGCGCGCCGCGACACCGGCAGGGTCGAAACCCTGGACGACCTTCAGAATCGTCTCCACTTCTTCTTGGCTGACTTCGTAATAGGAAGCGATTTCAGACAGGGGGCAATCCAGCAGCCCATCCTCGTTCAGGCAACCGATGATGTACTCGCCGATCATCCGCTCGATACCCTCGGGAACCGCCAATTGCAACTGTTCACCGAGATCTTCCTGGCCCGAGGGGACGTATTTCTGGGGACGCTCCAGTTCGTCTTCCTCGTCGTAACCCCGCTCGGTGGCGAGGCTCCGAAAACCTTCGTCCCAACTGTCACCCCAATCGCGGTCTTCGTCCTGGGGGTCCTGTTCCTTTTCCCGGACCTTCTCGTCATCAGCGGCGATTTCATTTTCGCGGAGGATCTCCTCTTCCAGTTCCTCTTCAGGCTCGATCTCCTCAAGAAGGGGGTTGCCCTGAAGTTCCTGCCGAAGGATCTGTTCAAGCTCCAGGGTGGGAACCTGCAGGAGTTTCAGAGCCTGCTGGAGACGTTGGGTCATTACCAGCTGCTGACGCAGCTGCATGGTTTGACGCAGACCTATGTTGGGAGCCATTATTCTTATGCCTTCCTTTGACCTTGCAAGGGCGGGGGATCCTTCCTCCACCTCAGAAAACCCGTTACATCCGGAATTTTTCACCCAGGTAAATTTTCCGTGCCTTCTCGGAGGATACGATCTCCTCCGATGTGCCGGACAACTCTATCTTGCCTTCGAACAGAATGTAGGCCCGGTCGGTAATGTGTAGGGTCTCACGGACATTGTGGTCCGTGATGAGAACACCCAATCCCTCTTCCCGCAATTGGCTCACCACCGACTGCAGATCCGCCACGGCGATGGGATCGATACCCGCGAAGGGCTCGTCCAGGAGCATGAATTTGGGCTCGGTCACCAGCGCGCGTGCGATCTCCACCCGCCGCCGTTCGCCACCCGACAGTTCATAACCCTTGTTCTTGCGGATATGACTGACGCCCAACATATCCAGGAGTTCATCCCGGCGATGATAACGATCGCTGCGACTCATCTTTATGCTCTGCAACACGGCCATGACATTGTCCTCGACCGTCAGCTGCCGGAATATCGAAGATTCCTGGGGAAGATAGCCGATGCCCAGGCGGGCTCGCTTGTACATGGGCAAACGCGAAAGGTCGCGGTTGTCCATATGCACCTTGCCGCCATCCGGAGTGATGAAACCAACAATCATATAGAACGATGTGGTCTTGCCGGC
The DNA here is from genome assembly GCA_023270185.1 of Candidatus Krumholzibacteriia bacterium. Taxonomy (GTDB): domain Bacteria; phylum Krumholzibacteriota; class Krumholzibacteriia; order LZORAL124-64-63; family LZORAL124-64-63; genus JAGLCY01. The sequence goes on along the minus strand of JAGLCY010000066.1, from coordinate 9,427 downwards.
ACCGTTGGGACCGAGCAGGCCCACGATTTCTCCCTGGACCAGTTCGAGATCGACTTCATCGACAACAGTTCGGCCACGATAGACTTTGCGCAACCCGGTTGCTCTCAGAACGGATGAGGTTGTACTAGCGGTCACCGGGACCCGCTTTCGGCGTTTGCTTCATCTTCAACTTCAGCCTCCACTTTCTGCTTAATCTCAATGTACTCCAGATCCGGCGTGGCCTCCAGTCCCATTCCAGTCAGGACGTCACCGTCCCGGGTGAAACGGTTGAAAACATCATTGTGGATCAGCTCGGTCTCGTTGTTGAAGAAGAGTTCTTCGCATTCCAGGCGACGCCCATCGTCCGTCACGACGATGACGTTTCCCCAGGTATGGATGTCCTTGGTGGTGAGATTGGCCCGACCGCTGTCGGCGGTTAAAACCGAAAAATGACCGCCTTCCTTGAAAAAATCCATGTGGAGCGTGACCAGATGGACATCCTTCTCCCCGGAAAACTTCAGCATCTTTTCACTTTGAAGGGCCCATTGCCGGATTCCCGCCTCGGACTCGATCAGCCGGTAGTCGAAGAACTGCCGTTCCGGGACTCGTCCCGTCCTGGCGCCGGGAGCGGCAGCCTGTGAGGGCTCCCCGGAATCCCCGCAACCGGAGACCACCGCCAGGACAGCGCTGAAAACAAACACCAGGACGACGCGCCAGGTCAACAGGGATTCAAGTACTGTGAGATTCATGGGATTCTTCATGATTTTCAGCCGCTCTCCACCACCGTTGATCCCTTGAGGCCGCCTTCAGCCTTGGGGATGTTTATCCATCATGATTTCCAACGTTTATGGAACCACACCCATTCGGTTGGGTTCCGCCGAATGAAATGTTCCAACTGAACATTGCAAAGAGTCAGGAAGCTCTCTACATCTTCGTCCATCGGCCCCACTTCCTTGAACACCAAGGGTGGCAGGTGAATGACCCGGTGGCGATTGTTTTGACCGTCCCGGGCGATGGCCACCGGCAACACGGGAATCCGGTAACGCACAGCCAGGCGGGCCAGGCCGGCGGGCGTGGGTGCGGGTTCCCCGAAAAACGGGATGTCCAGGTTTTGGACCCGGGTATTCTGATCCTGCAGCACGGCCACGATTCCTCCGGACCTGAGATAGCGGATCAGAGGCCCGGCACCGGCTTCCCGAGGCAGGACTGTCATGCCCAAACGACGCCGGCGGCCCTGCAGGAGCCTGTCGACAGGTGGATTACGCACCGTGCCGGTGACGACCCCAAGACCGCCCAGGCCGCGCGCCCGGAGTTCCCTGGCCAACCAGCCCCCGAGCAGTTCCCAGCAACCTAAATGGCCGGTCAGGATGAACACACCCCGTCCCGAGGCTGCCAGGTCTGCCAACACGTCCCCCACTTGAGGCATCCCGGCCACAGGTCCGGGCTCCTCGACCACGGAATGACCATTTCCCAGAAGACGACCCGCGGCCAAAGTGTCAAACAGATTGAGCCCCAGGGCGTCGGCCGACTCCTCCAGGAGACGCCGTCGTCCACGGCCGTCAAGTTCAGGAAACGCGCGGGCCAGGTTGCCCTCGGCCATATGCAGGTCCTTCGGCCTCGCCCTCACCGCCAAGCGGGCCATCCCGACACACAACCGTCGGCCAAAAGCAATAGGGACAAGGTCCGCCAATTGAAGCATCATTACCGTAAGCAGCCAGTAAAACCGCCGCCGGACTCTTCTCCACAGAGCAATGTCACCCTCGGCCAACAGGTTCAGCCTTCCCGGATGGTTTCCACGGGGATCACAGCCCCGCCCGTCCATACTTTCACCCTAAGGCGCAGCATCAGTTAAGCACAGGTTGTGCCACCTTCACAACTAGTTTCACGACAGCGAATTGAATGATTTTCAAAAGGAGGAAAATTGATGAATGATCCGGGTTAAAGCAGCCCTGCTCTCAGAACGTCATGGATGTGCAGAAGCCCCACGGGCCTGTTTTTTTCATCCGTGGCCAGAAGCAAAGTCACCGGTCCCCTTTTTCGCTCCTCCATCATGCGCAGGGCACTGATTGCCAACATATCGGGACTGATGGTCGATGGACGATCATTCATGGCGTGGGTGATGGGCTGATCCAGGGCATCTTCCCGTTCCAGCAGCACCCGTTTGACATCCCCGTCCACGCACAGTCCCATCAGTTCGCCATCGTCATCAACCACACACGTACCACCCAGGCGTTTGCCCACGATTTCGGGCAGCGATTCCCTGAGGGTCAGGCGGTGTGAGACAACAGGCAGTTCATCGCCTGTGTGCATCAGCTCGGAAACCTTCATCAGCAGACTGCGGCCCAGAACCCCGCTGGGATGGAACATGGCGAAGTCTTCCGCCCTGAAACCCCGCAGCTTGATGAGGGCCACGACCAGGGCGTCCCCCATGGCCATGGCGGCCACCGCGCTCGTGGTCGGAGTGAGATTCAAGGGACAGGCTTCCCGTTCAATGGGTGTGTGCAGCACGATGTCGCTGACCGACGCGACCTCCGAATCCCGACTGCCCGTGATGGCGATGGTGGTCATCCCGAACTGCTCGCACCGGGCCAGCAAGGTCACCACTTCGGTGTTGCTGCCGCTGCGGGAAATGGCGATAAGGATATCGGAGCCCCGCACGATGCCAAGATCCCCGTGGGTGGCTTCGACCGGATGAATGAAATGGCTGGGCGTCCCGGTACTGGTCAGGCTGGCCGCCAACTTCCGGGCCACGAACCCGGATTTTCCCAACCCTGTCACAAGAACACGTCCGGTGCAGGTAAAAAGGCGACGGACGGCCCGGGCGAAATCCGAGTCCAGCCCGAGGCCGACCGCTTCGATGGCTCCCGCCTCCTGGATGAAAGCCTCGCGACCGAGAGAGATCAGAGCATCGTCCCGGAGTTCTTCAGGGTCCGGATTCCGACGGGGCGTTTCCATCATTGCCAGGTCTCCTCTTCCACGTCTGACGACAATTCCGCGCGGGTGGGCTGGACTTCCTTTCGCATCAGCAGATCCAGGGCCTTGCCGTACAACCCGGCGCTCTTGAGAACGAGGTCCATCACTTCCCGGACCGCCCCCTGCCCACCTTCGCTTTTTGTCACGTAACTGCAGTATTGCCTGATCTCGTTCGGGGCGGAGGGCACCGCCACAGCGCACCCCACCTCGTACATGGCGGGCAGATCGATCAGATCGTCTCCCATATAGAGGGTTTCCGCGGGTTTGCATCCCGTCTCGGCCAGGATTTCCTTCAGGGCCTCCACCTTGTCGAAACGACCCAGCTTGATGGAGTCGAAACGCAACTCCCGGCAGCGGCGATCGACGATCCTGCTGTTGCGGCCGGTCAACACGGCCCGCTTGATTCCCACCAGACGTCCCATCACCAGACCGAGTCCGTCATGGCTGTGGAACTCCTTGAGCGCTTCCCCATCGGCACCGTAGATAAGGTTGCCGGGAGTCAGCACGCCATCGGCATCGAACACCGTCAACCGCACCTTCGCCAGGCGGTCCGCCAGTTTATCCCCCACCAGGATGACCGCCTCCTGCCGGTAGTCGTCATCGGTGCGGGGCGGCCATGGTCGCGAATCGTTCACGTGTTGGCCTCCAGGAACAGGTTCCGGAATTTGACCAGCTCCGCCACCAGGGGCTCGAAAGCGTCCAGGGGCAGTTGGCTGCCGGCATCACTTTTTGCGCGAGCCGGTTCGGGATGAGCCTCGACAAATACAAGGTCACTGCCGGCGGCCATTCCGCAACGGGCCAGCAGGGGAATGAGTTCCGGTTTGCCGCCGGTGGTGGTCCCTGTGCTGCCGGGCGACTGGACCGAGTGCGTGGCGTCGAAGACCACCGGATATCCCAATTCGCGCATGATACTGATGGAGCGAAAGTCGACGGTCAGATCACGGTACCCGAAAAAAGAACCCCGTTCCGTGAACAGGATTCTCTCGCATCCCACATGACGGAGCTTGCCCGCGGCATGGGCCATGTCGGCCGCGGCCAGGAACTGTCCCTTCTTGACGTTGATCACGCTGCCTGTGCGCCCGGCGGCCTCCAGCAGGGATGTCTGCCGGCAGAGGAACGCGGGGATCTGAATGACTTCGGCCACCTGAGCCACAGCGTCGGCTTCCTCGGGATGATGAATATCCGTAAGCACAGGCACCCCCACGGCCTCCCGGATTCGATCCAGAAGACGCAGACCGTCATCGATGCCCGGCCCGCGATAGGAATCAGCGCTGGTGCGATTGTCTTTCCTGTAACTGGACTTGAAACAGAAACCCACCCCCAGACGTTCGCAGATTGTGGCCAGGGTTTCGGCGGTCTGAAGCATCTCGTCCGGATCCTCGAGAACGCAGGGGCCGGCTATCACATACAGCGGCTGTCCCAGACCAACCAGGTGTCCGCCCAGAACAAAGGGAGTTGCAACAGCCATCAAATCATCCTTCCCGAAGGTGGCGCCTTGATCAGTTGGCGGCCCGGTCCACGGACTTTTCCTGTGACGAACTGAAATGCGAAACCGCCGAACCAACGAATTCGCGGAACAGCGGGTGGGGACGACCGGGCCGGGATTTCAGCTCCGGATGGAACTGGACAGCGATGAAAAACGGATGCTCGGGCAACTCCATGATCTCCACCAGCTGGCCGTCGGGAGACATTCCGGAAAACAGGACGCCGGCCTTTTCGAATTGCCCCAGGTACTTGTTGTTCACTTCGTAGCGGTGACGGTGCCGTTCGCTGATCTCCAGATCACCGTAACACGAGAAAGCCCGGCTGTCGGGTACGATGTGGCAGGGATAGGCGCCCAGCCTCATGGTTCCACCCATATTGGCGATGCCCCGCTGTTCCTCCATGAGATGAATCACCGGATGAGGCGTTTCCGGTGTGAACTCCGCGGATCCCGCCATTTCCAGACCGACAACGTCGCGCCCGATCTCGATCATGGCGCATTGCAGCCCCAAACAGATACCGAGGAAAGGCACCTTGTTCTCCCTGGCGAACCGGATGGCGTTGACCTTGCCCGGAATACCCCGGTCACCAAAACCGCCGGGAATGAGGATACCGTGGATGTCGCTGAAAATTTCCGCCAGACGACGATCCCCCACATCGTCCCCCTCGAGGCTTTCCGAATCTATCCACACCTGTTCCACTTTCACGTGGTGGGGAATGCCCGCGTGGATGAAGGACTCGATGATGCTCTTGTAGGCATCCTTCAACTCTGTGTACTTGCCGACGATGGCGATCCGAACCGTCCCGGTCGGATTGAGAATCGCGTGCACAATCTTTTCCCATTCGGCCAGGTCAGGCAATTCGGTCTCCAAACCCAGACGATCGCAAAGCAATACGTCGAAATTCTGTTCGTGCAGATTCAGGGGTATCTGGTAGACGCTCTCCACGTCGCGGGCCTCGAAAACGTGGTCCACATCCAGATTGCAGAACAGCCCTATCTTTCGCCGGGCGTCACCCCCGATCGGGCGCTCGGACCGGCACATGAGAAAATCAGGCTGGATGCCGATGCTGCGCAATTCGCGAACCGAATGCTGGGTGGGCTTGGTCTTGATCTCACCGGCGGCGGCGATGTAGGGAACCAGGGTCAGGTGCACCGAAACAGTGTCTTCGCGCGGCTGTTCCAGACGGAACTGCCGGATGGCTTCCAGAAAGGGAAGGCTCTCGATATCACCAACGGTCCCGCCAATTTCCGTTATGACAACATCGACTTGGGGATTTTCCAGCGCCGGCAGCATGATTCGCCGCTTGATCTCGTCGGTCACATGCGGAATGACCTGGACCGTACGACCGAGATATTCCCCTTTCCTTTCCTTGGTCAGGATCGTCTCGTACACACGGCCACTGGTCAGGTTGTTGATCTGTGACAGGTTCACATCGGTGAACCGTTCGTAATGACCGAGATCGAGGTCGCACTCCGCCCCATCGTCGAGAACAAAAACCTCGCCGTGCTGGAAAGGGCTCATGGTGCCCGGGTCCACGTTCAGGTAGGGATCGAACTTCTGCAGGATGACGTTCAGCCCGCGCGCCTTGAGAAGATTGCCCATGGAAGCGCAGGAGATCCCCTTGCCCAGGGCCGAAACCACACCGCCGGTCACGAATATGAACTTGGCCATTCCAGTTTCTCCCGGGTTCACGACCCTGTTTGTTGACGCCACATCCCGCGGACAATATCCAGATCCGCCGGCGTATCCACTCCCACGGGGGCGTTGGCGATTTCCAGCACCTTGATGCGCATCCCGTTTTCAAGGGCCCGCAGCTGTTCCAGCCCTTCGGCTCTCTCAAGAGGCGTACGGTCCAGAGCCAGGAACCGCAGCAAAGCCGTCCGGCGAAAAGCATAGATGCCCACGTGCTTCATGGCCGCCCGATGGGCCTGGATCTCCGCCCCCGGGAAAATACCGGGAATCGGCGCCCGAGAGAAGTACAAAGCCTGTCCCTGCCCATCCAGGATCACCTTCACGTTGTTGGGATCCCGCCACGAGGCAGCATCGGCAAAGGGATGGGCGCAGGTCGCCATGTCCAGCGCGGGGTCATCCTGCATGGTGGAGATGAGCCGGTCAACGTCGCGATTGTCGAGAAGGGGTTCGTCGCCCTGAAGATTGAGAATGATGTCGGCCTCGTGCCGGGAGGCCACCTCTCCGATCCGGTCAGTGCCCGTGGAATGATCACCGGTCATCTCGCACGTGTAACCGGCGTCCAGAACGGCATCCCGAATCCGGGCGTCGTCGGTGGCGACGATGACCTTGTCCGCGCGAACGATGGACGCCGCGTTCTCGGCCACCCGCACGATGAGCGGACGACCCTCGAGATCCGCCAGAGCCTTGCCGGGAAACCGGGTGGAGCCAAAGCGGGCCGGAATGACCACCAACACTCCCTGCGCTTCGGTTTGCGATTCTGAGACCACGGCCGTTCCTCCCTGAAACAAGAGAAGCCCACCCCCGGAGGGGCGGGCTTGATCTCACCGGTCAACCATTTTTAGAATGGCTGGATGTTGACCCGCTTCTTGGACCCTCGGAAATCTTCGAACTGAACCGTACCGTCGATCAGGGCAAACAGGGTGTCGTCCCCGCCCTTGCCGACGTATTTGCCCGGATGGATCCGCGTGCCGCGCTGCCGCACGATTATCGTGCCCGCGCGCACGGCCTCTCCGCCGAACCGCTTCACGCCAAGATGCTGGGCATTACTGTCCCGCCCGTTCCTGGTTGATCCGCCTGCTTTTTTATGAGCCATGGTCGTGCTCCTTTAACCGTTGATCCCGGTGATCTTGATCTCGGTGAAGGCCTGGCGATGGCCGTTCTTGCGACGGTAATTCTTCCGACGCTTCTTCTTGAAGACCACAATCTTGCGGCTGCGGCCATGTCCGATGATTTCGGCGGCTACAGACGCGCCCTCCACGTTCGGAGTGCCGACCTTGACATCATCACCATCGGCGAACATCAGAACCTCGTCAAAGGTCACGCTGTCGCCCACCTCGTTATCCAACAGGGGCACCTGAACCGTGAGGTCCGGCTGCACCCGATATTGCTGGTTCTTGATCTTGACTACGGCGTACATCGCGTTATTTCTCCGCTGGCTGACATGCCCCGAATCCGGGGTTCACACAAAAATGCCCGTCAGGGTGACAATTTTCCTGCCTCCCTGTGGGTAACTGCAAGCGCATATAATAAGCGTCCATACCCGGATTCGTCAAGGAACCGGGTGATTTTTCCCAAATTAGGCCCCGAACCATCCAATCGGGTCCCAGGTTGACATCCGGCAAGAACTTCGTAAAGTATGCGGACACATTCAAAACCTTCAATGGTTCTTTTTTACCTAAAAACAGGAGATTTCCCTCAAAATGAGCGATAACAAGCAATTCAAGGTCATCATCGTGGGTTCCGGCCCCGCCGGCTACACGACCGGACTTTATCTCAGCCGCGCCAACATCCCCAATATGTTGTTCGAGGGCCAGCAGCCCGGCGGACAATTGACCATCACCACCGAAGTCGAAAACTATCCCGCCTTCCCCGAGGGTATTCAGGGCCCGGAACTGATGGAGAAATTCAAGGCCCAGGCCGAAAAGTTCGGAACGGTGATCAAAAGCGAGACAGTGACCGCCATCGACATGGGTTCGCACCCCTTCAAGGTGACGACCAACGCTGGAGAATACACGGTGCCCGCCGTGGTCATCGCCTCCGGCAGCAGCGCCCGCTGGCTCGGCATACCCGGCGAGGAAGATTTCTTCGGCAAGGGTCTGAGCGCCTGCGCCACCTGTGACGGATTTTTCTTCAATGGCCAGGAAATCGCCGTGGTCGGCGGCGGCGACACCGCCCTGGAAGAGGCGATCTTCCTGACCAACTTTGCCAGCAAGGTGACCCTGATCCATCGGCGGGACGAATTGCGGGGATCAAAGATCATGCAGGAGCGCGCGATCAACCACCCCAAGATCGAGATCGCCTGGAACAGCACCATCGACAGCTACATTCCCGATGATGACGGCAATCTCGTCGGACTCAAACTGAAAGACACCCAGGACGGCTCGTTGCGCGATCTGCCGGTGACCGGTTGCTTCATCGCCATCGGCCACACCCCCAACACGGCCTTCCTGAACGGCCAGCTGGACATGGACGAGAACGGCTACCTGATCACCCGGCCGAACCGGACCGCCACCAACGTGGATGGCGTGTTCGCCAGCGGTGACGTGCAGGACCACTACTATCGTCAAGCCATTACCTCGGCGGGAACGGGCTGCATGGCCGCTATCGAGGCCGAGCGGTGGTTGGCTGAGAAAGGGTTGTAGGTCCATCACACAGGAAGGGCCGGCCGGCCCTTCCTGCGTGGTGGAGCTACGGCTTGCCAAGAGCAAGCGTAGAATCTCTGCGGAGCAGGGGTGGGTATTTAGTCGGACTTTTCATTGTCGTAGTCGATCAAGGCCAAATGGGCAGTGCTCTTCGAAATCGAGAGTACACCCAGAAGTCTCATGTGGTGGGAAACCAGGCGAACCGGGATCCAGTTTTCCGGTGGGGATCCCAACTCGTTGGCGAGAAGTGGGACGAGGGGGTCGGACTTTTCGAGGAACTTGTCGAAGAGTTTTTTCATCATCGAATTGGCAGGCCGATGATTGCGGTCTACACGAAAGATTCCGTCAGCTCCCCCGCGGCTTCTGGGAGCTTTGGCATCAAACCCGTAAACCGCATTTTTCAGTGCCGTCAGCATCGCCACCGATTTCCATACCCTCCCCTTTCGACACTTGCGGCGCAGCCTCTCAGTAACAGTAACCTTCAGCTCTCCGTACGGCGTATCGAACTCCGCAAAAAAAGCCAGGGGCCGCACATCCAGGACCACCTCAGCAATCTGAAGTTTTTCTTTAGCAGCTGCCAGGTCCATCGCCCCTCCCCGTTCTTACTGATTAAGTTGACCGCCTCTGGTCCGCGAGAAGCCCTGAATCTGAGTCGGG
>JAGLCY010000065.1 GCA_023270185.1 Candidatus Krumholzibacteriia bacterium | reverse complement strand
CCCGACTCAGATTCAGGGCTTCTCGTGGATCAACGTCAAAAACTCACCTCGAGTCTTCGGATCATTCTTGAAACACCCCAGCATCTCACTGGTCACCGCGTAACTGTTCTGTTTCTGGATCCCGCGCATCATCATGCACAGGTGCTGGGCATGCAACACCACCGCCACGCCGAGTGGCTTGAGGTTCTCCATGAGACAGTTGGCGATCTGGGCCGTCATGCGCTCCTGCACCTGGAGCCGCCGGGCGTAGGTTTCCACCACGCGCGCCATCTTCGAGAGACCTACGATCTTGCCGTTGGGAATATAAGCCACGTGAGCCTTACCGAAGAACGGCAGCATATGGTGCTCGCAGACACTGAAGAAATCTATATCGTTGACCAGAATCATTTCCTTGCCCTCGGCTTCGAACAGGGCGCCGCGCACCAGTGCCCCGGGATCCTCATCATAGCCCCCGGTGATTTCCCGCCAGGACCTGGCCACGCGTTCAGGGGTCTTCACCAGCCCTTCACGCTGGGGATCTTCACCTATCTGGATCAACATTTCCCTGATCAGCTTTTCCATGGCGGGACTCCTCCGGAATCCGAATCGTTCCTTGCAAGGTGCAATGGTGCCGGGTTCGTCCGCCGAACCCCCGGATCTTTCCCCGTAATCACCAGCATCGTGAGAAGGCGAAAAATCAAAGATCAAGGGAGTTTCACGTCCCGTCAAGCGTTCCGGCGTCTGATTTCACTACAGGCATGTTCCCTGCACCCATGGACCAGGCAAGGTTCATTTCATGCAAATTGCCTAAACAAGGGCCGAACGGCGTCCGGTGTCGAAGAATCGCTCCCCCCGATTCAAGATCCGGCCCGGTGCGGCCCTTATTTTTGCAGGTTTTTTGAACCTCAATGTAAATGTTGATATTACAATTCATTATCAGATTTTTCACCTTGCTTTGGATACCTCAAAAACTACTATTGCTTATGTTGCAACGGTTCGACCCAGCTTTGGTCATGCCCCAGACAAGGAGCCCGCCGTGGGAAACAAAATCGTCTACGTCAAGGAGCTAGCTCCCCTGACGAAGCTTTTCGAGATCGAGGTCGCCCATATAGCCGAACGAGGCAAGGCCGGCCAATTCATTATCCTGAGGGTGAACGATGAAGGCGAACGCATTCCGCTGACCATCGCCAACCGGAATCCCGCCAAAGGCACCATCACCCTGGTCTTCCAGGAAGTCGGCAAAACAACCGAAATGCTTGGCTTGCTGGATGTCGGTGATGAGATCCACGACCTGGCCGGTCCCTTGGGCAAAGCGACGGAGATTCCCTCCGGCAAGACGGTGGTCTGTGTTGGCGGCGGTATCGGCAACGCCGTGGTGTGGCCCCAGGTTCAGGCGCTCAAGGCGGCTGGCAACAAGGTCATCGCGATCCTCGGCGCCCGCACCAAGGAACTTCTCATCCTCGAGGAAGAGATCACCGCCCTGGCGGACGTGACCATCATCACTACCGACGACGGCAGTTACGGCCGCAAGGGCATGGTTACCCACGCCCTGGTCGACCTGATCGAGGAGGGGGAAAAAATCGACGAGGTCATCACCATCGGGCCCGTCGTGATGATGAAGTTCGTGTGCAAGGCGACCGAGCCGTACGGTATTCCCACCCAGGCCTCTTTGAATCCGCTGATGGTCGACGGGACGGGCATGTGTGGAGCCTGCCGCGTGACGGTGGACGGCAAAACCCGCTTCGCCTGCGTGGAAGGGCCCGAATTCAACGGCCACCTGGTTGATTTCGACGAACTGATCACCCGCCTTGCCTACTACCAACCGGAAGAGAAATCCTCCCTTGAAGCCTATCATCGTTGCCACATGGATGAAACGACCGACAACCCCGAACACGGCGAGTAAAGGAGGACCGAAATGAACGACACACCCAAAAAGCCCAAGAAGGTCCTCAACAAATCGAAGGTCAAAATCCCCATGCGGGAACAGGATCCCAAGAACCGGATCATGAACTTCGACGAAGTACCCCTGGGTTACAACGCAGACGAAGCGCACCAGGAAGCCCTGCGTTGCATCGACTGCAAGAACAAACCCTGCGTGGCCGGTTGCCCGGTGGGCATCGACATCCCCGCTTTCCTGACCCTGGTGGGCCAAAAGGATTTCGAGGGCGCGTTGAAGAAGATCAAGGAAAAGAACTTCCTGCCGGCCATCTGCGGCCGGGTCTGTCCCCAGGAAGACCAGTGCGAAATGGTCTGCACGCTCAACAAACCCAACAAGGGCCGCGAACCGGGTGGCATCGGCCGGGTGGAACGTTTCCTCGGCGACTACGCAGTGGAACACAACCTGGACATCATGCCGGACATCGCGCCGCCGACCGGCAAGACCGTAGCCGTCATCGGTTCCGGTCCGGCCGGCCTTACCGCGGCCAGCGACATGATCCAGAAAGGCCACGACGTCACGGTGTTCGAGGCCCTGCACAAACCCGGCGGTGTGCTGTTCTACGGCATCCCCCAGTTCCGCCTGCCGAAGGAAATCCTCCTGAGGGAAATCAGCGGGCTGGAAAAAATGGGTGTGAAGTTCGTCATGAACTACCCCGTGGGTAAAGCCGAAAGCCTGGACAGCATACGCGAGCGGTTTGACGTGGTTTTCATCGCCACCGGAGCCGGGTTGCCCTGGTTCCTGGGTATCCCCGGCGAGAATCTCAACGGCGTCTACAGCGCGAACGAGTTCCTGACCCGCGTCAACCTGATGGGTGGATACAAATTCCCCGACGGCTCGGACACGCCGGTCAAGAAAATCAAGCGCATCGCCGTCATCGGCGCTGGCAACACCGCCATGGACAGCGCCCGGACGGCCAAACGCCTGCGGCCCGAGGTAGTGTACCTGGTGTACCGCCGCAGCCGGCTGGAAATGCCCGCCCGGGTCGAGGAGATCCACCACGCGGAACAGGAAGGGATCGACTTCAACCTTCTGCACTCCCCCATCGAAATCATCGATGACGGGAAAGGCGCCGTGGGCGCGATCCTCTGCCAGGAGATGGAACTGGGTGAGCCGGACGACAGTGGACGCCGCCGACCTGTTCCCATCGAAGGCAAGGTGCGCGAATTCGCCGTGGATACCGTGGTCATCGCCATCGGCCAGGGGCCGAACCCCCTGCTCTCGGCGGACTGCCCCGAGTTGGAGCGGGACGATCGCAAGGGCACCATCGTCATCAACGACCTGATGCAGACCAGTTTCGAGAACGTCTTTGCCGGAGGCGACATCGTCACCGGCGGAGCTACGGTCATCCTGGCCATGGGCCAGGGCCGTGTCGCCGCTGATGCCATGCATCGATATCTTATGACCGGCGACCCCAGTGATCCGGAAGGGGAACATATCTAGGTTTGCCCCGACCCAACCTGATTCCGTATATAGATGACTAGGCATTCCTACCGGGCCTGCATCCTGGTCGGAATAAGAACACCTCCCTTGGACTCGTCCTCGGGAGGTGCTCGTTTTCAGGGGGATTGGGCGAGGATCAAGTCAGATCCGCGGCAAGCAGGGACAGCATCCGGGGATACAATTCGCATTCCGCGGCAAACACCCGTTCAGCCAGGGCGGAAACGTCGTCATCAGGCAGGACGGGAACCTTTTGCTGACCGAGGATGCGACCGTGGTCGTATTGCTCATCCACCAGATGCACTGTGCAACCGGTCTGCGAATCCCCGGCAGCCAGGACAGCCTCGTGCACCCGGTCGCCGTAGAACCCCTGGCCACCGTACTTGGGCAACAGGGCCGGGTGAATATTGACCACCGGTCCGGTGAACCACTTTGGCTGAATGTAGAAGCAGAGATAACCGGCCAGGATGATGATCCGGGGACCGTGGGATTCGAGCCAGGCGTTGACGGCGACGTTATGGGCATCGATGGAATCGAAATCCTTGCGGCGGAAAACCCCGCAGGGGATGCCGTGGGCACGGGCAACTTCCACCCCGCGAACATCCGGACGGCTGCTTACGACAGCAGCAACATCGACCGCCAACTCACCGGCGGCATTTTTGGCCAGGAAATTCTCCAGGGTCCGCCCACTGCCGGACAGCAGGACCGCCACCTTCACTGAATCCTGTTCCATGGCAATTCTCCCGTTTCAGGTGGAGAGTTCCTTTTCCAACCTTGCCAACACCCGTCGGTGGGCGGCAAAGGCGATGGGTCCGGGCCACTGGCCGAACTCGAAGAATCCGACCTCCGCCGCGTCATCCCCCGCCTGGAGTTCGCCCCCGACTTCCACGGCCCGGTAGAAAACCACCAGGACAGGAATATCCGGGGGCAGAACACCCGACTCGACGGCGTACAGTTCCGTCAACCGCACTTCGAGTCCCGTCTCCTCGAGAGCCTCACGCCGCGCTGTCAACTGGACGTCCTCGTCCCATTCCATGAAGCCGGTGGGCAGGGACCACAGGCCCTTCCGGGGTTCGAACTTGCGTTTGACCAGACAAACCCGGCGGTCACGCAGGACAATCACCCCGGCACCGGGCGCGGGGTTGAGATACTGCACGAAACCACAGCCCGGACACACGGGACGATCCACCCCGCCGTTCTGGCGGAGACCCATTTCACTTTGGCAGTGCGGACAGTACCTGAAGACATGCCTGTTGGTCCCGGTCATGGCGCTTCATTCTTCACTGCAATGCCGGCCAACCTGCCCAGGACCATCACCAGGATGGACCAGACGACAAGAAACGCGAAAAGGGGCCAGGCGCCATAGGCGACATACATGGTGCGACCGTCCCCGGGTTTGATTTCGGCACGGACAACTCCCCTATGCCCCAGATCCAACCGGTCGAGGATCTTTCCGTCGGCCGCGCAGATGAAACTGATCCCGTTGTTGGCGCAACGGATGACCGGCACTCCGGTTTCGACCGCCCTGAGCCGGGCCAGTTCGGTATGCTGCCGGGGGCCGGCGGACTCACCGAACCATCCATCGTTGGTAATCACCACCAGGCATTGGCTGCCTCGGCGAACGGATTGTCTGGCCAGATGGGAAAAAATCGATTCGAAACAGATCAGACCTGAAAACCGGAAACTCCCCCGGTCCATGGTCACTGTCATAGGCTGCGGCCGGTCGCCGGGGGTCCATTCGGCCTGGCCAACGTCCAGTTTGGCCAGGAAAGGAAAGACCGAGGTGAAGGGCATCGATTCCCCGATGGGAAGAAGGTGATACTTGGCGTACCGGTCCTGGATCTGGCCATCGGGCGAGAAAAGGCCCGATGAATTGTAGGTCCGCACTTTCCCGTCGCCGCCACGGGCGGCGTCGGGAAACCCCGCGAAGAGCCAGACTCCCGTATCCTTCACAAGGGTTCGCGCCCAACTCAACAGGGGTTTGTCATAACGCAGATAGGCGGGCACCGCTGTCTCGGCCCACACGACGAACTCCGCCCCGTCGGCGGAAGCCTGACGGGTCAGCTCAGTGTAGGGAATTTTTGTGGAATCGATTTTGGAATCCATCCACTTCACGGCCAGCGACACGTCGGCCTGGACGGCCGCCACCTCGATGGAGTCCATGGTGTCAGGACCCGATACCGGAACAACCGGCCGCACGCGGGAACCGACCGCCAGAAAAACCCAGACCAGGCCACAGGCAATCAGGAGAACGTTACGGTAAAGAGTGGGAACAGAAGCCCCACGCCTGCACATATGGACCAACGTAAGTACTGCAGCCACGAAGGCCAAACCGGCGCCGACACCAATTTCACCGCTGGTTTTGGCCAGGGTCATCAAGGGTGTCCCGACCACGGCCGCGCCGCTCAGACACCAGGAGAATGCCAGTTCACCCCGTGAGCGCAGAACTTCCATCCCGGTCCAAAGAACCGGCAACAACAGCAGGGCCGGCACCGGTCCCAGACGATTCCTCAACTTGCCGAACACCCAACCGGTGACCAGGTAGAAACATGAAACATAGAGTATGGCGGCGGAGGCCTGAATAGGCACCAGGGCCCGGGTCGGAATGGTCTTGGAGGGGACAAGTAGAAACAACCAGTGCAACAGCACCGTTTGGTGGGCGAGACCGAAAAACCAGGCGGTGCGGCCTGGCCGTTCAGAAGAAACAAGAACACCGAACAGGAGGGCCATACCCACAGGCACCAGGATACCGGTCCACGGATACGGGGGCAATCCGGCGGCGACCACAAGACCGGCGAAAAGAGCCAGGTTGGTGGTCAAACCCGGCCAGCCGACACGAATACGGCGGCCCTGTTTTGCGTTGGTGTTGCTCATGCCCGGCAAAATACCTGACCGGACCGATGGTGTCTAGCAGTGTGTCGTGAAACCGGCCGGGTCCGGTTATGATCTGTGCGAGGTGATCAAATCGGTCATCCCGTACCTCTGGATCTTCTTGTAAAGCCCCTGCCGCGACAGCCCCAACCGCCGTGCTGCCGCTGCTTTGCGACCATCGGTTGCGGCAATGGCCTTGCGGATCAGGTATCTCTCCAGGATCTCTTGAGCCTGACCCAACTCTCGCAGCGTGCCCAGATCGGCCACATCAACCCTTCTGGTTCGAGCGGACTGGACGTCCCGTGACAAACACGCCAGAGT
>JAGLCY010000064.1 GCA_023270185.1 Candidatus Krumholzibacteriia bacterium | reverse complement strand
CCTGGTTGGAGTTGGGACATCCAGGCTTGTGGCTACATCACGGTGAATGACCTGACTATCATTGGGTCGGGGTCGGATCAAACTTTGATCGGGCCGCCGAAAAATTTCGTTTCCGGTGTCGAGTTTTCGCCGCATGCGCTTGTGCATACCGACGGTGGCAGCCTCTCCCTCCAGGACCTTGCTGTACGCAATTGCTATACTGGCGTCTACGTCATTGGCACGGTAATGATGGATCGTTGCCTAGTCGATAACAACGCTATTGGGGTGTTTTGGTCGGCAACCGGTTCGGGGGGATGGATCGGGGATTCGGTAATTCAGTCGACACTGCCTTTGTCGCCCACTGGGCTATGGGTGAAAACAAATGGTGGAGGATCCGGGATTTCGATGCAACGCTGCCGCTCAGAAGGTGTTGAGACGGTCATTGATAGTATCGACGGCATGACTATTGTTGACAGCGAGTTCACTGATGAGATCGTTGGCATCTCCATCTATAATAATGCAAGAGTCTATATGCACAATAGTGTCGTGGCAAATATGAGTAGATATGGGGTTGTATTCTCACTAGGATCCAACGGATATTGCGAGATTCAAGACAGTGAAGTGTCGGGTGGATGGGCGGCACTTTACACAGGGCAAGCTTCGTATGGTCGATTCGTCGTGTATGGATCGCGACTTCAGGGTGGCAGCGTGGCTGTGCTAAATGCGTATTACCGACCAGGACCGTGCCTAATCATGGGCTGTGACCTGATCAAAGGCACAGGGCCAGTTGTGCAGTGCAGCCTCTCGTATGAAACGGTCACGCATGACATGAGAAACAATTACTGGGGCACGACGAGCGAGGCCGACATCCAGTCCTGGATCATCGATCACAATGACGATCCGAATATCCCGGCGACGGTGTTGTACAGCCCGTTTGATGGGCAACCGGTGTCAATCGAATCGACAACGTGGGGGGATCTGAAGGCCCTATACCGGTAGTGACGATTCTTGCGTTTCCGGGTTCCCATTCCCGTTCTCCCCGAGGGCTATTGGCGGTTGCCTCCAAGTTCGAGTGGAAGTAGCCAGCCTCGACCTGTAATATAATCCCCAATTCGATATCTGTTGCTTTCATCGGAGATTTGAATGTGTCGGGATATTCTAGAATTTCTGCTGACGATTAGCGTCACTCTGGCTCTGTCTCCCTCGCCGTCGTTTACCCGTACCTAATACGTTGAATAAGATGGGTCAGGTGAATTCGCGTCGATCCACAACGCTATGGTTGCCTGTTCAGCAGGCGATACGATCATGATCGGGCCGGGCACTATGATGATTTTCATCCCTTGGTTGCCCCCGCATGGACCAGAGAAGTTGTCGTGATCGTAACGAAGAACAACCTGACGCTTGTTGGATCTGGAACGGATGTGACAATTATCGGCCCAGAAAGGCGATATGAATCACCGGGTTACCCCCCGATGGTCATCGCAACAATCAAAGGTGTTAGCGCGCGGTTTGAGAATCTCGCTGTTGAAAATGCGCACGATGGAATTTATTGGGAAGTCTCGGGCCCGGATAGCCACTCTCTTTTTTGGAAAATTTTTTCTCTCACAGTATATCCAAGTCGCAATATCACTGCTTTCAACTCCAATACAACTCTGGCCTTCGATCCTCAAAGAGATTGTTTCGCTGGGTGAACTGCTTGTCTTTTTCAACAATCTGAATGGTAGCAACTGCTACACCAGTTTCGGTGGCATTCAGGCTAGACAGAATGTTTCCTTGTGGCTCAACGATTTGACTCCTGCCACTAAACACAAGTTCTCCACCAATCATTTCTGTTGCTGAATTCCCAAGATCTGTCGTGCCCGTACGATTTTCCGTCCCCACTCGGTTGCTTGTCACCGCGTGCACCATGTTCTCCTGACATCTGGTCACCATGGCGGCTTGGCACCAGGGCAGCAGCAGATTGGATGGATGACAGATGATTTCCGCTCCGGCCAGGGCCAGGCTGCGGGCCGCTTCGGGAAAGATCCAATCGAAGCAGATCATCATGCCGATGGTCGTTCCGCAGGCCTCGAACACCGGAAAGCCCAGATCCCCCGGGGTGAAGATGGATTTCTCATCCATGAACAGATGGACCTTGCGGTAGATTTCCCGACTGCCGTCGGGCCGGAAAAGTACGGATGAATTGAAAAGTCGATCACCGTCTTTTTCGGCCAATCCCGCAACAATAGTGGTGCCCGATTCGGAGGCAGCCCGGGTCAATCGTTTTGTGGCGGCTCCGGTTTCCGCGTTTCCTGTCAGCTCCTCGGCCAGACCCATGGCCTCGGTTTTGTCCCGGAACTGGTAACCGGTGCTGAAAAGTTCGGGTAGAACGGCCAGGTCGCAATCGTCCGGAATGAATTCCAGGGCCGCTTCAATATTCTCTTCCACGTGTCCGAACACCGGGTGGGTCTGGATGGTGGCGACAGTCAGACTCTTCATGGTTGGCGACCTTCCTGTGGAGACATCGCGATTCCGCCGGTCAATTCCAGCAGGCGTTCGAGGGTGCGGTCCCGGGAAAATTCGGTGACGATTCGCGCGCGGCCATTCAGGCCGAGCCGGTGGCCCAGGCCGGGGTCATTGAGCAGCGTCCGCACCGCGCCGGCCAAGGTAACAGGATCGCGGGGGGGAACCAACAGGCCGGTCTTTTCGTGGATGACGATTTCCGGCAGGCTGCTTGTCGCCGTGGCGATGACCGGGATTCCGCAGGCGGACGCTTCGGCGGCGGCCAGGCCGAAACCCTCGGAAAGCGAAGGCATCAGCAGCATACTCAACCCCTGATGAAAGGTTTCCACCTTTTCCACGAAACCAGCCAGTTCCACGCCCGCGGGCCGGGCCAACGTGTCACGCCAGGCCAGGATTTCCTCGCGGAGGGGACCTTCACCGGCCAGGCGCAGGACCGGGTGGTCACTTCGGGCCTCACTGTCGATTATTGTCCAGGCCTCCATGAGGTCCCGGATTCCTTTTCGTTCGATCAACTGGCCGACGAACCCGACGACCGGAGTGGCGTACCGTTTCGGGGAAGGTCGAAACCGATCGGTGTCGATTCCTTTGTAGAGCAGGTGGACCCGGTCGGTCCGCAGCCAGGGCGCGCTGGCCAGCACGGTACGGCGCGTGGCTTCGGAATTGACGAGCAGGCCGGTTGCCAGACTGTTGAAATACCACCGATAGTACAATTTGCTCTTGAGGGGGAAGTCGCTTTCCCGGGAGCCGAAAATGGTCCGGACACCCGCCAGCCTGCCGGCGACCGAGGCGGCCTTGAGGTCCTTGGTCAGGTTGGCCCAGACGGCGGTTGTCCCGGTGCGACGGAAGTGGCGAACGAGTTTGGCCAGTGTCCAGGGAGCTGCGTCGAAGCGGATGGGGATGGCGGTCACGGGGATCTGCGCCGATCGCGCGCGTCGATGGAGCTCGGACCCGGGCTGGGCCACGATGTCAGCCTGGAAACCCTGTTCACGCAGAGCGGCGACGGTTTCCAGCACCCACACCTCGGCACCGCCCCAGGAGCGTATTGAATCGACAAAGCAGATTCGGTATAATAACATCGGAACCAATTCGCATTGAGGCGTGGTTTGTTTCCCAAGGATGCCACTATATCTGGGGAGCGGCCCGGGCGCCACTTTCATTGGAGGATGCGATGATCAAGCCGATCCATTCCGTAGTCTTGATTCCGCTTTTGATGCTGACAGGAGCCGCGCCCCTGATGGCCGCCGGCATTCCGGTGTTGCCCTATGTTGAAGTTTTCGTGGCCGCCGATGGTCCCCTTTCCCTTCTCTGTGCTCCAGACGGGTCCGGCCGTCCCATGACCCAGGCGTTCAATTCGGTGGGGCAACCGGTGGACGGGACGATCACCATGATCCTGTATGATGCCACACCTCCCTGGGGAAGTCCGGTGGCTTTTTTCCCGAAGGAGGATATCTGGCTGACGGATGTTAACGGCAGCCTTGCGCTCTGTCCGGCCGGGTCGATACCGGATGAGAACACCGATATCAACGGCATGACCTCCTGGACCGGAGCCCTGTTTGTCGGCGGTTACGTCGATCCTGTCGAAGGCAATCAATTGGCCGTCATGGTCAATGGCTGGATTTCCGAAGGCGCCTACGTGCCTGACTTTCGGATCAACAGCGCCGATCTCAATGGTGATCTGGTGGTCAATCTTTCCGATGTCGCCCTCTTCGCCATGGACTATTTCGGACCTTATTCCTACATCAGGGATCTGCATTGGGACGGGTCCGTCAACCTGTCCGATCTCGCTGAGTTGGCCCGGGCCTTTGGAACCCATTGTCCCTGAGGTAACCTGATCGCATTGCCAAGACCGAAGCTGTGGATTAATTTGCCTCAGACCCATCTTTCCGTATCGCAGTCACTTGTTCCCCGGAGGCCGTTCCCCGGTGTCTGATCCTTTGCCGCGCAAAGTGGTTCGCATTGATCCCCGCCTGCCCTGGTTGGCGGGTGTGCGGCGTATGCTGTCGCCCATGGCCGGGGTGACGGACCGCCCCTTTCGGGACATCTGCCGACGGTTTGGCGCCGACATGGGCTTTTGCGAATTCGCGTCCGCCAGCGGGTTGACATATGGGGGCGAAGCCACCTGGAAACTGGTGGATACCGAAGGGGAAGAGGGTCTGGTGGGCATCCAGATATTCGGCTCCGACCCCGAGCATATGGCTTCGGCCGCGCGTCTGCTGTCCGGTCGCCGCATGGATGTCCTGGACATCAACTTCGGCTGCCCTGTCAAAAAAGTTGTGAAGAAATGCGGAGGCAGCGCCCTGTTGGCCAACCTGCCCCTGTTGGAGGA
>JAGLCY010000063.1 GCA_023270185.1 Candidatus Krumholzibacteriia bacterium | reverse complement strand
GGCGCATGGTCAGGCACACGGGCTGTCACGCGGTCATGATCGGTCGGGGCGCCATCGGCAATCCTTGGATTTTCGCCAGGATGAAGGCGGTGGATGAAGTCCGGCCCGAACCGGAGGTTGCCTTCACCGAGATGTGCGATGTCACCATCGACCATATCCGGGGCGAGGTGGCCATGCGTGGTGAAGATCAGGGCTGTCTGGTGGTCCGCAAGCACATCGCCAAGTGTTTCAAGGGATATCCCGGCGCCGCGGGATTGCGAAAAAAACTCTATGCCACTCAGAAGATAGATGAAATGATCATCATTCTGGAAGAGGCAGCCCGCCGGGGGGATCCCCGGGTGGATCAACCCTGATGAGGTTTTCGAAATGAACCGGTTGGGAGCTTTCATCCCGCTCAAGGTCACTTTGCTCGCGGGTCTGTTGTTGTTCGCGTTGATGATGACGGGTTGCGCCAAGAAAGTGGCGCCTCCGGTTGAAGGGGATGTTGCCGCTTTGGAAGGCGGACATTTCCTCGATCACACGGTGGCCGAAGGAGAGTCCCTCGCCCAGGTGGCGGACAACTATTACGGTGATCCCGAGGTTTCCGTCCGCATTGCGAGCGACAACGGAGTCGCCGACCCCGAACGGATCATTCCCGGTTCCCTGCTGCGGCTCCGCTTCAACGACGACGAGTGGACATCAGCCCGCCAGAGGTCCGCGGCCCTGGCACCCTACAACAGGGGTGTCGATCTGTTGGCCAACGAACGTTTGGCCGAAGCGGAAAAGCAGTTCAGGCTGGCCCTGGACACCGCGCCCGACCTGGTGGCGGCAAAGTACAATCTGGCGCTGGTCCTTCTCAAACGCGGCAAAACGGAACAGGCCCTGGTCCTGCTGGAGGAGCTGACGATATTGCGGCCGACCGAAACCGATTTCCTGTTCGCCCGGGGTAATGCCCTGTTCCAGAGCACCCGTTTCGACGAGGCGGCCGAGCAGTTCCAGGCAGCCCTGGATGTGGATCCGAAAATGAAGCGGGCGGCCTTTGGTTTTGCCAGGAGTACTCAGGAAGGTCAACACACCGATCGCGCCATCGCCGCATGGAAACGCTATCTTGAACTTGACGGCACCTCGAGCTGGGCCGCCGCGGCCCGCCGCAACCTGAAAATGCTGCAGGATGAAGGCGACTCCTGACCCCCTGCTTTCCCTTCGGGACTGGACCCTTGTCAGGCGGGTTCCCGGCGGTGAAATCACTCTTCTTGATGGGATCGATCTCGATATCCGACCCGGCCGGTGGCTGGCCGTCCTGGGGGCCAACGGCTCCGGTAAATCCTCCCTGTTGAAGTACCTGGCCTCAGAGGAATCACCCCTGGCAGAATCCGCGGCGATCATGTTCCAGGATCCCGATGAACAAATTTTTGCCGCCAGTGTCGAGAGGGAGCTCACTCTTGGCACAAACGGTCTGGATGCTCCGGGGATCCTGAGGGAATTCGAACTGACAGGTCTGAAGGAGATGAACCCCAGGTTGCTGTCCGCGGGCCAGAAACAGCGACTGGTGCTGGCAGTGGCTTTGGTTGCCGGCCCCGGGGTTCTGCTGTGTGACGAGCCGACTGCCCTGCAGGACCCGGAACAATCCCGGTGGGTCCTGGATCGTCTGGAACGTTGGAAAGAGGAAACGGGGGGCGCCTTGGTGACCGCCACCTGTGACCGCGCCGAAGCCGCCCGGGCCGATTGGCTGGTCGTGCTCAAGGAAGGGCGGATCGTCGAACAGGGTCCCACCGCCGAACTCATTTCCACACCTGAGGTTGAGAATCTCCTGGGGGATGGACGGTCAGTTCACCCAATGCCGATTCATTCCGGGAATCAGGAGTCGGACGTTCTTCTGGAACTGACGGGACTGGATTGCAGGTTCATCGGACCGGGCCATGGTTTCGGCAACGTGGACCTTCGTCTGGGTCCGGGGGAAAGAATCGGTGTCACCGGGCCCAATGGTTGCGGCAAGAGCACCCTGTTGGCCTCTTGCGCCGGGGCCCGCCGCCCGGATAAGGGGTCGGTAAAATTGATGGGGCGTCTGCTGTACGCCCGGAAGTCACGCGAGCTTGATCACGGGGTCGCCATGATCGCGCCCCAGTTTCCCGAGTACCTGTTCACCCGATCCACGGTTGCCGATGAGATCCATCTGGATCCCCTGCTCGCTTCATTGGAACCCGGGGAGTTCCTGGCGGCACTGGGACTGGATCCGGATCTGGCTGTGAGAAATCCCCACGACCTGAGCAGTGGACAGCGGCGCCGGTTGGCCCTGGGGATGGTCCTTTTGTCCGGACGTCCCGTACTGCTGCTGGATGAACCGACAGCCGCCCTGGACAGGGCCGGCCGGTCCCTGGTTCTGGATCTGCTGGACCGCTCAAGCGCGGACTCGGCCATGATGATCGTTTCGCATGACCGGTCTTTTCTGGAAGCGGCAGGCTGTAATATCCTGACGCTCGGGTCCGAGGGTTTGTTTCCATCCACACTGAAAGAGAATCCGGATAATGGAACAGGGCCTTGATATTTCATTCCAGAATCCCCTTGCTGGGCTTCGGAGGGGTTGTTAGATTCCGGCGAAGCGAACTTGCATGAATCCGTGAAGGAGGCCTTTGGCAAAGACAGGCATGACCATAACGGCCATGCATTTTTTTTGCCCGCGAGTTGGAGTACCCGTCATTAAGGAATCGCCATGAATTTTGCCGAAAAAGCCGTGATCATGAATGCCAGTGAGATTAACCGGGCCATCAAGCGCATGGCTCATGAGATCATCGAGGCCAACAAAGGTGTGGAGAAACTGGCTCTCCTGGGAGTGCAGCGCCGGGGAGTTCCGCTGGCCCGGATGCTGGGTGAGGCCATCAAGGACGTCGAAGGTACCGAAGTTCCCCAGGGGTCCCTCGACATCACCTTTTACCGTGACGATCTGTCCACGCTTGGCCCGACTCCGCAGGTATCCAGCACCGAGATGCCCTTTGACGTGAACGAGAAGATCATCATCCTGGTTGATGACGTTCTCTATACGGGCCGTACGGTGCGGGCAGCCCTGGATGTGATCATGGACTGGGGTCGCCCCGAGGCCATCCGTCTCGCGGTCCTTGTGGACCGCGGTCACAGGGAACTGCCTATCCGCCCTGATTTCGTGGGCAAGAACGTGCCGACTTCCCAGCGGGAGATCATCAAGGTGAAGGTCAAGGATTTCGATGACAAAGAGGAAGTCGTGGTCGGGGAGGTCGACGGAAAATGATCCTGAAAAACAAGGATGTGCTCGGTCTGGAGGAACTGTCGGCCGAGGAAATCCTGGGCGTCCTGGAGATCGCTTCCCGCTTCAGGGCGGTGTTCGATCGCCCGGTTCGCAGCGTCCCGATCATGCGTGGTCGGACGGTTGTCAATTTCTTCCACGAGCCCAGCACCCGCACCCGCATCAGTTTCGAACTCGCCGAAAAGCGGCTTTCCGCCGACATCGTGAACTTCAGCTCCGCCACCAGCAGTTTTTCCAAAGGGGAAACCCTGCGCGACACCGCTGAAAACCTGGCTGCCATGAAGATCGATATGCTGATCATCCGGCACGGTTCGGCCGGGGCGGCCCATTATCTGGCCAAGGTGCTGGAATGTTCGGTTATCAACGCGGGAGACGGTGCCCACGAACATCCCACCCAGGGATTGCTCGACATCATGACCATGAGGCAAAGGTTCGGTGATCTTCGTGGCAAGAAGGTCACCATCATCGGGGATATTTCCCACAGCCGGGTAGCCCGTTCCAACATCTGGGGCCTGAACAAGCTGGGAGCGGAAGTGACCCTGTGCGGTCCTCCGACCATGGTGCCCGGCGGGTTGGCCCGTCTGGGCGTGAATATCGAATACGATCTGAAGAAGGCGGTCGCCGACGCGGACGTGCTGAACGTGCTGCGGATCCAGTTGGAGCGCCATTCCAGCAAGTCCTTTCCCGGCAACCGGGAATATCACCGCATGTACGGGATCACCGAAGATGTGGTGCGCGCACTCAAGCCCGAGGCCATCGTGATGCACCCCGGTCCCATGAACAGGGATGTGGAGATTTCCAGCGAGGTGGCCGACGGCCCGCGTCAGGTCATTCTCGACCAGGTCGCCAACGGGGTGGCCGTTCGTATGGCCCTGATCTATCTGCTCTCCGGGGGCGACCCGGGAGCCTTGGGCGGCGGGTAGGATTGACCGTTTTTTTCTTTCATAACCTGAAAATGAGCGATTGGTAATTCGGAAAGAGGTCTGGATATGGAGTGGAGTTGGCAGCGCATTCCTTCGGAATTCCTGGTGACCGATGTCAAGCTTTGCCGCCAGGGTAAACTGGGTAAGCGCAAGGGGTTCCTGCATATCCGCAAGGGCAGAATCGAAGGTTTGGGTGTCGGTGCCCCGACCGCCGAAGGCATTCCCGCGCTGGACGGTGACGGGTTGGTGTGTGCTCCCGGCTTGGTGGATCTGCACGTGCACTTCCGCGAACCCGGCCACGAGGAGAAGGAAACGGTGGCCACCGGCAGTCGTGCCGCCGCCGCGGGCGGATACACATCGGTCGTCACGATGCCCAATACCGATCCTGCCATCGACAACACGGGCATGATCCGTTATCTCATCGACCGCGGCAAGGAGGCCGGCCGGTGCCGGATCCATCCCACAGGCGCCATCAGTCCCGGTCGCGAAGGCCAGGGCATGACCGAGTTCGGCGATATGGTGAGTGCGGGGGCCGTCGGGTTCACCGATGACGGATCCCCCGTCGCCAGCGGTGGTTTGATGTCCAACGCCCTCAAGTACGCAGATGTCCTCGGGGTGCCCATCATTACCCATGCCGAAGACCGTTCCATCGTGGGCAAGGGCTGCATGCACGCGGGCTACTGGTCCGCCCGTCTGGGGATGGCCGGCATGGCGAGGGCGGGTGAAGACACCGCGGTGTTTCGGGATGTCGAACTGGCCCGGGCGGCCGGTGCTCACCTGCATGTTGCGCACGTATCGACCAAGGGCGTGGTGGAGATCATACGGCGGGCCAAGAACGAAGGTCTGCGGATCACCGCCGAGGCCACGCCTCACCATTTCAGTCTGGATCATTCCCGCTGCCGCGGTTATTCACCGTTGTTCAAGATGAATCCCCCATTGCGGGAACCCGATGACGTCAACGCCGTGGCCGAGGGTCTGGCCGACGGAACCCTCGATTGCATCGCCACCGATCATGCTCCCCACACCGTCACGGAAAAGGAACACCAGTTCGACCAGGCGCCTTTCGGTGTCACCGGTCTGGAGACGGCTCTCGGTGTGGGGATCACTTATCTTGTCAATACGGGTGTCATGGATCTGGGCCGACTGGTCCAGTGCATGAGTGAAACTCCCGCGCGAATCTTCAATCTGCCGGGCGGCCGGTTGGAGGAGGGCGCGGAGGCGGATTTTGTTCTGTTCGATCCGACCCGCAAGTGGAAAGTCGTCGCCGATGGGTTCCAGTCCCGCAGCGACAACTCCGCATACCTGGGTGAGACCTTGATCGGCCGGGTGGCCGCCACCTTCCGGGGCGGGCGCTTGACCTGGCGGGCCGAGAGCTGACAACCAGTTCGCCGGTGGGAATGGATATTGCTCTGAACATAAGGGTGATGACTCTCCGGGAAGGGTTCGCCTATCCGGTCCGGCGATCGGTCGACAAAAGGTAACTAGTGGAGTATCAACGCATTAACAAATCAGGAGCTCCTGCCGAAGGCAGCGTTCGATCACGGGGGAAGGATCGATCCCTTTCTGGTGCGGGGTGCCATCCGGGGTCGGTCCGTCCGCGAAACAGGACGCCGCGCCTGCTATGGCCGGCGGTGTTGACGATTCTCATCCTGTTTCTGGTCGGCTGCGCCAAATACAACACTTTTTACAATGCCAAGAAAAGTTTCGACCAGGCTGAACGTGTCAGGGATGAGGCCATCCGCAAGCATGAGGATCCTCCCAAGCCGGTCGGTACCCAGAAAAGCGATTACGACAACGCCATCAGGAAGGCCCAGAAGGTACTCGACGAATATCCGGGGCATAGTCTGACCGACGACGCGCTTTTCCTGCAGGCAAAATCCTATTACCGACTCGAGTCCTACCGGATGTCCATCCGCAAGTTCGATCTCATGTTCACCAACTTTCCCCAGACCCCGTACCTGGAGGAATCCCTCTACCTGACCGCGTTGGACTATTTGTTGATCGGCGCCGTGGATCGCAGCCAGGAGTATCTTGACAGATTGGCGAAGCTTTATCCCGACAGCAAATTTCAGGCAGAGACGCGCAAGGTCAGTGGGAACAATTCCTTCGCCATGGAGGATTGGGATGTCGCCGCCGAGAATTACCGTGCTTACCTTGAACTCGATTCCGACATCGAGGAAAGGGACCGGATCGGTTTGAAGCTGGCGGAATGCTATTGGGAACTGGAGGATTACGTGAGTGCCGCGGAGGTTCTCCAGGAAGTAAGCAACAACACTTCCAGCGCTGATCTGGGGTTCCAGGCCAAATTGTTGAGGGCGCGGGTCCATGTGCGCATGGGAGATTTCGAGGTTGCCGATATGCTTCTGGTGGAGCTGCGGAGCCAGGCTTCCATCTACAGGGCAGATGGAGAGGTCCTTCTGGTCGAGGCCGAAAGCCTGGTGTTGCAGGGCAAGGGTGATGAAGCTTCACCCCTTCTGGAAAGTATGCCGACCGAATGGGAGACACCGGTGGTCAAGGCCCGCGCCGCTGATCTGCTCGGTTATCTCTATCTCCAACGCGGGGAATGGGAAGAGGCCAGAACCAAATTCCAGACCGCTCTGCTCAAGCGGGATGAACTCGATGATGAGAACCGCACCCGGCGTCTCAACGATAATCTCAAGGATTATCTGGCTGCGGATATCGCCTTGCCCGATGCCCAACCCGATCGAATCCCGGGCTTGAAGCTTTTGCAGGCCAACGCGATGCTTTTCGGTTTCGACCATCCCGGAGTGGCTGCTGATCTCTACATCCAGGCTGCCGCTGATA
Source organism: Candidatus Krumholzibacteriia bacterium (assembly GCA_023270185.1). GTDB lineage: Bacteria > Krumholzibacteriota > Krumholzibacteriia > LZORAL124-64-63 > LZORAL124-64-63 > JAGLCY01. The sequence continues at coordinate 3,786 of JAGLCY010000063.1, read as the reverse complement.
CGGCCGCCGACAGCACCGTGGCCGCCCGGGCCCTTTTCGGGGCCTACATCACTTATGACCAGTATCTGGACAATCCGGATTCGGCCTCGATTTTTGCCCGGGAGCTCGAAGAAAATTATCCGGAATCTCCCCAGGCGTTCGAGGTTCGGTCAGGTCAAAGCAGCAACCTGTTGGGCTACCTTATGGCCCGGCAGGAATCCGAACAACGGGACCGATACGCCAACCTCAGTGAAGAAGAGAAAACCGCTCTCAATCAGATTTCCGATTTCAGCGGGTCCCTTGCGGGGGATATCCGGGGTTTGCCGGGAATTCGCCGGCGCATGGTCTTTTTGTCCCGACGTCCGAATATCCTGTTCGAACCTCCCGACAGGGCTGTCCAGTCTGCCCAGCTCAGGCAAGCGCAAGCGCTTGAGGAGGCAACCCGAAAAAGTGCTGCCAGGGATTCAGTGCGGGCTGCCGTCAAAGCCGAAGGAGTGGCCGTCCCGGACAGTGGGGGCGTGTCTCCGGGACCTGATCCGACGATCACCGAGGAAAATCAAGTCGGCCCGGTGGAGGAAGCCGGCGTCAAAGATGACGAAGGGGAGGAAGACAAGGATGGGGAGAAGGGTGAAGACAAGGAAGACAAGGAAGAAGATGACAAGAAAAAGAAGAAGGAGGACGACTGGGATGTCCTTCGTTGATCCGATTTCTTCAGCCCCGTGGGATGTCGTTCATGGTTGATCCTGAAATCGGACCGGCAGTCAGTTGCGATGGTGTGGTCATGTCCAATGAGCCGGTTTCGAGCGGGCTGGTCAGGCTCGACCTCGAATTGGATCAGCCCCTTTCCTTCCAGCCTGGACAGTTCGCCATGCTCAATCTGGCAGGCGCCGATCCCCTCGTGTTCAGCAGGCCGTTTTCCATTTTCAAAGCGGATGGGCGCCGGATGTCCTTTCTCTACAGGATTGTCGGCCGGGGCACGCGCGCCATGGGCGCTTTGGTCCCCGGGGATGCCATGACCTTCCTGGGTCCGTTGGGACGGCCTTTCCCCCAACCGGAAACGGACCAACCGGTGGTCCTGATCGCCGGAGGGGTGGGGCTCCCGCCTTTGGCAGCCTGGCTGGCTCGTCGAAGTGATCATCCAGGTCTGGAAATTCAGGCTTTTTTCGGAGCCCGGGATGGTGCCGATGTGCCCTGGGATCTGCTGGACGACCGGTGGGATGTCAGCGTGGATTCCCTGAAGGACGTTCCGGACGGACGCCGGGCCTGGAAGGGACTGGTGACCGATCTGGCCGCGACCAGCAAGGATCTTCAGGACGGGCGAAACAGAATGGTTCTCGCCTGCGGCCCGACACCGCTGTTGAAAGCCGCGGCCCGGTTCGCCGAGGCGCGCGGCTGGGGTTGTTGGCTCTCCCTGGAGGAACACATGGGTTGCGGGTACGGTGTCTGCAAGGGATGTGTCGTGCCGGTTCTTGATCCGGATAAAGGTCCGGAGGCCCGACGCAACGCCACCTGCTGTCAGGAAGGTCCCGTATTCAACGCGGAGCTTCTGGCCTGGAAACGGCCTCATCGCTCCCAATAACGGAAGAAGTATCATCTTGTCTCTGCCTGACTGGTGGACCATCGATCCCAACCAGCCCTTCACCCTGGGCCCACGTCTTTTTCCCGGCCGGATCTGGACCGCGTCCGGTTGTTTCGCCTACGGATTGACGGGTCACGACATGAAGTCCGCGAATTTCACATCGCCCTACCAGGGACTCGGCGCGGTGGTCACCAAGACGGTCACACCCCAACCCAGGGCGGGCAATCCCATGCCGCGGTTGGCTGAGACGCCGATGGGCGCCATCAACAGCATCGGGCTGGAAAACGTGGGCTTCGGGGAATTCCTGGCCGAGACCCTGCCGGCTCTCGAGCGGAAGGGTGTGCCGACGGTTGTCAGTCTGGCCGCCACCCGCCCGGACGAATTCGGCGATATGGTCGCCATGCTTCACGAAACGGCTGCCGGGTTCACTCATTGGCATGGTGTGGAGATCAACCTGAGTTGTCCCAATGTGGCTGAGGGCGGCCACGATTTCGGGCGTGACCCCGCCACCGTGTCCGCGTGTGTCCGTGCTGCCCGGCGGAACCTTCCGGACCGCGCCTTGCTGGCCAAACTGACCCCCAACGTCACTGATATCGCCGAGCTGGCCACGGCCGCCGCAGAAGCGGGGGTGGACGCGGTGAGCGCCATCAACACGGTGATCGGTCTGGAAGTTGATCTGGAGACCGGCCGGCCGGTTCTGCCAAGGCGGTTCGGCGGCTATTCCGGACCCGCGATCAGGCCCATCGCCTTGGCCAAGGTCGATGAAATCGTCACAAGGGCAGGTGTGCCGGTGGTCGCAGTGGGCGGGATCGGGGATTTCCGGGATGCGCTGAAGTTCTTCGCTCTCGGGGCGGTCGCGGTTCAGGTGGGAACGGCCCAGATGCGGGATCCTTTTGCCGCGGCCCGCATCTCAAGGAATTTGATCCGCGGTTAATCCTCGTCGTTATACGAATTCAGATCGTCGTCGTCATCATCGTCATCGGCCGAAGCAGGTGCTTTTACTATTCCGGCCAGGTCCTCCAGCCTTTTCAGGTTTTCCAACTCATCCAGATCGTCATCCACGTCCGAATATTTGCCCGTGTCAGGTGATTCGGTCGAGCCCTCGAGGATGGCGACATCTTCGTCATTATCCTCAGGCAGGCCGTCGGGAAAGTCGGCCTCCAGCAAATCGGCGAAGGATTCCCCGCGTGACAGGATCTGTTGGGCGAGACCGCTTCCCACCGCTTCGGCTTCATGGGTTTCACCATTGACGGCAATGCGTTTGGTGCCGGGACCGGTGGTGCCGGTAATCTCGACTTCGCCTCCTTTCACCCGGGCCAAGGCGCCGATGGGAAGGTCCTGGTCCGAAATCATCCGCCGACAAAAGGCCTGTTCCGTTTCCAGTTCGATCGCGGTGTCCCTGGAGTGAAGATCCGCTAGCAAATCCCGGGCTTCCTGGTCACCGGCTCGGCCAATGATCACAAGTGTGCCCTGTCCCGGACCCGGAAGGATGAATTCCGGGGCGAAGATTTCCGCTACGATACCTTGGATGCCAAGGTGTTCGGTAACGGCGGACGGCAACACGAGTCCGTCGATCTCTCTGTCTCGCAGGTGGATTTCCATGGCCCGGTCCACCCCGCCACGCAGGATGCGAAAGGAGATGTCCGGCCACAGGGACCGCATCTGGGCTCGCGATCGCATGGAGAGAACCCCGACGCGACTGCCGGGCTCCATCTCATCCATGATTAGTCCCTGCCGGTTGAGATAGGCGTCGAAGGGAGCGGTCCGGTCGGGCACGCAGATGACCGTGAGATCCTCCGGCAGAGGCAGGACCATGTCGGCGGCTTCCACCACCACCAGACGGGCCTGCTCCTGGATCAGCTGCTGTTCCAGATACTCCATTTCAAGGCGACTGGCCGCGATGAAGGGTTCGTTTTCCTTATCCCTGCTGGGGTAGGGGGAATCCCAGATGTTCAACTGGCAGGTCAGGCGGAGTTGGCGTTCCTGGATCCGTTCGATAACGGCCTGCGTCTGGTTTCTAGCCAGGGGAGAGGCAAGGCTGCCGAAACTGATGACCCTGGATTTCAAAGCACAGACCTCGTCATACCTCAGGAGTGAGCGGTTTTCGCATCGTTGTTGAGAAAGCCCTGAACAAGTTTACCGACCCGGTGCGCGTCCTCGAAGGGCAAGGCAGCGTGGATGGGGAGGATCAGGACTTCCCGGCCCGCCCGTTCGGCCTCGGTCAGTCC
>JAGLCY010000062.1 GCA_023270185.1 Candidatus Krumholzibacteriia bacterium | reverse complement strand
CAAAGCGGCCGTGTCTGACCCTGATGACCATGGCCTGCACCTCGTCCAGGCGGCTGTTCCAGCCGGTGTACAGGTGGTCGTTGGCCCGGACGGCCTGGTGGGCGCGGATCTTCCGGATCCGGTCCGCGTCCCGCTGGTCACGGCACAGGACCATCCCGCCGTCCCCGATTCCGGGCAGGTTCTTGGTCGGGTAGAAACTCAGGGTGCTCATGCGGCCGAACGATCCCATGGGCTGACCGTGGTAGAGCGTTCCGTAACCCTGGGCCATGTCCACCACGACTTCGAGGCCGTGTTTGGCGGCGATGGCGTTGATGGGGTTCATGTCGCAGGGAGCGCCGAAAATGGGCACCGGCATGATGGCCCGTGTCTTGGGGGTGATGGCCTGTTCGATCATGTCCGGATCGATGTTCAGGTCTCCCGGCCTGATGTCCACGAACACCGGCACGGCATCCAGCAGGACGATGGCTTCCATGGTCGCGTCGAAGGTGTAGGGAGTGGTGATGACTTCGTGTCCGGGTCGGACACCCGCCATGGCCAGAGCCACGAACAGCGCCGATGAACCCGAGGCCACGCCGACCGCGTCCGTCACGCCGCAGGCCTCGGCCAGTTCCTCTTCGAGCAGGCGCACCTCTTCGCCCAGGATGTAATGCCCGGACATGAGGAACTTCTCGAATTTGGCAAGGATCTCATCCTTGCACGGAAGCATGGGGGTGATCAGGTCGTAGCGGCCAACCCGCTTGTCGTTTGTCGGTGCCATCATGTCCTCATTCTACAGGCCAGGAGTGATCCGCCCGGCCGAAACAGTCATACTTGAAACCGAATTTTTCCAGGTGGGGTCGATCATACACATTCCTGCAGTCGAGGAAAGCATTTCCTGTCATGGCCTCGGCCAGCCAGTTGAAATCAAGCTGACGGTACTGGTTCCACTCGGTGACCAGGATGGCCAGGTCAGCACTCTCGCAGGCTTCGTAGGGGGACTGGCAGTAGGTGAGATCAGGATGGAAAAGCTTGAAGTTCTCCATGGCCGCCGGGTCATGGACCCTCAGCTTGCAACCCTTGGCTTCCAGCAGCTTGACCAGCTCGATACTGGCGGCGGAGCGGATGTCGTCGGTGTTTGGTTTGAAGGCCAGACCCAAGAGGGCGATGGTTTTGCCGGTCAGGTCGCCCACAAGATTTTCGGCCTTGGCGATGGCTCGCCCGGGGATGTTCCGGTTCACCTCTATGGCGGCCCTGACGATGGACATCTCGCTGCCGGCCTCTGCCGCGATGTGGACGATGGCGTTGGTGTCCTTGGGCAGGCAGCTGCCTCCGAAGCCCAGGCCGGGATGGAGGAACTTGCGCCCGATGCGCTTGTCCAGGCCCATGGCCTTGGCCACGTCGAACACGTCGGCGCCCACGGCTTCGGCCAGTTTCGCGATCTCGTTGATGAAGGAGATCTTGACTGCCAGGAAACTGTTGGAGGCGTACTTGACCAGCTCGGCGGTCTCGATGCCTGTCTTGACCATGGGCGTGTCGCTCAGGTACAGGGGACGGTAGATCTCGCGCATCAGTTCTTCCGAACGTTCCGAATCCACACCGATGACAACCCGGTCCGGACGCATGAAGTCCTCGATGCTGGACCCTTCCCTCAGGAATTCGGGATTGCTGGCCATGTCGAATTCCACATCGGTTGTGAGCTTGGCGCGGATGATTTTTTCGAGAGCGCGATTGGTGCCCACCGGAACGGTGCTCTTGGTGACGATCACCATGTAGCGATCGAGCAGCTCACCGATTTCCTCGCCGACCTTCATGACGTACTTCAGGTCCGCTTCCCCGGACTCGGACATGGGCGTCTGCACCGCGATGAAAACGACGTCGGCATCCTTGATGCCTTCAGCAAGACTGGTTGTGAACGTCAACCGCTGCTCGTCCACGTTTTTCAGGACGAGCCGGTCGAGGCCCGGCTCGTAAAAGGGAATGACACCCTTGACCAGTCCCTCGATGCGTTCCTGGTTGATGTCCACGCAGGTCACCCGGTGACCGAAATCGGCCATGCAGGCGCCGGATACCAGGCCTACGTAACCGGTGCCGACCATACAGATTCGAATCATTGGAATTCCTTTCGGGCCTCGTCCAGAAGGCCCATGAGGGTGTCGTTGATTTCCCACTCGGGTTCCCACCCGGTATCCCGGCGCAGTTTCGAGTTGTCGCCCACCATGATCGGTGTGTCCGAGGGCCTGTTCAGGTCCGGATCCCTTCGAACGGTGATTGGTGTTTTCGCGCCGCCAATCAATATCTCGAGTCCCTGACCTATCGTCAAAGATTTCCCCGAGCTTACATGATAAATATCCCCGGGGCGACCTTCCTTCAGCAGGAGGCGGTAAGCGGTCACCACATCCCTCACGTCAAGAAAATCGCGCACTGGTGAAAGATCCCCGGTGAGTATCTCGGCCGGGCCGACACCGGCTTCGGCGGCGGCGATCTGGTGAGCGAAATGAGGGAAGGCGAACCGGGTGTCGTGACCGGGCCCGGTGTGGCTGAAGGAACGGGCCATGACCACCGGCAGATCATAGGATCGGACATATTGACGGCACAGCAGGGTCTGGGCGACCTTGCTTACCCCGTAGGGCGAAAGGGGGTTCAGCGCCGTGTCTTCCCGAAGCGGGTAGGCGCTTTCAGGATGGGGTCCGTATTCCTCGCAGGATCCGACCGACAACATCGCGGGACGCTCCGCGTCCGGCACCGCGCGCGCGGCTTCAAGCAGGTTCAGGGTGCCGTGGATGTTGGCGGCGAAGGTGCCGCCTGGATTCCGGAAGGAAACGGCCGCCGAGCTTTGGGCGGCCAGGTGGTAGACCATGACCGGCCGGAGCATGTCCATCAATCGCGCGATGGTTCCCGCCTCTTCCAGGGGACAGTGCACATAGAAAAAGCGACCGAAGTCCGCTTGGTACACCATGGCTTCGGGCCAGCCGTCAGCGGGACCGGCCAGGGTGAACGGTCCCAGAGTCGCGGGCAGGTTGCCATCCGCTGGGTGGAGGTCCAAACCCACAACCGGGTGGCCGGCCATCAGGAGGTCGCGCACCAGGTGCCGCCCCACGAAACCCAGGGCTCCTGTGACGAGGTTGCACGGCTTGTGGAATATTGTGTCTGACTTGAAATTATTCACAACATCAACCATTCATCAGCCGCAGCCATTCCTTGTAGAGGCAGCGGTCCTGGATAACGACGATCCCGGCGGCGCGGGCCTTGGCGGCGGATTCTTCATGAACGACATCTTCCTGCATCCAGATCACGTCCGTTTTCATGGCGATGGCTTCGTCCACCACCGGCGGCACGGTTTCGCTGCGCCGGAACACGTCCACGACATCGATCGGTCCCGGCACGTCAGCCAGGGAATCATAGACCTTGATTCCGAAGACATCCTCTTTGAGCATCGGATTGACGCCAACGACCTCCAAACCCTGGCCGACCAGGAACCTGGCGATGCCGTGGCTGGCCCGGTCTTCCTTGGCCGAAAGTCCAACCACCGCCACGCGTTTCATGCCGGTCAGTATCTCCTGCACCAGTTCATCGGGAGGATTGTTGAGGTTCCGTGTATCGTTCATGGAGTTCCCTTTCTGGAAAACCGGTTTTAGCCCGACATATCGGGGATTCATAAGGTATGACGGAAATCTATCCCCCAAGCTCCAAGTTGTAAACAAATGAGAATGGAGCTTGGGTCAGTCGCAAGTTGTATCATAACTTGAAGAAATCGCTTTAAAAATCATGATTTTTCGGTTAAACTCAATGTTCGAGATAATTAGGTCACCTGCGTTGGGTATTTTCTGCAGGTCATTTGTACCTCATACAGTAATAGTGCGGGTCCGATGCGACTCGGGGAGATTGGTATGCGTCGGTTTTTTTGCCTTCTGGCGGTTCTGATGGCAGCGGTGATAAGCTTGGGTGACTTCACTCCGGCCGTCGCCCAGGAAATCTTTGTGGATCCGTCGATCAGTATTCCCAACGACTTCATTTTCACGGTGGACATCGCCATCGATTGCGCCGGGCTGGCTGTCAAGGGCGTGGAGGTCGTTCTGGCTTTTGACTCTTCCCTGCTCCATCTCGACGCCATCACTCCCGGGCCCTGGTATACCGGGACCGGGCTGGATTATTTCTTCTTCGACCACTCGGATGTCGATCCGGCGGGCACGATCCATTTCGCGAGCTCCATCCTTGACGGAACCAATGACCAGTCGTTGACCATCGCCGTTTGTCATTTCACGGCCTACGGTTTCGGGTCGACGCCGGTGACCTTCCAGGATGTGGACGTGCGCGGTTTCGATAACATGGATCTGGGGTTCGGGCACAGCACCGGAGACCTGATCCAGATCGATCCCGCGGTTCCGGCCACCGCCACGACTTTCGGTGGAGTCAAGGTCCTGTTCAGGTAGTAATTCCTCGCGAGAGTTTTTCTAAGGCAGGCCCGTGTAAGGGCCTGCCTTTTTTTCTAGGCTTCAGGGGACCCATGCCTTATCCTCGCTGAATGACCATTCAGTAAGATGCCGGCAGGGAACAATCCGGCCGGCAAGAACCAGTAGGAAGGGGTCCTCGTGAACCCGGTTTTCATGTCCATCCTCCTGTTCCTGTCCATGTCCATGTTCGTCGGAACCATGGCCGATCGTTACTGGTTGATGCGCTCCGGCGAAAACCTCAAAATGACGGACCGGCCCTGGGAGCGATTCAAATCCCTCATGATCATCGGTTTCGGTCAACAACGGTTGTTGTACAAGCGTTGGGCCGGCCTGATGCACGTGACCATCTTCTTCGGCTTCCTCGTGGTTTTCACCCGGACGGTGACTCTTGTCGGCAGGGGCTTTGCTTCGGATTTCCATCTGCCGCTCCTGGGCGGGAATCTGGGGTTGGTCTATGCCCTGTTCAAGGACACCTTTGCCATCCTGGTGCTGCTCGCGGTCTTTTATGCCATCTGGCGGCGGTTGGTCGTCAAACCGAGCCGTCTGCATCTGAATTTTGAAGCCCTGGTGGTCCTGCTGTGGATCGCCGCCCTGATGGTGACCGACTTCCTGGCTGACGCGGCTCTTTTCATCCAGCAGCCCGAGCATGCGGAGAAGGGCTGGGCGTGGGTATCGACAATTGCCGCGGGGGTTTTCTCGGGTCAGTCCGAATCCGTGGTGGCCGGCTGGGGCAATACCATGTTCTGGCTGCATATCGTCCTGCTGTTGTCCTTCCTGAATTTTTTGCCCTTCGGCAAACATTTTCACGTCATCACGGCCTTGCCGGCCGTTTTTCTGCGACGCCTGACGCCCAGCGCGGCTCTGGAAAAGATGGAGTTCGAAGGCCGTGAGGTGTTCGGTGTCGGACGTCTGGAAGACTTCTCCTGGCGGCGATTCCTGGACATGTACACCTGCACCGAGTGTGGCCGCTGCGATGAGATGTGCCCGGCCAACTTGACGGACAAGCCCCTCAAGCCGCGCTCCATCATCATCAACGAACGGGATCAGGCGTACGGGATGGCCGACCATCTTGTCGCCGTGGGCAAGCTGAAGGCCCAGGGCAAAACCGCCGAAGCGGCCGCGGCCGTGGAAGCGATGACGCGGCCCGCCCTGATCGGTGAGGTCAACGATGTAGAGGCCATCTGGGCCTGCACGACCTGTGGTTGGTGTGTTTCCAGTTGTCCTGTGATGATCGACCACATTCCGAACATCATCGACCAGAGGCGCTACCTGACCATGATGGAGGCCAAGGTGCCCACCGTGCTGCAGGGAGCGTTGAAGGGTCTGGAGAACAACAGCAATCCCTGGAACGTCAGCTCCGCTGCCCGCGAGGACTGGATCGGCGATCTCGAAGTGCCGCTCATGCGGGAAAAAGGACAGGCGGACTACCTGTTGTTCGTTGGTTGCTCGGGCAGTTTCGACAGCCGGAATTCCGATGTGATGCGGGCCCTTTGCACCTTGCTGAACACAGCCGGGGTCGATTACGCGGTTCTGGGCACCGAGGAGCTGTGCTGCGGCGATCCCGCCCGTCGGGTGGGACACGAATACCTGTTCCAGATGCAGGCGCCGGCCAACATCGCGAACTTCCAGAAGTACAAGGTGGGCAAGGTTTTGACCGCTTGCCCGCACTGCTTCAACATGATCGCCAACGAATATCCCGATTTCGGGTTGGAAGATGTGGAAGTCATTCACCATAGCCAACTGCTGGCTGAGCTGGTCCGTGAGGGACGTCTGAAAATGAAGGGGACAGAGAAAGTCGCCGTCACCTATCACGATTCCTGCTATCTCGGCCGTCACAACAATATCTACGACGCGCCGCGGGAAGTGTTGTCGGCCATCGACGGAATCGAACAGAGGGAAATGCCCCGCAACCATCGGGAAGGTTTCTGCTGTGGAGCCGGCGGCGGCCGGATGTTCATGGAGGAGGATCTGGGCACCCGGATCAACCACAATCGCATCGACGAGGCGGCCGCCACCGGCGCGGCCGAGGTCTGCACGGCCTGTCCCTTCTGTCTGACCATGCTCGGCGATGCCATCAAGGAAACCGACCGCAGCGAAAGTCTGAAGGCCCGGGACATCGCCGAAGTGATGTTGGCAAATCTCGATTCTTAGCG
>JAGLCY010000061.1 GCA_023270185.1 Candidatus Krumholzibacteriia bacterium | reverse complement strand
CCCACCGAGTTCAAGAGCAAAAAGGACGCCGGTCAGGTGACCGACTCCCCCTACCGCTTCACACGCGTCTGGTGGGGATCGCCCATGCTGTACCTGACCCAGGGTTACGCCGTGTTTGACGACCCGACCATGCCCATCGTCGGCGAAGGCGAAATTGAACCCAACGACACTTTCATCGAACAGCTGGTCAGCAGCGCCCAGGCGGCGATCGACGTGGTGGTCGAGCTCGGTGTGGCCGACCGCGACCGCATCGCCATCGGCGGCCATAGCTACGGTGCCTTCATGACCGCGAATCTTCTGGCCCACAGCGATCTTTTCCGCCTGGGCCTGCCGCGCAGCGGCGCCTACAACCGCACCCTGACACCCTTCGGTTTCCAGTCCGAAGAGCGCACCCTGTGGGAAGCCCCGCAGATCTACTTCCAGATGTCGCCTTTCATGCACGCGGACAAGATCAACGAACCGATCCTGCTGGTCCACGGCGAAGCCGACAACAACTCCGGCACCTTCCCCATGCAAAGTGAACGCATGTACGGAGCCCTGAAGGGTCACGGCGCGACCGTGCGGTTGGTGATGCTGCCCCACGAAAGCCACGGCTACCGGGCGCGTGAATCCATCATGCATCTGTTGTGGGAAACGACGACCTGGCTGGACCGCTACGTCAAAGAAGCGGAGCCCCGCACATTGGAAGCACAGGAGGTTGAAGGATCCTGATGGTCGTCTCTTCAATACAGCGCCGCCGCAACTCCCGACCGTTGATCACGGCGGTCACGATGCTGATCATCATCGGGGTTGCGGCCACCGCCTATGTCACCATCCGGGAGTTCAAGGTGCAGCGGTCGGTCTACGCCAAGATCCTGCAGCAGAAACTCGAGACCACGCGCACCCAGTTCCTCGTTTTCCTCACTCCCTTCGGGAATCACCTGGCCACCATGGAACAATGGGAAGCCGAGGGCCTGCTGGATCCCGGCGACCCGCGCGCGTTGAAATCGCTTTTGGTCCCCCTGGTGGATCCGACCTTGCAGGTGACGACAATTTACGTTGTACCTGAATCCGGCCCGGTGTTCACCCAGGTCAGGACCCTCGACGGCTGGGTCGCCGGCAAAATCGACTCGACCGGCCAGGGCTGCCGGGATCAGGACTGGTACTCCAGGGCCCGTGCTAAACCCGGAAGTGATCCCATCCACTGGTCGGAATACCGGCCGCTTCCCGGGGACGGCCGCAACGGTCTGGTCGCCGCCCGTTCCATCGGCAGAACGGTCGTGGCCCTGGGCCTGCTGAAAGACGACCTGGATCGTTTCGCGGCCACCGCTCCCATCACCGAAAACGGCATCCTGGTTCGACGCTACGATGATGGCCATATCGTCTGGCTTTCACCCAAGGGCGGCCGCGAACTCGACATGGCAAATAGCGGTGAGCTTCTCGTTTCCGGACTACCCGAACACGCGGTCATTGGTGCTGCTCTCATGGAATGGGGAAGACTAAAACAGCCTTTTGAGACTCCGTTCCAATTCCGGCATGCGGGACAATCCTTGTGGTGCACTTTCTATCCGGCCGAGGAGGGCACCGATCCGGGTGAGTTGGGCCTGATCGCGCCGGCGGACGACCTGAGCCGACGCCTGGAAACGGTGACCGGCAAAGTAACCTACCTATTCGCCGGCCTGCTGGTTCTGGCCATGGTCGCGGTGGTCGTCCTGGCCTTCGATTACCGCAACAAGTGGCAGCGATTCGCCCGACGTAAACGGCGCGCTCCCGCTGACGAAACCGCGCTGAAAAAACTCATCGCCGACGGTGAAAGCAACCAGGTCGAGTTCAAATCGACCATGCGTTGGAACCTGCACGCGAAAAAACCGGGCAAGGAAATCGAATTGGCCTGGCTGAAATCCGTGGTGGCCTACCTGAACACCAGCGGCGGCTTCCTGTTGATCGGGGTCGCGGACGATGGCGAGATCCTGGGCCTGGAAACCGATGCCTTCGCCAACGACGACAAATTCCTGCTCCACTTCGACAACCTGATCAAGCAGCATGTGGGACTGGAGTTCGCGAGTTACATCAGCGGTGGTTTCCGCGTGGTGGTTGATCAGCAGGTCTTCCTGGTCAACTGCGATCGCTGCCCCGATCCCGTGTACCTCAGGAACGGCGACGATGAAAAATTCTTCATCCGTCTCGGCCCCAGCACCCGCCAGTTGCCGCCCAGCAAGATCATGGACTATATGCAGGAGAGGGAGGGATGATGACCGGGGCCGGATCACGTTTCCTGACTCTTAGGCGGGAAGCCCACTTTTTCTCGGCCCGGCCCCTGCTGGCTGAAAAGCTGGAACGGACGCGCAAGCGCATCCTGCTGGCCCCCGACCAGTTGTTGCACCCGGAAGTCCCCATGGCCTACATCGTGCGGTTGGGTAAATTGAGGGTGACCCAGTTTTTGCCGGCCGGACCCGAGGTTACCCGGGCGGTTCTGCAGGCCGGCACCCTGCTGATGACCGAAAATATTTCCAACGGGGAAGCTGATCCCACGGCGGATGTTTATCATCTATCCGAGATGGTCCTGATGGCCCTGGGCGAAGTGGAGCTCTGGGCCCTGCCGACAATGACCCTGGAACAGGACTGACCCGCCACCAAACTGATCGAGGAGATAACCGATGTCCGACGTATCCGCCCGCCACCCCCGAGTCGTTCTCTGCATCCTCGACGGAGTCGGTTACCGCACCGGACCGGGCAGCGAGATCGGCAATGCCGTCATCGGCGCCGAGCCCGCCTTCTACAATTCCCTGTTCGAACGATATCCCCACACAACTTTGGAAGCTTGTGGTCCTGACGTGGGCCTGCCCGACGGACAGATGGGCAACAGCGAAGTCGGCCATCTGACCATCGGCGCCGGACGCGTGGTCAACCAGGAGTTGGCCCGCATAGGCCGGAGCATCGACGACGGCGAATTCGCGACCCTCGAAACCTGGCGAAAATTCATCGATCGGGCCAGGGCGGGGACCGGCCGTCTGCATCTTTTGGGCCTGGTTTCGCCGGGCGGCGTTCATTCCCACACCAATCATCTCTATGGCATCATCGCCGAGGCCGCCAAAGCCGGCCTGAAGGAAATATTCGTGCACGCCTTCCTGGACGGACGCGATACCGATCCACACGCCGGCCGGGATTACGTAAATGATCTCGTGGACAAGATGACCGAAATCGGGTCCGGCAAGGTCGCCTCGGTCTGTGGTCGTTACTGGGCCATGGACCGGGACAAACGCTGGGACCGGGTGGCGCGTGCCTGGACCATGCTGGTGGATGGCAAAGGGGTCACGGCCTACGATCCGGTGGAGGCCATCGAGGCTTCCTACGCGGCGGATGTTACCGACGAGTTTGTCGAACCAACCATCATTACCGCGGCGGACGGTTCACCAACCGCGACGATCAGCGACGGGGACAGTGTTTTCTTCTGGAATTTCCGCGCCGACCGCGCGCGGGAACTCACCTGGGCCTTCATGCAGGATGGCTTCGCCGAATTTCCCATGGACCGGCATCCCCGGGTGAACTACCTGTGCATGACCCCCTACGATCAGTCCATGGACCTGCCCGTGATGTACACCCCTGAAATGCCACGCAACGGACTGGCCGAGATCTTCGCCGCCGAGGGCATCCGCAACCTGCGCACGGCCGAGACTGAAAAATACGCCCACGTTACTTATTTCTTCAACGGCGGCCGGGAAGATCCGTACCCGTTCGAAGAACGAAAGCTCGTTCCTTCGCCCAAGGTCGCGACCTACGATCTGCAACCCGAAATGAGCGCACCTGAAGTGGCGGCCATCGTTAAGGAAGCCTGCGAGGGATCCGATTTCGACGTGGTGATCGTCAACTTCGCCAACGGGGACATGGTCGGCCACACCGGGATTTACGAAGCAGCCGTAAAGGCTTTCCGTACTCTGGACCGGCTTTTGGAAGAAATCATGCCGCCGAGCATCGAACGGGGCACGATCTGGCTGTTGACCGCTGACCATGGGAATTGTGATGAAATGTTATCTCCCGACGGAGCCGTCCTAACCCAGCATTCCCTCAACAAGGTACCTTTCGTAGTGGCGGGCAAGGCCTTCGAGAACAAATTCAACCTGTTGAAAAATGGGGACTTCGGATTGTCCGACATCGCCCCCACCATGTTGCGTCTGCTGAATATTCCCCAGCCACCCGAAATGACAGGACGATGCATCATCGATTATTGATTTCCTGCAATATTTTATCCCGAAATTCACATATGACCGTTGGTAAATCTTTCCTTATGTGTTACAATGTCCACCCATCGGGAGATCAGTCGTGTTCATGAATACGGCCGGTCGGCTTCGATGGTTTGGGGAGACTGGATACCGATTGAATACCCGACAAGGGGGATTGGTTCGGTAGCAGGTTAGACGGTCTCCACGGTGTTGCTCACTTTCCACTTGGGTCCATCCGCTTGACACACAGTCTCGGGTGATGAGAGGGCAGTTTCGTTTTTATAACCAATTCGCGTTTTGCCGGTCCCGACTATCGGCAACACGGAGAACGCGAGAACGGCCCCGGGGTGAAAACCTCGGGGCCGCTTTTTGATGGTTGGGAGATCGATCAGTACGGTTGCCCGATCGCCTCGCAGACAAATTTCACCAGCGCACCCCCAACCCTGCAAAGATCCGCGAATTCGTCCACGAACCCCGGCGCCGTCACCTGCTTTTGGGTCAGTGGCGCGAACGCGGTGAAGTCCTTCATTTTCAGGATCTCGATCAGGGGATGATCCGCCTCATAACCCTTGGGCGGACGCTTCAGGCTTTCGCCCGACACCTGGAAGACCTCACGAAATTTCTTTCCGCCCACCGCTTTTTTCCACAGGCCGGGATCGGTCACCAAGGCATCGCGGATCAGTTTCAGGGTCGGATTGTCCGGCCGCCACAACCCCACCCCCACGAAACAGTTTCCGGGTTGCAGATGCAGGTAGAATCCCGGCGTGTGCGCACTCTCGCCGGCCTGGTGACGGAAATGCAGGCCCGTATGATCCTTGTAGGGTCGCTTGTCCTTCGAGAACCTGATGTCCCGGTATATTCGGAACAAGGCACCCCCGTTGGGCCTTGGGTCAGCCAAAAAGTTGGGACTGATCTTCACCAACCGGGACCCGAAATCCACAACAAAATCCAGGGCGGGATCCCGCAGATCCGCCAGGTAGCGCTCCTTGTTGACGGCAAACCAGTCGCGGTTGTTGTTGGCCTCCAGATCACGCATGAATTGGAACAGAGCGGGAGTAAAATGACGTTTGGGCGCATCGGGTTTGGGCATGACAATCTCCGGTGAGAGGAAAAACAGCGAATGTATGTCCGAACATTCTAAGAAAATACGGGCTCAACTACCACATCCAACCTTAACCCTTGACAATATTCAAACATCTGTTTAATGTGTTTGTTTAAATCGATCGTTGCAAACGGTCGATACAGTTTATCAAGGAGGATCTCTTGACCGAAGATCGCCAATCCACCAAATGCCGACTCCTCGACGCCGCCGAGAGCCTTTTTGCTGAAAAAGGCTTCGAAAATGTGTCCATTCGGGAATTGGCTGCCGCCGCCGAGGTCAACGTGGCCGCGGTCAACTATCATTTCCAGGGGAAAGAGAACCTGTTTCACGAGGTCATTCTGCGCCGATTCGTGATCCAGCGGGACAAAACACTTGCCGCCCTGGACGACCTTCTGACCGAGACCGACGGTCATCCCGGTGTGGACCAGGTGATCGGGATCCTGGTCCGGCAGCACATGGAAGGCGCGTTGGCGGGCCCGGGCAGTGCGAGTTTCCTGTCCCTGATGGCCCGCCAGATGCAGCCCGGCCACTCTCACATGGCCGGGACCTTTTTCAAGGAAATGGTCGCACCGGTTTATGGGTCGTTTTCCCGGGCGATCATTGCCGCCCGGCCAGGGCTAAAGCAGGAGCAGTTAAGTTGGATCAGCGCCAGCATCGTGGGCCAGATCCATCACTTCATCATGCGCTGGCAAAAGAGGCAGGACTTGGAATCTGATCCCGAATCCCTTCAGATCATGCTTCGAGCTTTCCCCCCCCTCGGTTTTTCCCTGTCGGAATACTCTGAACAGGTCACCGAACACATCATCCGATTTTCCACCGCCGCCATCGATGGTATGTACCCGGAGGTAACCCCATGATGATCCGGTCCCTCGTGCTTGTGGCTTTCCTGCTGCTTTTGACCGGCTGCAGCGTTGGCCCCGACTACGCGCGTCCCGAACAGGAAGCCGAAGTACCGGAAGGATGGGCCGGCCAATCCCGGGAAACCACCCCGGACGTGACCATGGCCGACGCCCT
>JAGLCY010000060.1 GCA_023270185.1 Candidatus Krumholzibacteriia bacterium | reverse complement strand
CCCGCCGGAGGATCAGGAGGCACATCGGCTCGGGGAGCCCATCTGGTGGAGGTCAATGCCGAGCTCATGAAGGCCGAGATCCGCAACATTCCCAGCCCCGAGATGGCCCGCCGTTGGCGGGAACTGTGCGGACCGGTGACCGGGGCGGTTTCCGTTACCTTCAGCGCCAACCTGTTCCAGGGTGGCGACGCGATCTTCGTACAACTGTCTTCACACGACACGGACGACCTGCTGGTCGCGGCACAGGAACTCAAGGTCCAGTTGGCCGAGTTTCCCGGCGTGATCGACATCGCCGACAGCTTCCGCGAGGGAAAGGTCGAGGTGAAACTCAACCTCAAGCCCGAAGCCCGAACCCTGGGTCTGACCCTGGCTGATCTGGCTCGCCAGGTCCGACGCGGTTTCTATGGCGACGAGGCCATGCGCATCCAGCGGGGCCGGGATGAGGTCAAGGTCATGATCCGCTATCCCGAAAACGAGAGGCGATCCCTGGGCAACATCGAATCCATGCGTGTTCGCACGCCGGCCGGTGACGAAGTCCCCTTCAGCCGGGTGGCCACCGTCGAGATCGGCCGTGGTTTCGCCACCATCGAACGGGCGGACCGGCAGCGGATCGTCTCGGTCACCAGCGATGTGGACCAGCAGTTCACCAACGCCGACGAAGTCAACGGCATCCTGCGCGATGAAATCCTTCCCAACCTCATGGCCTCCCATCCGGGACTACGCTACAGCATGGAAGGTGAACAGAAGCAACAGGCCGAGGCCATGGGCAGCCTCAAGACCGGTTTCGCCCTGGCGGTTCTGATGATCTACGTCCTGCTGGCAGTGCTCTTCAAATCCTACATCCAGCCGGTCATCGTCATGTCGGCCATCCCCTTCGGTCTGGTCGGCGCCATGTGGGGCCACATCCTGATGGGTATGGACCTGACATTGATCAGTATGTTCGGGGCGGTCGCCCTGACCGGTGTGGTGGTCAACGACTCGCTGATCATGATCGATTTTATCAACCGCGCCCGACGCGATGGCATGTCTGCCCACCAAGCGGTCGTCGAATCGGGCATCCGGCGCTTCCGGCCGATCATGCTGACCTCCCTGACCACATTCGCCGGCCTGACACCGCTGCTGCTGGAAAAAAGCCTGCAGGCCAAGTTCCTGATCCCCATGGCCACGAGTCTGGGTTTCGGCGTCGTGTTCGCGACCTTCATCACCCTGGTCCTGATTCCGGTGGGATATTCCCTGGTCACCGACTTCAAGGTTCGCCTTGGCATGCGGGATGATTACGATGAAATGGAGCCCGACGAGGCCGCCTGAGATTGGTTGGAGATTTTTCGCTGGAAACACGTCGGTCGCGCGTTTGGTGGGTGAATCCATTCCCCCGCGCGAATCTCGAGGAGTACCCGACAATGACCGAATCAAACCGGCCCGTTACCCGGGCCGCCATGATCGTACTGACGGTTTCCCTTCTGTTTGTTTCCAGCGCCTTGGCCAATACCGGTGCCGTGCCGGACACCCTGGCGATCGACATTTCCCACCAAGCCCAGCCCAACCTGACCGGTAACTGGATCCTCAACGTGAAGGCCAGCGATGACATGGCCGCCGTCATGCGGGAAGCGATGGGCGGCGGACAAAGCATGGGCGGAGGCGGAAAGGGTGACGGCAGGGGTGGCGGAAAGGGTGACGGCATGGGTGGCGGCATGGGTGGCGGAGGAGACCGAGGAAGGGGCACGGGCAACTCCGGCGCCGATCCGGCTCGGCAAGCGAAGGCTCAACAACGTCTGGCCCGCATCCAGGAAGAATATTCCCGGATGGAAATCTTCCATGACGGTATCGAACTCAACGTCACCAACGGGTTGGACATCAGCCGGCTATTATTCACCGACGGCCGCAGGATGAACATCTGGACCCAGCAGGGCGAGGCCAACGCCACAGCTCACTGGCAGGATCGGACCCTTGTCATGGAGTGGAAAACCCGCCAGGACACCATGAGCCGGATTCGCCATTACACCGTGTCCGAAACCGGATTTCAGCTGGTTATGACCGAAACTCGCCGGCTACCTGGACATGACAAAACTGTAAAAATCAGAATGGTTTACGACCTTTGGAAATGAAAATCATCATCGATTATGGAACTAATTAGTTGCGAATTTATGGAAATCTATTTTTTTGCCTGAACACCAGATATTGATAATTTCGGCATAAATGCCCATATTTCTGGTGTGCTATGTTGTTTTTTTGCGGCCGGTCGTGACCGGGGATGTGTACTGTAATCCCGGCGCCAAATCGGACCGCATGACAGAAAAGGGATGGTAAACGTGAGCAACGCAGATCTTATAAGCGTTTCTGAAAGTGCGAACTCCGCCTTCGACGGGTTCGACTGGGAAGAGCACGAGGGCAAGGGCGTCAGGCTTTTCGTCCAGGGTTTTGGCTGAGGCGGTCCGTCAATCGGCATGGCTCTGGATGAGCCTAAAGATGATGACTCGGTCGTGGAAAACAGCGGAATCAAATTCGTCATGGACAACCAGACGACGGATATCGTGCGGCAGAGCGGTGGGCTGACCATCGATTACATCGACGAATCCTACCGTCGCGGTTACATGCTCAAGCTGGGCTCGACGTCCGACGACTGCAGCTCCAGCGGGTGCAACGGCTGCGGCTGATCCCGACGAAGAGTCCGCAATAAATAAGGAGCCTCGACCTGAGGCTCCTTTTCTATTCCCCTGGAAATATCCGGCCGGGTG
>JAGLCY010000006.1 GCA_023270185.1 Candidatus Krumholzibacteriia bacterium | reverse complement strand
TGCTGGATGGCGCCGCTGATCCCGCAGGCGATGTACAGGTTCGGGCCGACGGTCTTGCCGGTCTGCCCGACCTGGTTGGAGTAGTCCACCCAGCCGGCGTCGACGATGGCCCTGCTGGCGCCGGCGGCCGCGCCCAGGGTGTCGGCGAGTTTCTCGATCAGTTCGTAGTTTTCGGGACCCTTGATGCCCCGGCCACCGGAAACGATGATCTCGGCCTCGGTCAATTCGATTTTCCCGCCATCTCCGGCCTCGATGCTCTTGACAACGGCTTTGGGATCGATCCCGGCAGTGCCCGCGTCGAAGGTCTCACCGGCCCCCGGGGCGGTCTTTTCCTCGAGGATGAAGGCGTTGGGACGGATTCCCACCACGGCCATGGCCGACTTGGGCGTGACATCGGCAAAGCACTTGCCGGCAAAAATGGGTCGTCGAACTTCCCAACCGCCATCGAACTTGAGGCCCACCGCGTCGCTGATGCACGCGCATTCCAGCTTGGCGGCGACCTTGGGGCCGAGGTCCTTGCCCATGGCCGTCGAGCCGATGAGCAGGATGTCCGGCCCTGCGGACTTGCAGAAAGCAGCCAGGGCGGTCCCGTAGATTTCACTGTTGTACTGGTTGAATTCCTCACCGGAGGCGGAGAAGACCTTGTCGGCTCCGTACTTTCCGGCTTCGGTGGCGGCGGCGGACGCGTCGGTGCCCAGGAAAACGCCCCACACTTCGCCATCGGTGGCGTCGGCTATCCGGCGGGCTTCACTAATCATTTGCCAGGCGACCTTCTTGAGGACGCCGTCCCGCTGTTCGATGAATACGGCAATGTTCGGCATATCAAAACTCCCCTCGGCCCGTAGGCCGGGTTGAAAACGCGGGACTTATATCACCTTGGCTTCTTCATGAAGCAGACGGGCCAGTTCCTTGGCGGCGGCGGCCGGCTCTTCGGCCTCGACCAGTTTGCATTCGGCCCGCGACGGCGGCGGGGAGTAGAGCTTGATCTCGACCAGGCTGGCCGGGACCTCGATGCCCAGGTCCGCGCAGGTCAGGGTCTCCATGGGTTTCATGCCGGCCTTCATGATGTTGGGCAGGCTCGGCAGGCGAGGTTCGTTCAGGCCCTTCTGGCAGGTTAGAACCGCGGGTAACGAAGCAGTGACGACTTCCTTGCCGCCTTCGATTTCGCGGTGCGCGGTCAGGGATCCTTCAGCCATTTCCAGATGGGTGATGGTCGACACGTGGGGCAGGCCCATCTTTTCGGCCACCATGATTCCGATCTGGCCGCTGTCATCGTCGATGGCCTTGATGCCGAACAGTATCAGATCATAGGAATCGCGTCCCAGGGCCGCGGTCAGGACCGTGGCCAGGGCGCTTTCGTCGGCCCCGTCCAGGGCCGGATCGTTGATGATCACGGCCTTGTCGCAGCCAACGGCAAGGCAGTCCTTCTTGAGGGTTTCCTTGACGGTGTCGGGTCCGATGGTGATGGCCGTCACTTCGATCTCGGCTCCGGCTTCCTTGATCTTGATGGCCTCTTCGACTGCATAGGCGTCGTAGGGGTTCAGGACCCGGGTGAACCCGGATTGATCCAGTTCCGCGGCGGGCGCGGCCAGATTGATCCTGGTTTCCGAATCGGGTACCTGTTTCACACATACCGCTATCTTCATGGTTCCTCCCGGGGGCACGAATTCGGCCCCGTTTCGGTAAAGAAAAGAGGGACTGGGAATTAATGTACCACCATAGTAAAAGGTGGCTTTGCGGCAGTCAATTATCCAACAACCCGGTTTCACCTTGCGGCAAATGGGAAATACCGGAATCTTTGTATGCTGAAGTGCGTATGAATCCGATCCGGTCAGTCCGGATGACTGATATTTCCGCTACCCGATGGAATCGAAAGGACATGAGCAAAATGGCCTGGAACCGAAAAGCCGGCCGAAGGGGTTTCCCTGTGTGGCTGATGATCGCGTCATCATTTCTCCTGCTGGCGGCAACCGGTTGCGGGGATGCGGCAGACCAGCAGACTGCCCAGGGGCCTGGTGGCGGCCAGCACGGCCAGGGGCGTCCCGAAGGGAAGCGGCCCAGTCAGCCCGCCATTCCGGTCGCCGTGACCAGCGCGGTCAACGGTTCCATTTCCAGTTACTACCGGGCCACATCCACCCTCGAGGCCGAAAAAGAGGCCCAGATCCTGGCCCGGGTGACAGGAGTGGTTCAGACCCTCCTGGCAGAAGAAGGAGACCATGTCACGGTTGGGGATCCTCTGTTGAAGGTGGACAACGACGAATACCGCTACCGTCTGGAGCAGGCCGCCGCGACCACGGCCAATCTGCGATCCCGCTACGAGCGGATGGAAAAGATGATGGAAGAGGAACTGGCCACCGAAGAGGAATACCAGGCCGTCCGCAGCGAATTGGCCAGTGCCGAGGCCAACGAGGGACTCGCGAGGCTCGCCCTTTCCTACACGACCGTGACGGCGCCTTTCAGCGGCCAGGTCACCAGTCGGCTGGTGGATGTGGGGCAAAATCTCATGGTCGGGGACCCGGTGATGGTCATGGCGGATTTTGATCCCCTGCTGGCACGGGTCCATGTGCCCAGCCGTGAATTCAACAAGCTGCAGCGGAACCAGGAGGTCAATCTGGCCCTGGACAGCAGCGGAGCCCGGTTGACCGGCCGGATCAAACTGATCAGTCCCGTCATTGATCCCGCCAGCGGGACCATCAAGCTCACCGTCGAGGTGACGGGATATCCCACGGGAACCCGACCGGGGGATTTCGCGCAGGTTCAGATCGTGACCGAGAAGCGTGACGACGTGACACTGGTGCCGAGGATCGCGGTCCTGTCGGACAAGGGTGAGTCCGTGGTCTACACCCTGACCCGGGATGAAATACCCACTGCCGAACGGCGCATCGTCGAAATCGGATTCACCGATGACGACCACGCCCAGGTTCTGTCGGGTCTTGCGGTGGGTGAACAGGTCGTGGTCAAGGGTCAACGTTCCCTGAAGAACGGGTCGCCGGTCAAGATCCTCGAGGACGAGACGGGGGCGGGTCGCTGATGCGGGGGATAGTCAGTCTGGCGGTCCGGCGGCGGGTCAGCGTGGTCATGACGGCTCTGGCCGTCATCGCCTTTGGCCTGGTCGGATACAACCGTCTTTCCCTCGAATTGTTTCCGGACATCACCTATCCCTCCATCACCGTGCAGACCGAGTTTCCCGACACCGCGCCCCAGGAAGTGGAAAACCTGGTCACCCGTCCGGTCGAGGAAGCAGTGGGTGTTTTGCGCGGATTGCAGACCATCCACTCGGTTTCGCGCGCGGGCATCTCCGAAGTCACCCTGGAGTTCGAGTGGGGGGCGGACATGGACCTGCTGTCCATGGAGGTCCGGGAAAAACTCGATCGCCTGATCATGCCCGAAGAGGCCACCGACCCGGTTGTTCTGCGTTTCGATCCCAGCCTGGATCCGATCATCAGGCTGGCCCTGGCCGGCGACGATGACCTGACCACATTGCGCCGTCTGGCGGACCGGCAGATCAAGCAGGATTTCGAAACGGTCAAGGGTGTGGCCGCGGCGGGGATCAAGGGCGGGCTCGAGGAGGAAATCCAGATCGAGGTGGACCAGGAGCGGCTGGCCGCCCTCGGTATCACCATCGACCGGATCCGTCAGGTAGTGGGTGTGAGCAACGTGAACCTGCCCGGCGGGGCCCTTCGCGGACCGGATAGCCAGTATCTCATCCGGACCCTCAATGAATTCCAGGATGTCGAGGAGATCGCCGACCTGATCATCGTCCACGCCGACGGGGCTTCGGTGCGTCTGGGCGACGTGGCGACTGTCCGGTGGGGCAGCAAGGAGCGCGAAGAGATCACGCGGGTGAACGGGCGTGAGTCGGTGGAGATATCATTCTACAAGGAGGGCGATGCCAACACCGTGACGGTGGCCCGCCGTCTGCGGGAACGGATCGCCGAATGGCAGGACGGCAAACTGCCTGACGGCGCGTCACTGACGGTTCTGTTCGATCAATCCCATTTCATCCAGCAGGCCGTGAACGAAGTGCGCAACGCCGCGTTGATCGGCGGGGTGCTGGCCATCGGTGTCCTGTTCCTCTTTTTGCGGGATGGGCGCAGCACGTTGATCATCGCCTCTTCGATTCCCATCTCGGTGATCGCCACCTTCATCGCCATGTACAAGATGGACATCTCCCTGAACATCATGTCTTTGGGCGGTTTGACACTGGGCATCGGCATGCTGGTGGACAATTCGATCGTGGTTCTGGAGTCCATCTTCCGCAAGAGGAAGGATGGCCAATCCCTTTTCGCCGCGGCGGTCAACGGCACCAGTGAGGTGGGGGGCGCGGTGGTGGCGTCCACCCTGACCACGGTGGCCGTGTTCCTGCCCATCGTGTTCGTGGAAGGCGTGGCCGGGCAGCTCTTCAGGGATCAGGCGCTGACGGTGACCTTCAGTATCCTGGCCTCCCTGGTTGTCGCGGTGACGGTGATCCCCATGCTGAGCGCGGCCGGTGGTCGGTTGCCCCGGCCGGGCAAGGAGTTCGAGGCGCTCGAAGAAGCCACACCGGAAACTAATCTGGCCCAGCCAGCCCCCGATCAAACCCTGGGCTGGTTCTCGGCCCTTTACGACCGTCTGTTGAAAGGCGCGCTGAGATTCAAACCTCTCACCCTGGGTATCGGCTTCGGACTGTTTTTCGTCGCGCTATGGGCGGTGGGACTTTTGGGTACCGAACTCATCCCCCAACTCAGTGAGGGCGAGTTCTTTTTCGAGGTCAAACTCCCCGAAGGCGCCTCTCTGGCAGCCACTGACCGTTCCGTCAAGATGATGGAGGCCGCGGCCGGATCCGAAACCGCGGTGGACCGCTACTATGCGACGGTGGGCAGCCGGTTGGTATCCGGCGGAATGTCCCTGAACACCAAGGCCGAAAATCTGGGCCAGCTGAACCTGGTGATGAAGGATCGGTCCGACAGCGAAGGGGAGTTGGCGGTTGCCGAACGCCTGCGCCGGAAATTCTCCACACTTCCCGATCTGGAGATCAAGTTCGGTCGTCCCTCGTACTTCAGTCTCAAAACACCTGTCGAAGTGCTCATTTTCGGTGACGACCTCGATCTGCTGCGTTCCCATTCCCTTGAATTGGCCAACAGACTGAACGCGGTTCCGGGCCTGGTCGACGTGCGGTCCTCCCTGGAAGCGGGCAATCCCGAACTTCAGGTCGTGTTTAACCGGGAGAGGCTGGCCGCACTGGGCCTGGACATGGGCGTGCTGTCCGAAACCCTGAAGAACAGGGTTCTGGGTGTGGTGCCCACACGGTTCAAGGAGCAGGATCGCCAGATCGACATTCGCATCCGCAACCGTCAGAGTGACCGGCAATCGGTAAACGACGTGCGCAATCTCATTCTGCCGGGACCGGACGGCGAGCCCATTCGGTTGCTGTCGGTGGCCCGGGTGACCGAGGACCGGGGCCCCGCGGAAATCCACCGCCTGCAGCAGCAACGCGCGGCCGTGGTATCGGCCAACCTGGATGGGCGCGGTCTCGGGGCGGCCATCGCGGACGTCAAAAGCCTGCTGGCTGCCATGCCTCCGGAAGCCGGCCTGTCCCTTGACCTGGGCGGGCAGAACAAGGAAATGCAGGTCAGTTTCAACAGCCTGCGCTTCGCCATCATCCTGGCCATCTTTTTGGTGTACCTGGTCATGGCGGCGACTTTCGAGTCCTTCCTGCACCCCTTCCTGGTCCTGTTCACCATTCCGCTGGCGTTGATCGGCGTGGTGGCCGGGCTGTTGGCGACCTCGACCCCGATCACCGTCATTGTGCTGATCGGAACGGTGATGCTGGTGGGCATCGTGGTTAACAACGCCATCGTGCTCATCGACACCATCAACCGTCTTCGTCGCGCCGGTGTTGCCAAACGCGACGCGGTGATCCGGGCCGGGCACATTCGCCTGCGACCGATCCTGATGACGACCCTGACGACCATCCTCGGCCTGATGCCCATGGCCCTGTCCTGGGGTGAGGGCGCGGAACTGCGCTCGCCCCTGGCCATCACCGTCGCGAGCGGACTGGCCCTGAGCACCCTGCTGACCCTGGTGGTCATTCCCGCGGCCTATCTGCTGGTGCCGTCGCGGTTGAGCAACGAGGACTGAGAGGAAACCGGGCATGACGCTTCCCGAACTGGCCATCAAAAGGCCCGTGACCACACTGATGGTGCTGGTGAGCATCGTGGTGTTGGGCGTCGTGGCCCTGAACCGGCTTCCGCTGGCCTTTATGCCCGACATCACCGAACCCGAACTTTTTATAAATCTGCCCTACAACAACGCCTCGCCCGAGCAGGTGGAGCGCATGATCGTCCGTCCTGTCGAGGACGCGGTCGGAAGTGTTCGCGGACTGCAAAGCATGTGGTCCCGCTGCGGCAGCGACGGCGGCCGCATCCGGTTGGAATTCGGTTGGGACATGGACATGCACATGGCCCGGGTGGAAGTTTGGGAGCGCATCGACCGCATCCGGGGGGAACTGCCAGATGATATCGGCGACATCCAGGTCTCGACCAACTGGGATTCACGCGATGCCGACCAGCCGATCATCGAGGGGCGCCTCAGTTCACCGCTCGACCTCAGCGAAAGCTACGACCTGCTGGAGAGAAAGATCATCCGGCCTCTGGAAAGAGTGGCCGGTGTGGCCCAGGTTCGTCTGGACGGTGTGAATCCCCGGGAAGTGCGGGTCAATCTGAGGGTGGCCGATCTTGAACTGCACGGTGTCGACATCCGGGATGTGGCTCGGGTGCTGCGCACGAGCAATTTCGATCAATCCCTGGGGAAAATAGCCACGGACGATTCCCGCTGGACCCTGCGCACAATCGGCACCTTCGGCACCGTCGAGGAAATCAGCAACCTGCCGCTGCGCGCCGATGGTCTGCGTCTGTCCGATGTGGCCGACGTGGTCTACCAGGAACCGCCCCTGGAGTACGGCCGTCATCTCGACGGGCACTTCGCCATCGGCGTCACCGTGACACAGGAATCGAAGGCCAACACGGTGCAGGTCTGCGATGCCCTGGAAGCGGCCATCGCCGGCATGAACGACGATCCCGAACTGGAAGGCGTCAACTTCCTGATCTGGTTCAGCCAGGGCCAGGAAATCCGCAAGACCCTGAAGGATCTGACTTTCACGGGGATCTTCGGTTCGATCCTGGCAGCCATGGTTCTCTTCGGTTTTTTGCGGCGAGTATCGACCACACTGGTGGCTGTCAGCTGTATCCCCTTCTCGCTTGTCGTGACCTGCGGGATCGTGTGGGCCCAGGGGAAATCCCTCAACACCTTGACGCTGCTCGGGCTGATCGTCGGCATCGGCATGCTGGTGGACAACGCCGTGGTGGTGATGGAGAACATTTTCCGCCACCGCGAAATGGGCGCCGACCGCAAGACCGCCGCCCTTCTGGGCGCCCGTGAAGTTACCACCGCGGTGGTGGCCGCGACCCTCACTTCGGTCATCGTTTTCATCCCGCTGATTTTCAACAAGCCCAGCGAGATGAACCTCTACCTCAAGGAATTGGGCATCACCGTCTGTCTGACACTGCTGGCTTCCCTTTTCATCAGCCAGACGCTCATCCCGTTGGCCACTTCGTGGTACATCAAGTCCAAGCCCCGGCCCAAGGGAAAGATCATGTTGCGGCTGGAGGAGGGTTACCACAACCTGCTGTCCACCAGTCTGCGTCACCGGTGGCTCAGTCCCGTGATCGGCCTGGCGGTCATAGGTTCCGCCGTCTTTCCCTACCAGCGGGTGGACATGAATTTCGACCCGAGCCAGGCCGAGCTCTTCGTGCAGATCCGTTATGAGTTCAGCGAAGAGATGAGCCTGGAACGCAAGGAGGAGTTCGTCACGCGGGTCGAAAAGACCCTCGAACCCCATCGCCAGGAACTTATGGCCCGCTCGATCTACAGCTTCTGGAGCGATCGTTTCACCCTGACACGGATCTACCTCACGGAGGGTGAGGCCAACGATGAAAACATCAACCAGGTGCGGGGCATATTGCGCGGATTGTTGCCGGAAATAGCGGGACTCAAGCTCAATGTCCAAGAGAACAGCATGGGTTGGCGGCGGCATCGCGGCCGCGATCGTGTGGCCTTCCAACTGGTTGGGGAGGATACCGAGGTTCTGTTGGGGCTCGCCGAAGAGGCTATCCTGAGGATCGAGAACATCCCTGGTCTGGTCGATGTCGAAACACGACATGCCGAGGCCCAGCAGGAACTTCACATCGAACCGGACCGGGATCTGGCCGCCCGGTACGATGTAACCGGCGACCAGGTTTCCCAGGTGGTTGGATTGACGTACCGCGGTCGTCGGCTGCAGCGGTTCCGGACCGCCGAAGGGGAGCGCGAGATGCGTCTGACCCTGGACGAACAGGAAGTCGAGACCCTGGACCAGCTCCAGAACCTGGTCATGCACACGCCCGGGGGGCAGAAGGTGCCATTGGCGGCGGTGGCTTCCCTGAACCAGGTGCCGGGCCGGGAGAGCATCCAGCGCGACAACCGGTTGACCAGTGTCTGGGTCACCGCCAAATACCAGGACGGGACACGCGAACAATACATTCCCCAGGTGGAAGCGGCGCTCGGGGAAATGGAATTTCCCTACGGTTACCGATGGACCTTCGGGCAATGGGAGGCCCGCCAGAAGGAGCAGTCCCGCGAGTTTTTGACCAACCTGCTGCTGGCGCTGATGCTGGTCTTCGCGGTCATGGCCGGACTGTTCGAGTCAGTCAGGCAGGCCCTGGCCCTGATGGTCTCCCTGCCCTTCGCCCTTTCGGGAGCCATCTGGACCCTCTACGTCACGGGAACTTCCTTCGATCAGCCGGCGGCCATCGGACTGCTTCTTTTGATCGGTATCGTGGTCAACAATGGTATTGTCATGCTCGAACACATCAATCAGTATCGGCGCGCGGGCATGGACAGGACCGAAGCGATGTTGCGCGGTGGTCGCGAGCGGTTGCGGCCCATCCTGATGACGGCGGTGACCACTCTGATCGGTCTGGTTCCCATCGCTGTTTCGAAGCCCTCCCTGGGTGGTGTCTACTACTACTCCATGGCGCTGGTGATCATGGGTGGGTTGTTCGTAAGCGCGTTCCTGACTACTGTCCTGCTGCCCACCACCGCGGCCCTGGCCGAAGACGGTTTCGCGGCCGTGGGCCGGCTGCCCGGGAAATTGTTGTCCTTCCGCAAAACGGAGTCCGACCTGTCAGCCGACAGGTAATATTCAGTGGAGTTTGAAACATGTCGGATAACTTCGATCTCATCGTGATTGGCGCCGGACCGGGGGGATATGTCGCCGCCCGGCGTGGCGCCCAACTCGGGCTGAATACGGCCCTGATTGAAAAAGAAAACCGGTTGGGCGGGACCTGCCTGTTGCGGGGATGCATTCCCACCAAGGCCTTGATCCACGCGGCGGAAGTCTGGCGCCTGTGCCGCAAGGGCTCGAAAGCCTTCGGTATCAGTGTCGATGGAGCCGCTTTCGACTGGGCCCGGGTGCAGAAGCGCAAGGAGATGGCCACGATCAAGGGCGCCAAGGGCGTCGACCTGTTGATGCAGCAGGCCGGTGTCACGGTCATTCAGGGCACCGGTCGTCTGGATGGGCCAGGTCGCGTCAGCATCGAAACATCCGCCGACCGCCGTGAGTTGACCGCCCCCAAAATCATTCTGGCCACCGGTTCGTACGCCGCCGGGCTGCCGGGCATCATCCCCGACGGGAAACGGGTTTTGACCAGCGACCATCTGCTGGAGATCGACCATGTTCCGGCGTCCATGGTTGTTCTCGGCGCCGGTGCCGTCGGAGTGGAACTGGCCGGCGTCATGCAGAGCTTCGGTTGCCGGGTCACCCTGGTGGAATTGATGGACAGGGTTCTTCCTGTCGAAGACCCCGACTGCAGTGAAGAAGTTGCCAGGGCCCTCAAACGCCAGGGGATGACCGTGCGCGCCGGGTGCAAGGCTCGTGACGTGCAGGAAGCCGCTGACGGAATCCGTTGTGTCCTGGAACAGGTCGACGACGGCGTTTCCGAGGAAGTGGATTCCGAATGCCTGTTGGTCGCCGTGGGCCGCCGCCCGGCCACCAACGATCTGGGACTCGATACGGTCGAGGTGGTTCGGGATAAACGCGGTTTCATCCAGACCGATGGATTCATGGAAACCTCGACGCCCGGCCTGTATGCCATCGGCGACATCGTTCCCACCGCCCAGTTGGCCCATGTGGCGAGCCACGAGGCCCTGGTTGCTGCCGGACACGCGGCCGGTCGGGTTGTGCATCCCATCCGGTACGGACGGGTCCCTTCCTGCACCTACAGCAACCCCGAGGTGGCTTCAGTCGGTTTGACCGAAGCCGCCGCCATCGAAGCGGGTTACCAGGCCAGGACCGGACGTTTCCCTTTTTCGGCGCTGGGCAAGGCGTCCATCCTCAACGAGCCGCACGGGTTTGTCAAAGTGGTCAGCGAGGCTGAAACCGGCGAGGTCCTGGGTGTGCACATGGTGGGTCCCCGGGTCACCGAATTGATCAGCGGCGCGGCGACGGCCATGGGTTTTGACGCGGATGTGGAACGCTGGAGCGAAGTCATCCACCCACATCCCTCGCTCAGTGAAGCGTTGGGCGAGGCTGTCCAGGCTGCCGCCGGCAATCCTTTGCACGGGAGCTGAAGGCATGCCGGGTCAGGAACGGAATAACCCTAAGGCTTTTCTGTCCGGACTCCGCGAAATCCTGGGTGACGACGGTCTCCTCACGGATGATGCCGCCCGGTTTGTTTACTCCCGGGACGCGTCGCATCTGACGCTGGGTCGCCCGCTTGCCGTCGCGCTTCCTCGTGATGAATCCCAACTTCGCCGGGTTGTCGGGTTATGTCGGACCGTCGGTGTGCCGGTGGTTTGCCGTGGCACCGGAACCGGGCTGAGTGGTGGCGCGGTTCCCGGCCATGGTGCCCTCGTCGTGGGAACTTCCCGACTGAGGGATCTGGGCCCCGTGGATTCCATCCAGCGCAGAGTCAGGGTTCAGCCCGGAGTGCTGAACGATGGTGTTTCCCGGCACGCTTCCCCTTCGGGCCTGCATTTCGCTCCCGATCCGTCAAGCCAGTCGGCCGCCAGTATCGGCGGCAACATCGCTGAAAACGCGGGTGGTCCCCACTGTCTGCGCCATGGTGTTACCCTGCAGCATCTGGTGAGTCTGGATTGGTCCGATTCCGCCGGTCGGGCTTTTAACACCGGGCGGGCAGTACCAGCTGAACGGGGGCTCGATCTTGTGTCCCTGTTGTGCGGCAGCGAGGGCACTCTGGGGTTGGTGACTTCCGCCGATCTCAAACTCGTGGTCGACCCCGCGGAGGTGGCCACTCTCCTGGCCTTTTTCCCCGATCTCGAGGACGCGGCGGGCGCCGTGGTCGGCCTGTTGGGCGAAGGTCTGGCTCCGGTGGCGGTGGAGATGGTGGATCAGGCCATGCTCCTGGCGGTGGAGGAAGCGTTCGGCTTCGGTTTTCCCACGGATGTCGCCGTGGCGATGATCATCGAATTCGCGGGCCAACCTGAGGCGGTGGCGGAGGATTCCGGTCGGGCCGGCGGTTTTATGGAGAGGCACGGAGCAAGCGAAGTCAGGCGCGCCGCCGACGACTCCGAACGCGACGAACTCTGGAAGTGCCGCAAGAAAGCCTTCGGCGCGGTGGGCCGCCTGGCACCCAATTACGTGACCATGGACGTGGTTGTGCCTCTGGGCGAATTGCCCGGTCTTGTCCGGGAGATCCAGGTCATCAAGGTCCAACACGGCGTCGAGATCGCCACCACCTTTCACGCCGGCGACGGGAATCTTCATCCCGGGGTGCACTATGACGAGCGGGATCCCGACCAGACGCGCCGTGCCCACGCCGCGGCCGACGCCATCATAAGGGCGGCTTTGGATCGGGACGGCAGTGTCACCGGGGAGCACGGCGTGGGAATCGAAAAACTCCATGTGCTGCCCTGGCAGCTCGACCGAGAAACCGCGCGTCTGCAGCGCGGGATCAAGGACATCTTCGACCCGGACAAAATTCTCAATCCGGGGAAACTGCATCCTCCGGCCGATGCCGATTTTGCTGCCCTCAAACCCGTCCCGGCTGAAATCGATTTCCACTGGGCGAACCTGACGGTGAGCGCTCCGGCGGATGCTTCCCTGGCGCAACTCCAACAGACCGCGTTGGAGCGTGGCTTCTGGATCCCGGTGGGGGCACTTGCCGGGGATGAGGGTATGGGCCTGGGCCGGGGAACCACCGTTGGGAACCTGGTGGCGGAATTGCTGACCGGTCCGGCACTTTGTCCCGCCGGCACCGCGCGGGATTTCCTGTTGGAGTTATGGGCCGAGACGGGCGACGGGCGCCTTTTCCACGCCGGGGCTCCGGTGTTCAAGAACGTGGCGGGGTACGACCTGGTCCACATGCTGTGCGGGTCGGGCCGGGTGTGGGCTCAACCACGGGCGGTAACTTTCCAGCTTCGGCCGGTTCCCGAAAGCCTGGGTTACTGGCGGTTCCAATTACCCTCGGATGAGCAGCAGGAGGTCACTCTCCTGGAGCGGTTGGTGGAGTATCTGACCGGTCGCCACGGCAGCCTGGGCGGGCCGATGATGATTGTCGATGCCGGGACCGGGTCGGTGGTTGTTCTGATTCCGGGACGGAGCCGACCCTGGGATCTGGGTCAGATCGGGGAAGATCTGGCCAATCTCCTGGGCACACCCGCTGAGCACATCGAACTGCCATTCAACCGGGCAACAGAAATATTGAAGGCCGAATTGATACCCGGCTGGGCCCTGAACTCGAGTGATTGGACCTTCCTGTGCAGGTTGCCCGATCAGGAACCGGGCGCGGGTTTCCGTCCGGCCGGAATGGGGCGTTTGATCTGGCAATCGACACCCCGTCTCATCTGGTCTCCCGACCCGGAAACATCCCACCCGGGCTGGCATGCCGACCGGTTCTACTCGGGAGGCCGGGTGCAGCCGCCTGTCGCCCCGGCCGAGGGAGTGCCTTTCGATTTCCTGATCAGGATGAAAACTCTTTTCGACCCTTCCGCGGCACTGGAAACGCCGGAGTGGATGGAGGGCCGGGATGGCTGACCCGCGCGCACATTCACCCATCACGGAATTGAATCATCTCGACGAACTCTTGCGGCAGTGCGTTCAGTGCGGTTTGTGCCTGCCCCATTGCGCGACTTGGCTGGCCACCGGTAACGAGGTGCAGTCCCCTCGTGGGCGGCTCCTTCTGTTGGGTGAAATGATCCGGTCTTCCGGTACGGAAACGGACACGAACGCGACACCCAACGCTTTTTTGCAGGCCTTCGATGAGTGCATAGGTTGCCGGGCCTGCGAGACAGCCTGTCCCAGCGGGGTGCCGTTTTCTCTCCTGGAATACGGGCAATTGCGGGCCGCTGAGATTCCCCCGCATCGGTTGGACCTGCCTGTTCCCGCTGTTCCGGGTGCCGTCCTGCGCCGGATGGATCAGCCGGGTTTCCTTGAATTCCTGTCACAGGTCGCGGGTCTGGTTCGGGGCGTGTTGACGTTGGTTGCGGGCAAGACCTGGCGGCGGAGATTGGATCGGGGTCCGGCGGGGACCGGCCGCCTGGTCCGTTTGTTGGGTTCGTTGCCCACGTCCCCCCGCTCGGACGCGGAACTGGTAAGGATGTTGGATGGTCTTTGCGGCCGCGAGACACAACGGCGCAACGGATTACCCCATGATGTGGCGTTGGGCGCATCCGACAACCCTTCCGCCGGACCAAGGGTGGCCTTTTTCCGGGGTTGCGCCAACTCCGGCCTGTTGTCCGACACTTCGCGCCGGTTTCGGGATCTGCTGTCGGCTTCCGGATGCCGTCTCGAAGAACCGGCTGCTCAGGATTGTTGCGGAGCCCTCGCCACACACACGGGTCGACCCGGTCGGTCAGCTGACTTGAGGCGTCGTAATCGGGATGTCTTCGCCGGAGCTCTCAATGAGGGAACGGTCATCGTGGCCGAGGCCGCCGGCTGCAGTCATGAGCTCAAGGAATACGGTGATGAATTTCGAACCGGAGTGGTGGACGCGGTGGTCCTGTTGGCTGGGTTGGACCTGCCTCCCCTGGGGTCGGTTCCCCTCAGGGTCGCCTACCACGATCCCTGTCACGCGCGGCACGGTCAGGGCATCGTCGATGAACCACGGATGCTGCTGACCGCCATTCCGGGTCTGGAAATCGTCGAACCAATCGAGCCGGAAGTCTGTTGCGGAAGTGGGGGCGCCTGGGGATTGCGGTATCCGGAATTATCCGATGAACTGGGTCGCCGCAAGGCTGCGGATCTGGCTGCCACCGGCGCCGATCTCGTGGTGACGTCAAATCCCGGTTGCCTGGGACAGATCGCGGACGGTCTGCGGGTGATCGCACCCGATGTGCCCATCCTGCCGCTCACTGATCTGCTGTGGTACGCGGTCCTGATCAGAATTGACTCGACCCGGTCCTGAACACCTTGTCCCACAAAGGACTCGAAACCCCGAACAGCGCGTCGGGGTCCCGGTGGTGATGAGCCTTGTGGTAACGGTGCAGATAACGGAACCAGGGATCCACGATCTTCCCGTGATGGCTGACATAGTGGGAAAAATCGTAGATGAGATAACCGCTCAGCAGGCCCGACATCAGGATCAGGCTCACATCCAGCGGCATGACCAGGAGAAACCCCAGGTAGATCACCGTGGCGATGCCAATTCCTCCCAGGGGCGGGAACAACAGACGGGTCCCGTCGAAGGGATCGTAGTGGTGAATTCCATGGGCCAGAAAATGAGCCTTGTTGCCCGCCGCGCTCCGGGTCGGAGTGTGAAAACCGAAGCGGTGAAGAAGATATTCCACGAGTGTCCAGACCAGGATCCCGAGCATCCAGATACCGGCCAGGCGACCCCACGGCATACCCATCTTGAATTTGGCCACCGCGGCCAGCGCGGTGACGATAGGCACCCATATCACCACGACAATCTGCCAGGGGATGTGGGTCATGACCTCGAGCCATTCCTGCTCGAAGACGCGAACGGATCCCGGCCACCGTCCCTGATCCCAATCCCGCAGCCTGGTCAGGGTGGTTTTGCGGATGGGTGTATGAACCCACTCGAAATACCTGTCGCCCAGGGCGGCCATCTGGGGGTAAAGCGGGAGCCTGAGGTCCACTCCGTAATCGTCGATGAAGTCCCGGGATTCCTGCGCGTCGGTCAAAATCATGTCCTCCAGGAGTAAATGAATTTCTTCAAGATTTGATAATCAGTCCATTTTGGGGATATTGTCAATTTCAATTCGTATTAATAACTTAATAGTGATTAAGGAATGTTTTGGGTTGCATTTCCTGAGGAATGCTTTAAAATTATAGATATGGAGGAGATTGAGGATAGTTGCATTCCCACGGGAGACCTGATTTTGCCCCCGGTTTTCAGCCCAGCAGCCCTATTCCAGTCCGTCAGTGATGATTCCCGCCTGCGGCTATTGCGCCTGCTGGGCCGGGAGGAACTGAACGTAAGGGAACTGGTTCGGATCACTGGACTGAGCCAGCCCCGGGTGTCCAAACACTTGGCGGTGCTGAGGGAGCAGGATTGGATCACCCAGCGTCGGGAAGGAACCTGGAGTTGGTACAGGGCGGTGGATCCACAGGAGTTTGGTCCGGGAGAACAGATTTTCCGGCAGATCACCCGAGCGGCCGACATGGTTCCCGAAGCCCATGGGGATGACGGAAAACTCGGTGTCGTGCTGGGCGACCGTCAGGCCAGGGCGAAGGATTTCTTCTCGGGAATCGCCGATCGGTGGGACACGATCCGTCAGGAATACGAACATCCTGATATTCGAATCGGGGCAATAGGGGCTCTTGTGGCCCCTGACTTGAAGATCCTGGACATCGGCACCGGCACCGGCGCCATGCTTCCGGTGTTTGCCGCGGTGGCCGATACGGTTGTGGCCCTGGACAATTCCGAAGCCATGCTTGCCCGGGCCCGCGCCCTCTGCAAAAGCGAGGGGCTGGGCAATGTCGAGTTCTGCAACGCGGACGTGGGGGACATCCCCTTCAATGACGGGACCTTCGACGCCTGCAACTGTTCCATGGTTTTGCACCATGTGGTGAGGCCCGAAGCTGCCCTGGCCGAGATGGCAAGGGTGGTTCGGCCCCAGGGGAAAGTGATGGTCACCGCTTTCTGCCGGCACGAGCAGACCTGGATGCGGGATGAATTGGCCCATCACCGGTTGGGATTCGATAAACTCGAGATGGAAGAGCTGTTCACCGGCGCGGGCCTGACCATGAGAAATTTTCTCGTGCGAGGCCGGAGCCCGGGACAGGAAAGCGCCGGCCCCACGGTCCGGCCCAGTGGTGGAAAACTACAATGGCCCGAGGTCTTTCTGGCCACGGGCGTGAAGCCTTAATAACCCAAGAAGGAGAATGGAAATGTCCGACCAGTACAGCACAGGAGAAAAATTCAAGGTTCGCGATCTCGGTCTGGCCAAAGACGGTCGCATGAAGATCGACTGGGCCGAGTCCCGCATGCCGGTGTTGGCCGCCCTGCGCAAAGAACACAAAAAACTGCAGAGCCTCAAGGGCACCAAGATCACCGGTTGTCTTCACGTGACCAAGGAGACCGCCGTTCTGATCGAGGCCCTGGCCGACGCCGGCGCCGAGATCAGCTGGTCGGGTTGCAATCCCCTGTCGACCAATGACGAGGTTGCCGCGGCCCTGGCCGAGAAGGACATCTCCATCTACGCCTGGCACGGGATGAACACCGAAGAGTTCTACTGGTGCATCGACAAGACCCTTGAGATGCGCCCGACCATGACCCTGGACGACGGGGCCGACCTGATCTTCCGGGTTCACAACAAACACCCCGAGCTGATCGACGGTCTCTTCGGCGGCACCGAGGAAACCACCACCGGCGTCCACCGGTTGCGGGCCATGGCCCGGGATGGGGCCCTGAAGTATCCCGTCATCGCCGTGAACGACGCGGAGACCAAGTGGGACTTCGATAACGTGTTCGGCACCGGACAAAGCAGCCTCGACGGCATCCTGCGCGCGACGAGCGTGCTGCTGGCCGGCAAGAATTTCGTGACCGCCGGGTATGGCCACTGCGGCTACGGTTGCGCTCTGAGGGCCGACGGCATGGGCGCCAACGTGATCGCCACCGAGGTCAAGGCCACCGCCGCCCTGAAGGCCACCCTGAACGGTCACCGGGTCATGAAGATGGATGACGCCGCCAAAATCGGCGACGTGTTCATCACCGCCACCGGCATGAAGGATGTCATCGTGGGACGCCACTTTGAAACCATGAAGGACGGCGCCATCGTCTGCAACACCGGCCACTACGACTGCGAGATCAATCTCGAGGATCTCGAGGCCATGGCCGTGAGCAAGCGCACCATCCGCGACAACTGTGAAGAGTATGTCATGAAGGACGGCCGCCGGATCTACATCCTGGCTCAGGGTCGCCTGGTGAACCTGGCCGCGGCCGAGGGACATCCCAGTGAGGTCATGGACATGAGCTTCGCCAACCAGTTCCTGTCCATGGTGCTTCTGGCCAAGGAGGGTCATGGTATGACCGTCGATGTCCACGACATTCCCGAGGATCAGGACCAGGAGATCGCCACGATCAAGCTGGAGAGCCTGGACGCGGGTCTGGACGCGCTGACCGCGGATCAGATCGCCTACGATGACGATTACGCCGCCGGAACCTGATCGGCTCCGGATTCGACAAGGAAAAAGCCTCCCGGAAACGGGAGGCTTTTTCAATGAAGGGCGCCGGATCAGGGCTGTCGGCTAGAAGAATCCGAAGGTCAATCCGAAGGACAGCGACCAGGCATGGGTGTTGGTGAAGGTGTTGTCCGGATCGGGCCACTTGGTGTCGTCCCCAGTCATGAAATAGCGCCAGAGCCATTCGAACTCCAGGGAGAAACTCTTGCTGAGTTGGTATTCCGTGCCGAAGCCGACGGCGACCGCGGGATCCTCTCCCTTGAAAGGCACCTGGTCCAGCTCGATGACATCGGTGCCGCGGGCGCCCTGGGTCAGCTCCCACTGGACGATGCCGGCGGCCGCGGTCAGGTAGGGGTTGAATCTGGAATTCCGCATCATCACGTTGCCCAGGTAGCCCATCATACCAAATTCGATGCCGTCCAGCTTCCATACCGACTGGCTGACCAAACCGATATCATTATAGGGGTCGAGTTTCGCCTGGTCGCTGCTGGTCTTCTGTGACCCCCGGTAACCACGGACGAAGATATTGAAACTGTCCATGATATAATAACGCAGGGTCCCGTCGTAGCTCCAGTCGCCGACGGTCAGATTATTCATGTTGTAGTTCTCGTCCTTCACCACATGCAGGGCGGTCCAGTAGCTGCCGCGGGCAGTGATGGCGAGATTGTAATCGTGGCGGATCCGGGCGGGTTCGACGGGTTCCTCACCTGGAGCCAGGGTCACGACCTCGGAGCCGGGCACCCGTTGGAATTTTACGAACCGGCTGTTGCCGCGCAGCGAGAAGGTGCCTGTGATCCGGTCGTCGCCGGCAATGTAGGAGCCGCTGAAATGAGCGGGGAAGGGAGCGCCTTCGGGTTTGAATGTGAAGCTGATTCTCGTATCGCTCACCTTCAGGCCCGTGATGGTGGTCTCACCGATGGCATCGCTCTCGAGGGTCCCCGACCAATTGGGGCCCTGCTTGTCGAGCTTGAGGAGGATAGCCACCTCTTCGCCGTCCGGGGTCCTCATGGTACCCGTCCATTCACCGGCCGGGCTCGTGCCGGCCAAGGAGGCCGCCGGGATGAGAGCCGCCAGCAGACCCAGCAAAATGAAAGCAGACCAAACCCTGGGATGGATTCCCTGCGACATTGGCATTCTCCTCATGAATGTCTCCAAAAAGCAGTCTGGGGTAGTCTGAAGAATATACAGTTTGGGCTGGTGCTTGTCCAATCTCCATTGATGCAGGTTGTTTGGGGGCAACAGGAAAAAATAAATAAGCTGCTTGCAATCGCCCCTTGGATTTAGGTATACTAATGCACAGATGGTCAAAGGTATATGCGCCACGGCCATCACCCTTTTTCGATGCGGGTTTCCGAGGAGGTCTTGGCTGGACTTCCATGGAGAATTCGAAGTTGAATTGAACGCCTCAGGGGAATTGAGTCGCCTTCTGAACGCTGGAGATTCACACTTCGCCCGCATCGATAATTTTTTTTATCCAGGATTGCTCCGAATTGACCAGGGATTGATATGAACAAAGCTGACACCCCGCCCAGTCTGGATTTCCTTCACGCCCTTCCCAAAACCGATCTGCACGTCCATCTGGACGGATCCCTGCGTTTGGGCACGGTCCGTGAACTTGCCGCCAAACACGACCTGGGGTTCGATTTCCAGACCGACGAGGACGTTCGCGCCGTCTGCCAGGTGCCCGACGACTGTGAAAGCCTGGTGGATTATCTGCGTGTTTTCGACATAACCCTGAAGCTGATGCAGACGGCCGCGGAGCTGACCAGGATCGCCTACGAGCTGGCCGAAGACGCCCACCGGGAAAACGTGCGTTACATGGAGGTCCGCTACTCACCGCTGCTGCATACCAATAAGGGCCTGGATTACGACAGTGTCGTCGCCGCGGTTCAGGAGGGGCTGGACCTCGCCCGTCGCCAGTACGGGATCGTCTGCGGCCAGATAATCTGCGGGATCCGTCATATTTCCGCCGAATCCTCCCTGGAACTCGCGGATCTGGCGGTTCGCTGGAAGGGACGCGGCGTGGTGGGCTTCGATTTGGCCGGGGCCGAAAAGGACTATCCTGCCAAGGACCATATCGCGGCTTTCCAAAAAGTCCTGAACCACAACATCAGCATCACCATCCATGCCGGTGAGGCGTTCGGAGCGCCTTCCATCCATCAGGCCCTGCACTATTGCCGGGCTCGCCGCATCGGACACGGCACGCATCTGATCGCGGATCCCGACTTGATGAACTGGGTCAACGACCACCGGATTCCCGTGGAGATCTGCCTGGCAAGCAATCTGCAGACCAAGGCCATTCCCGACTATCAGAGTCATCCGATCCGCCGTTTCATGGAGGAGGGGTTGCGGGTGACCCTCAACACCGACAACCGCCTGGTTTCCGGCACCACCGTGACCAACGAATTCCGGCTGGCCGTGGAGAACTACGGTTTGAGTGAGGACGAGGTGCTGGGATTGGTGATGAACGGTTTCAAGTCCGCCTTCCTGCCCCTGAAGGACAAGACCCTGCTGGTCGAACAGGTTTTGGCGGAATTCGCTTCCCTGGGGGCATCGTTTTCCGGTGAGATTTCCCGCCG
>JAGLCY010000059.1 GCA_023270185.1 Candidatus Krumholzibacteriia bacterium | reverse complement strand
TCGTCGAGATCTTCGGACACCGCATCTTCGTCCATCAACTCATCGATAACAGGTTCATCCTTGTCCGCGAATTCTGTCTCGTATTCCTCGCAGCACTCATCGCTGCAAAAAACGTGGTTGCGGAAATGAATGGCCTTACCTTCGATCTCCACACCGCACTGGGTACAAACAATGAAATCCATGAACCCGAACTCTCCTCATGAACCGGCTGACTGCGCCTTGGGATCCCTATCCCATTTCGGCCTTGTTGATCCAAAATTTACCCAAAAATATGATCAACGGAAAGCCAAAATATAAGCCACCCAGGCCGGTGCAAGGTCCCCTTCACGGCTGGGTTGGAAATCCCCGTTGGGCTCGCCGTCCTTGTCCGTGCCTTCCCAGTAGATCATCGTTTTCCGGAACCCGATTTCCTTCAGCAGATCGCAGGTTTCCGGCAGGGACCACAGGCGCCAGTCGTAGCGGAAGGCATTCTTCCTTTTACTGCCGTTGGGAAACTGGAAGTGGATCCTGCAGACAACCTCGTTCGTGATGGGATTGAAGGTATCCTGGTCCCACACGTAGTCGAAACCGTCCTGCCCGCGCTCCTCCAACTGGGGCACCTGGGCTTCGGGACCGCCGTAGCAGTCCATCAGCAGCATACCTTCGTCATTGAGGTGGGCGTAGGCCCCCCGAAGATATTCCTTGAGCTCGGACCGTGTCTTGAAACCCCACCAGCTGAAATTCGTGGCGGCCAGGACATCGGCCCGGGGCGAGGTGATGTTGCGCACATCGTCCTTGATGAGCGTGACCGAGGAAGCGCGATCACCCAGGGTGTTGATGTTGTTGATCATTCCCCAGTCGAGGGTCGGCCCATCCAGATCGACGCCCAACGCGGTGCGGCCGGCATCCGCCTTGATCCACTCACTGCACAGCAGGGCGGTGCCGCAAAAGTCCTCACGCAGGAAAGCCGGTTCACGACCGAATTCCCTTTTGAAAACTCTACTGATGAACTCGGCCTCGACCTCCGCATTCTGCACCGACTGCTCGTAGAGCCAGTGCAAGTCACAATTTTTCGAGGTCAGCTTGCCGGCGTCCGCCAGTTTTTCCATGCGGGGGCCGACAGGTTCTCCGGCGACAGCGGGAGTTTCCCGCTTGGCGTGTTCCATCTCGGTGTTCGGCGTCATGTTGTCCATCTCTTGCTCGACGTTCCGTCAACGGAGCGGTTTGTGTTCCCGGTCGAAGTATTCATTCGTCATCTTCTTGACCTTGCCGGCCAAAAACAGCAGGGCGATCAGATTCGGCAAAGACATCAGGCCCAGGGCACTGTCCCCGAAATTCCAGACGACCTCCAGCGAAAAAATAGCACCCAGGAAGTGCATCACAACAAAGATTAATTTATAGGGCAGAATGTAATCGGTTCCGAACAGGTAAACCACCGCCCGGTCGCCGTAATAACTCCAGCTTATGGCCGTGGAAACCCCGAACAAAACCACCCCCAGGGTGATGATCAGGAAACCCCAGTTGCCCATGATCGGCCGCAACCCCTCCTGGAAGGCCCACGCGGTCAGGGGGGATCCGTTCTGGGCCATGTCGCCGTTCAGGGTCAGAGGCGGCAACCCTTCGGTGTCGATGCTGCCATCGTCAACCGTCAGGCTGCCCGAGAAGTTTCCACCGCCGTTTTCGACCAGGACCGGAAGTTCCACGAGCGAATGATGACGAACCAGGAACACGTCCCGGGGCCGGCCGTCGACAATTTCCATCGTGCCGGTGAATTTATCGGCATCCAGAATGACCCCGTCAGTCAGGACCTCGGCGCTTTCGTTGATCACGGTGATGGCCGACTGGGCGCTGACCGGAAGCGAGTCCGCCTTGCGCGAATTCCAGACTCCCGTCGACAGGATGACCAGGCCGGTGATGGTGCAGATGATGAGCGT
>JAGLCY010000058.1 GCA_023270185.1 Candidatus Krumholzibacteriia bacterium | reverse complement strand
CAGGTGGCATCGGTGCAGTACCGCAGGGATAACGGGCAGTTTCAATACCTGTTCAAGGATATCGGCGGCGACCAATGGGAAGAAATGTCCCGGATCGAAATGTTCCGGCGGTTGGGCGCGCTGAAGGATCGGCTTGGCGATGAACTCTATATCAAGATCGTCATCCCGGACGACAGCGGCCTCAGTTACAACGAGGCCTGGGGTTTCACCAAGACCGTGCTGTCGGAGTTCGACTATTACTATATCGAAGGATGGTAAACCTTCAGCCTGTCACCCGAAGCGTCCGCGCCCCCAGCCAGGCGAACAGCACGCCGAAGCCGGCCATGACGAGAGTCGGCAACAATATCGCCTCAATGCCATGCCCAAACGTCACCACCCCGTGAAATGCCTTCATCGCCCAGTAGGTCGGAAAGATTGACCCGATGGTTTGGGCGGTGCTCCCCATGAATTCCAGCGGCCACCAGCAGCCACCCAGCGCGGAAAAAATCATCCCCGCCAGCCAGCCCAGACTCTCGGCCTGTTGCGTGGTACGGAACAACCCACCGAACAGCAGCGTCAAGGCACCCACGGTGAAAGCGAAGGGGATGGTGAACAAGGCCACAATCCACCAGCCCGGTCCCCAGGTGAATTCGATCCCGAACAGATGCAACCGACCGATGGCCTCGCCGGCGGCCATCAAAATCATGGCCTGGCAGAAACCCACCATTCCCAGGTGGAGAAGTTTACCCAGGATGATCTCGCCGTGGGAAAGCGGCGTCGTCGCCAGCCGGGACAATGTTCCGTGCAGTTTTTCCCTGGTCAGGCTTTGGCTGCCGCCGATGAGAACCGTCATCACCATGAACATCGTCAACATGCCCGGCACCGACTGGCCGGCTCCCGAGGCAACAGGTCGCCCCTCCCCTGCGAAACTCTGGGTGACGGTGATCCGGCGCGGGTCCTGGATCAGTTTCTTCAGCCTCGCCCGATCCTGATCCGATACGGCCGCGCCCACAGGATGATCCCAGCGAATCAAGGCGCCCAGGAACGCAACCTGGACCTGGTGCAGCCGGACATCAGCGGCCGCGTCGTATTCGATATTACTTGTGGACTGCTTGGTGAAATCCAACTGGACCTGTTCGGTAGCCAGTACCTTGGAAGTGAACTCCGCCGGAACAACCAGACGGCGGATATAACCCGTGGTGTCAGCCTGGGCCCGGTCAAACAGGGTAACATCGAACTCTTCGCCACGCAGCTGATCGAGGAAGATCTCACCCATGAAACCCTGGTCCTCGTTGACCACCTGGAGCGAAATACTCACATCCGACGGCCCCCCGCTTCCGCTAAACACCACACTGAAGAACAACATGAACATTACCGGCATGCCGAACATGAAAAAGAAGTTCTCCCGCTCCAGGATGAACAGCTTCGTATCGTGGACGGCCAGATGCAGAACGCGCCTCATGATGTCATCTCCCGGAAACGGCGCACGAGCAGCACCTGGGCCAGTGAGATGGTAACCACGCCGATGGCCAGCAACAGGAGAATGTTCTGAAAGATGCCACCCACCCCCTCACCCTCATAGACCAGTCGGGTGAATCCGTCGATGGCCCAGTAATTGATCGTGAACTGGGCGGCGTCCTGCATGGGAGCGGGCATATTGCTGACGGGAAACATGCTTCCGCCGATGGCGCTCATACCCATGATGATCAGCCAACCCATGATTCCGGCCTGTTTTTCAGTTTTCACGATACTTGTGATCAGAGCCAGGAAACCGCAGGCAGCCAGGCTGAATGACAAGCCCAACAGCAACGCCCCCAACGGATCGATGGGCGGTGAGATCCACCCGAGCATCAACCCGATGACCCCAAGAATCACCATGACGATGAGGCCGAACATCACCCCGAAAACCGTCTTGGCCCCCACGATGAGACCGATGCCCATGGGTGTGGCCATCTGCCGCCTGAGCATGCCGTTGTTCCGCTCCTCGTGGATGTCCCCCATGCTTCTGGTGGCCACGAACAGCAGCGCCATCACCGTGGTCATGATCAGGATGTAGCCGAA
>JAGLCY010000057.1 GCA_023270185.1 Candidatus Krumholzibacteriia bacterium | reverse complement strand
GAACAGCGAATCTTCGGTAGTAGCCAATTTTCTTGTAGGGCCATGGTTCACCGGAGTTGTTGTGGTGTTTGCAGTTGGGGTTGGGACAGAAGGGAGGGGTCCATGAATTGGTGGTTTTTTTTGAAGTGGCCATGTCCGACTAACCGCAAGAGGTAGGCCGGACACATTCTCGAAGGCACAACTTTTTTAATTCAGTTTGATTACTTGATCATGGTCAGTTTGATGGTCTGCATCTGGAATTCGCCCTCCACCAGGACGATATAGGCTCCCGCGCTCACGTTCCGCCCGTTTCCATCGGATCCGTCCCACATGATTTCCTGGGGACCGGACTCTAAGATGCCGCTGGCCAAGGTCTTGACCCGACGGCCGTCCACGGTGTAGATGGAAATCCGCGTCTGCTGGGACTGGCCGAGGCTAAAGGAAATCGAGGTCATGGGATTGAAGGGGTTGGGCCAGGCTTTCAGATCCCGGATACCCGTGAAATCCGGCACCGAGACCAACTTGGCTTCCCTGAGGAGGGAAGTATTCCCTCGGCTGTCAATGATGTAGAGACGGTAGATGTAACTTTTGCCACCACGGGCTTGGGAGATGTTGTCTTCGGCGAGGTAGAATCCTCCGCCATCGTTGCGGAAGGGGATTTCCCATTCCTGGTCGCTGGCGGATTCCAGGGCTCCCGTGAGACG
The DNA here is from genome assembly GCA_023270185.1 of Candidatus Krumholzibacteriia bacterium. Classification (GTDB taxonomy): domain Bacteria; phylum Krumholzibacteriota; class Krumholzibacteriia; order LZORAL124-64-63; family LZORAL124-64-63; genus JAGLCY01. The sequence goes on along the minus strand of JAGLCY010000057.1, from coordinate 2,128 downwards.
AAAATCAGGATCATCACCGCTTGAAAGGGATTGCCAGGACATTTTGGCGATGTTCCCGCCCCAGTCCACTTCGAAAGAGGACAATTGCGTGGGAACGACGACGCAACCGACCGGCCAGGCGCCGACGGTTCCGCAGGTGTTGATATCCGGTCCGCAGGGGGAATTGTCCTGGAGGGAAAACTCGAAATCAGGGCCGGGATTATCGGAGCAGAAGGAGGGATCGACCGATAGGTTATCCTGGACCCAGCTCTGGTCAGCGATGTTGCCTACCCAGTCACCCTGGCTGTTGCCGAACAGGTCTGAACAGGTAATGACGGGCACCGCGGCGCCCTGGGCGGCGATGCCTGTGCCCTCCTGGAAGGCGATGATCGAGTTGGTCACCCGGGGCGAGGAATCGTGACAGAAAAGGCCGCCACCACTGATATCAGCGGAATTTCCGGCGATCGTGCAGCTTTCCAGGTTTGTTTCGGCGTCCTGGAAACTGGCCAGGGCGCCTCCGTAGATAGCGTGATTACCGTAGAAGGTCGAGTTGTTGAAAACGGGAGTGGCCTCGAAATCGGAGAAAACAGCTCCGCCGTAGCCCAGGTCGCCGGTGGCCGAATTGTTCTTGAACCGGCTGTCCCAAACAATGGGAGACGAGTCCGCCCGACAGGACAGGGCTCCTCCCCAGGAGGCGTTGTTGTTTTCGAAGTCGCAATTCCGGAACAGGGGAGAAGATCCGTAACTGCAGTCAACGGCGCCTCCTCCTCCGTAGGGAGCCTCATTGTCGATGAATTCGCAATCATTGATCAGGATATCGGAATTGTTGCAGCGTAAGGCTCCTCCATGGCTGTCGGCCACGTTGCCTGTGAAAACAACATTCGAAATACGCAGGATGCTGTTGCTGGAGAGAAGGGCCCCGCCGCTCTGATCATAGCTGGAAACGCCGTTGGCAAAGCCGTTGGCGAGGGTCAGATTCTCGATAAAGCTGGAAACGATCATGCTTTCGCACAGGATTAAACGGCCACCATTTCGTCCATCGATGACGACGTCTCCAGGCTGAGATCCCATGCCGATCAGAGTGATTCCCTCAGGAAGGATGAGTCCACTTTCCGGATAAACCCCCGGGGCGAGTTCAATCCGGTCGCCAGATTGGGCGGCAGCAAAAGCGGATTGGAGGTTGGAATGGTCTCCAGGCACTGAAATAGTCGCGGCGCCGGCGGTTAAAGGGGTTTGAGAGAGGACAAAAATAAAGCCAAGGGCAATAAGGACTTTACCTGTCATTTTATCAAATTCCTCCGTGAATTTCTGAGTTTCCGACCTCCCTCCAAGGAGAAGAAAAACAGGGGCTCCGTTTGGCAACCGGAGTAAATATGGGGATCTGCAACCCGGTTTGGCAACCCTGAAATTCATTTTTCCGGCATTATTTGGGTAATTAAAGGTGATTTTTGATTTCATACCTAATTTTGCGTCTGAAGAAAAATCCATATATATTTGTTGGAGAAGAAAATAGTTTTGCCCCCGACTTCTGCATGGTTGCGCACCTGCTTAAATAACGGAAGTAAAAAAATGGAAAAAAAAACCAGGTCGATAATGATGAAGGTGCTCCTGGCGGTGGTTGTGGTCTCCGTGGTGGGCATCGGGACCGCCCTTGTCCAGGAAAACAAGAGGTTCAGCAGTGACAGCGCCCCGGACGTGAAGTTCGCCTGGACCGCTCCCACGACCGGGTCGTCCGTTCACCACTATGTGGCCCAGGTACTGGTCAACGAGCGGGACACCCTGTTTTTTGATCCCGTAATGGGCGAATCCATCATGTTGCCTGTTTCCTACGGAAATAAATACCGGATCAGGGTTGCCGCGGTGGATGCCAACAATATCCAGGGCATCATGTCCATATGGTCGTTGCCGTATGCTCCGGAGCTGGCCCCGCCTGGATTCTAATTCCATATTTCTCTTCAACGGTTCCCCTGTCCGGAAGTGATTTTTCTACCGCTTGGGGTCGGGGTGTGTTCTGATCATCCGACCCTCGGTTCGTTCCACGGGAGGCAGAAGTGCAAATCGGTATCATCGGGGTGAAGTTCACCGGCAAGACAACCCTTTTCAACGTGATCACCGGCGCGGGGCTGCCCACCGGGCAGGGTGGAGTTGA
>JAGLCY010000056.1 GCA_023270185.1 Candidatus Krumholzibacteriia bacterium | reverse complement strand
TTGGCGATTTCCCAGAGAGCATCCCCGTTTTCCACCACATGCACCGTACGGTCGGCATCGCGCAGCCGCAGTTTCTGACCGACATAGATCCGGTGGGATGACAAGTCGTTGATTCGCGTGAGTTTTTCCACCGTCAGTCCGAACTGGCGTCCGATCTCACTGAGTGTTTCACCCTTTCGGACGACATGCACCGCTTCGTCCAGGGGGTTGGGGCGTAGTTTCAATTGCTGGCCAACATGGATGCGGCTGCCTTTCAGGCCGTTCAGTTTACGCAGCAGGTCGATGGAGATATCGTGTCGGTCGGCAATATTCGACAAGGTGTCGCCCAGGCGGACAACGTAGACTTCCTTGTCCTGGCGGGGGATTCGCAGTTTCTGGCCGATGGCCAGTTCATCGCTGCGCAGTTTGTTCCAGTCGCGCAGTTCCTGCACCGTGACATCATGCTGCCGGGCGATGACCGTCAGGTTCTGGCCACGCTTGACCCTGTGGATCAACCAATCCTGGGCCCACACACCGGGTGCGGGCACAATCAGGAAAAACAGGCAAACCCATGTGATAATGCGTCCGTGCATTGGGTGGAAACGGCTCCTTGCCTACGGATTCTGCCCCGGGTTCAGATCAGGGCTCGATTTTTCCTCGGCCTCCACAAAGACCTTCTTGATCAGCGGCCAATCCGTCTTGATGGCGCGCGTCAGCTGCGCTATCCCGTCCTCGATATGTTCAGCCGTGCAATCGTCGGCGAAATCGAGACTCACATTCACCAGAATATACTCCGGACCCATGTGGAGTGTTAGGACTTCGTTGACTTTTTCCACGCCGGGCATCCGGGCGGCCAGGTTGCGGATGCCGGCGATCGTGGTCGGTGAGGCGGCTTCCCCGATCAATAGATCCTTGGTTTCGACGGCCAGCATCCAGGCTGTGCCCGCCAGAATCAGTCCGATGACCACTGAGGCGCCTCCGTCCAGCCAGTACAGACCGGTCATCTGGCTCAGTCCTATACCCACGAAGGCGACAATGATCCCCGCCATGGCAGCTGAATCCTCGAACAGCACGACAAAGGTGGAAGGGTCCTTGCTCTCGCGCACTGCCTGGAGTAATCCCCTCTTGCCCTTGACCTTGGCGAATTCCTTGAAGGCGAATAACCAGGCGGCTCCTTCGAAAAGGAAGGCGAACGCCAGGACCAGATAGTTGATCAGGACGTTTTCCATGGGTTCCGGATGCTGGATGTGCTTGATGCCCTCATAAATGGAGACTCCGGAGCCCACTCCGAAGATCAGGATGGCGACCACGAAGGACCAGAAATAGACTTCCTTTCCGTACCCGAAGGGATGATGGGAGTCGGGAAGTCGCTTGGAGCGGTTCAGGCCCAGTAGGAGAAGCACCTGATTGCCCGTGTCCACGATGGAGTGGATGCCTTCGGACAGCATGGCGCTGCTGCCGGTGAATGCGGCGGCGCCCAACTTGGTCACCGCGATCAGGCAATTGCCGGCCATGGCGGCGAAGATGACATTTCGGGATCCGGAGTGGGACATGCGGAATCCTTTGGGACTCGGGTGCACATGATGCCA
>JAGLCY010000055.1 GCA_023270185.1 Candidatus Krumholzibacteriia bacterium | reverse complement strand
TGGCCGCCCTGGTTCTGGGCCTGGCCGCCTGTTACCCGGGAGGTCCCGAAAATCTGGATGAACTCGGTGTCGTGGTGACGCTGAAAAACCCCCAGGGAGATTTTGCGGGCCTGATGACCTACGCCATGGAAGACACCGTGGTGGAACTCAAAAAGCCGGATGACGATTCCTCCGAACCCATCGAAACCAGGTTCAATCCCATCATCCTGGAAGAGCTTCAGGGGCAGATGGCGAATGCCGGTTTCACCCGTGAGTTGAACCCGGCCGCCAACAAACCCGATGTGTGGCTAAGCGTCGGTGCCGTCGAAAGTGAAGTCTGGCTCTACTATTACAGCTGGGGTTATTACGGTGGATACCCGGGCTGGGGCTGGTATTACCCGCCTTATGTCGGGGCGACCTCCTTCCAGCAGGGAACCGTTATCTGGCAGATGCACGTTACGCGGGACATCGACCCGAGTGATCCCGACGCCGAACCACCCCTTAACTGGGTGGGCAGCATCAACGGGGCGCTGGACAGCAAGGCTTCCTCAACTGAATCCAGCATCCGTTCAGGTATCCGGCAGGCATTCGCGCAGTCACCCTACATCGCCGCCCAGCCGGCGGGAAAATAAGGAGGTCAGGACATGAAAAGATTCATCGTATTGTTTGGCCTTCTGCTGATCCTGTTGCCGGCGACGGATGTCAGGGCTGGTGACAGTACATTCGGCATTGCCTGGGGTATCAGCGTGCCCACTGGAGCCACCAAGGATTTCACCTCCGGTGTGAGTTTCCGGGGCATGAGCGTGGAGTGGCGTAATTTCTACATGCGGGATGCCGCCTACGGCATCAATGTCGGCTGGAACGTTTTCAACGAAACCGACGACTCGACCGTATTTTTTGATAATGGAGCGATTACGGGGAAACGGTGGTCCTACATTAACGCCATCCCCATCTACGGCAGCTGGTTCAAATACTTCAGCGACGACAAGCGCAGCAGCCGGATCTACGCGGGCATCAACGCGGGGACCGCCTGGATCGAGCAGCGCACGGAGATGAACCTGTACCAACTGACCGAGGACAACTGGCATTTGGCCATCGCGCCCGAAGTGGGCATGAACCTGCCCTGGGATTCGTTTCTGGGATACGTGGCCGTCCGTTACCACTACGCCTTCGAGGCGGGCGACGTGAAAGCCCAGCAGTGGATCGAGTTCAAGGTCGGGTTCGGCCTGGACTGATCCTTGTCATGGTTACGACAGCGGCCGCCGGTCTGGAACCGGCGGCCGCTTTTTGTTGACCCTACCCGATTTCGTATTTGGAAATCCGGTATACCAGCATATGCTTGGGAATCCCGAGATACGAGGCCGTCTTGGAACGGTTGCCCCCGCAAAGATTCAGAGCCCTGACCCTGACCGGCCGCGGATCCGGCATCATGATTCCCATGGCCATTCCGTCTTTCGGTGGGATGGTCATCGCCCTTCTTACCCTGTTCATGGTTCCGGTGCTATATTCCCTGCGGGAAGAACGGCGACTGGCCCACATTCAGGGAGAATAAATGAAGCTCGTTTCATGGAACTAAATGTCTTTTTAAGTGATTGATGAGGGGTTGTTTAGGGAGGTGTTTGGGTTTCCATTTTATTGCTTCTTACGAACGATTGGGTATAATGTTAATGAGATGATTTTGAATTTTCCAGCAAGGTGGAGTGCCAAATGAACGGAATGAATGACATTATCAGCGCAGCAGAGTCTTTGCCTATTCGGGAAAGGGCTCTCATCGTTGATTCCATCTTGAAAACCCTAAACAAGCCTGATCCGGATATTGACCAACAATGGCTGATTGTAGCAAAAAATCGCCTTGAAGAACTCCGGTCGGAGCAGGTTGAGGCCATTTCAGGTGATGAGGTCTTTGGTGAGATCCAGGACCGTTTTAATACATGAAATTTGAATTCCATCCGGATGCAAAAATAGAACTGTTTCACGCCATTGATTATTATGAGACTTGTGAACCTCTTCTTGGTTACGATTTTGCTTTGGAGGTTCGCTCAACAATCCAAAATATTTGTGATTTCCCTGACGCTTGGCCAATTCTGGGTGAATCAATCAGACGGTGCCTGACAAGGCGTTTCCCTTATGGAGTTTTGTATTCAATCGAGTCGGACAAAGTTCTTATTTTGGCGGTAATGCCTTTGCATCGTGACCCCGATTATTGGAAAAACCGATTAAGTTAAAACCAAACGATTGGAATTCCCCACCGTGAAGTTGGTTTCTTGGAACGTGAACGGCCTGCGGGCGTGCATCAAAAAAGGTTTTCTGGATTTTGTAACCAACAGCGACGCGGACGTGATCTGCCTGCAGGAGGTGCGCGCGCTTCCCGAACAGGTGGAAATTGATCTGCCGGGTTACACGATGCTCTGGAACCCCGCCCTTAAAAGGGGATATTCCGGCACCGCCCTGCTGACCCGTCAGGTTCCGCGGGCGGTTTATCCGGGTCTGGGCCTGGCCGAACTCGACACCGAAGGAAGGGTGCTCACCGCCGAATTCGATGATTTTTTCCTGGTCACGGTCTACACGCCCAACGCGCAACGCGAGTTGACCCGCCTGGACTACCGGGAAAACCAGTGGGACGTGCAGTTCCTGAAATTCGTCCGGCGCCTGGAAAAGAAGAAACCGGTGGTCTTCTGCGGCGATCTCAATGTCTCCCACAAGGAAATCGATCTGGCCAACCCGGGTCCCAACCGTGGCAACGCGGGCTTTACCGACGAAGAAAGGGCCGGCTTCGACAAGGTCCTCGCCGCCGGTTTCATCGACACTTTCCGGGAATTCGAGACCGGAGGCGGCCACTACACCTGGTGGAGCAACCGCGCGGGAGTCCGGGAGCGGAACATCGGTTGGCGTCTCGATTATTTCCTGGTCTCAGAGATTCTCCGGCCCAGATTGATTGCCGCCGGGATCCTGGCCGACGTCCTGGGGTCCGACCACTGTCCCATCACCCTGGATCTTGTCTGAGCCGTAGGGGTGATCCGGTTCAACCGGCAATTCATTCGGAAGTGGCTGCAGCAGCCGGAAGTCGTTGCCGAACTGTCCCAGAAATTCCACGCTCAGGAACCTGGCAAAGGTGTGCAGGGGCAGGGTGATCACCGTTCCGATGTAGGGAATGGCCATCAGGATCAGCCCTATGCAGCAGGTCACCAACCCGCCGACAAAAAACAGGATCCATCCCACCAGCATGACCCCGAAATAGAGCAGACCAAAAAGGACGAAACTGCCGGGATGTTCCCGGAACAGCGAGAGGAAACGCTTCCACGCTTCAGTGGTGGATATGCCGTGCCTGTACATGATCGGGACCACGAAATGGGTCAGGAAGAACTCGATGTAAACCAGGGCGACGACCAGGATAAAACCCACTGTTCCGGCGAGGATCACCAGGGGCAGGGTGGCCGCCAGGGGCGGTTCGAGGGCCAGGACGGGGAAGAACATGAGAATGCCGACGGCGAGCAGGGAACCCATCAACAAGAACACGATCAGGGAATAGACCACTTGCCACAGGAACAGGCTGTCTCCCTGGCTACGGAAAGCGGACCACGGGGTCTTCACCTCGGTCCGGGAGTGAACCAGGTTGTCCAGGAACATGAAATGGCCGCGGCTGCTGAGCCACAGTACGACCAACCAGATCAGCAGGATTCCCATCAGGATCATTCCGGCCAGCATGAAGGCCCAGGGATACTCGAAAAAGCCCTGCACGCTTTCCCAGGCCCCGTTGTACGAGTCCTGGAAAAAGGCCTCGTCCCATTGTTCGAAGAACTGGAATTTCCCGGAACCGCCACCGGAACCTCCCCCGGAATAGCCGCCGGATAGTTGGGCCAGCCAGGCCGTGAAGCCCAGGACGAACCATCGACCAAGATCGAAGGGATGGAACAGAAGGGTTTTCATCCGCCGCCAGGCGTGATCCAGAGGTTGGGAATACGAGGTCTGCATGGAACCACCGATCCGTATTTTTTCGGGCCCGGGGGATGGAGTCCCGAAGTTCTGTCACCATACACCATGGGGAGAGCGAATATTCTGTCAAATTTTTTACATCATGTAAACAGCATGGCGAATTGGATCTCATTATTACTTCCGGTTTCCCGTTCTTTCGGGCGGTTTACGAAATGGGTCCAAGCTTTGCAAACGGTTTAATGAAAGGTCAAACTGAAGCAAATACATTGAGTTAAGCAATAAATGGCGGTTTTTGCAGTGCAGAATGCAATGCGCATCACATTGATGGTCATCCTGGTTTCACTCCCCGTGCTGCAGATTGCCACACCGGGAATTCTGCCGGGAACCGCGACAGCGCAGGCCGCCTCATCTGAAAAGACACTCACCTATACCGTGCAGCAGGATGACACACTGCTGAAGATCTGCTCCCGTCACCGCCATCTGACGAATCACTATTCCCTGACCGATATGCTGACGGCCATCCGCCGCGTCAACGGTCTGGAATCAAATTTTCTGCGCATTGGCCAGGTCCTGCAGATTCCAATTCATGAAGAAGCGGATTTCAGCCGGGTTGCCGACCGGGTGAACAATGGCGGGGAAATGCGTGGCATCTATCTGACCGGTCCGGCCTGCGGAGTTTCATCGGTGTTGGCCAGGGTTGATCGTTTCATCAAGGTGGGCGGGAACGCGGTCGTCTTCGACGCCAAGGATATCGATGGAGGGGTGTCCTACTACAGCCGGCACCCGTTGGCTTCCTGGGGCGCCGGCCGTTCGACACCCGTCATTTCTTCCCTCGAAGACATGATGGAGCGTTTCGACAAGCGCGGTCTGTACGTGGTGGCCCGGATCGCCCTGTTTCTGGATGGTGAACTGGGCAGGCAGCGACCGGATCTGGCCCTTCAGGATAGCATGGGCACGGTCTGGTCGGAACGAGGTTGTGTCTGGGTCGATCCCGCTCAACCGGAAGTAGTGCAGTACAATCTGGCTCTGGCCGGGGAACTGGCTCGGGCCGGAGTCGATGAAATCCAGTTCGATTATGTGCGCTTCCCCACCAACGGTTGGGTTGGAGATTGGCAGGGCAACACCGAGGCGACCGCCACCAGGCGTCGGGCTGTCATTACGGGCTTCCTGGCAGCCGCCCGGGACACCCTTGACGAATATGGTATTAAGATATCCGCGGATCTGTACGGAATCATGGCTTGGGGCCAGATGGTGGACCTGGCTCTGACGGGACAGCATGTGCCGACCATCGCTTCGCTGGTGGATGTGATTTGCCCCATGATCTATCCCTCGCATTTCGGGCCTGGTTTCGAGGGCCGCAAGAGGCCGGGCGACGATCCGGAATATTTCATTGGGGAAGGGACGCGCCGGTTCCTGAACATGGTGGCTGGACAGGCGGAAATCCGTCCCTGGCTGCAGGCCTTTCCCTACCGGGTGACCAGATTCGACGGAGAATACATAAGTATCCAGGTTAAGGCCACGCGGGCGGCCGGAGGCAAGGGCTGGTGCTTGTGGAATCCGGCCTGCCGTTACGATGTGGCCCTGAATGTGCTTCCCGCCCTGTGTTCGGATCGTGTCGTCAGCCAGGTGATGACTCCGTAGCCGGGCTGGAATCAACGGATCCCCAGGACATAGACCGAAAAAATTCTTCCCCACGGACAAAATCCAATGGCGTCTCTCAGGGTGGCGGTATAAATTCGGCAGATAGCGGGAATCGTGACTCCCAAGCCAAAAATCGCCGCCAAAGGACGCCGCCATGCCTTTCAGCAAACTGGCCGCCGCCATCGGGGCTTCAGTGACCCTCAAACTCAATGCCCAGGCCGCCAGGATGCGCGCCGCGGGAGACCCTGTCGTCCATCTGGGTGGCGGTGAACCAAAGAGTCTGGCTCCGATGGCCGCCATCGACGCGGGCATCGCGATGCTCAAGACCGGGGAAATCCGCTACTCACCCGCCGCCGGCACACCGGCCATGCGCGATGCCATCATCGCCTACACACGAAAATTCTATGGCCGGGACGTGGAACGTCCCAACGTCATGGCTTCCGCGGGAGCCAAGCAGGCCATCATGGTGGCCCTGCTGGCGCTGGTGGATCCGCAGGATGAAGTGGTGTTCCCGGTGCCCTACTGGGTCAGTTACCCGGACATGACCCGCCTGGCCGGTGGTGTTCCGGTGCCGGTTCGCGCGGCCGACGGCTCCTTCCAGCCGACCCTGGACGAGATGATCGCCGCCATCACTCCCAGGACCAGGGTCGTGCTCCTGAACAGCCCCAACAATCCCTCTGGCAAGGTGTACAACGGCGATTGGCTGCGAGGTTTGGTGCAGTACTGTGAAGAGCGGGACATCTACGTGATGATGGACGACATCTATCACCGGTTGGTGTTCGACGGAAAGCAGGCCGTCCACTGTTATGAATGCACCGACCGCGAAGTGGACGATTCGAGGGTGATCATTCTCAACGGTGTGTCCAAACAGTACGCGATGACCGGTTTCCGCATCGGCTGGGCGGTCGGTCCCCGCGATCTGATCCAGGCCATGGCCAATATCCAGTCCCATCAGTCCGGAGGCCCCTGCAGCCTTTCCCAGAAAGCGGCCATTGCTGCCATCGAGGGCGCCCAGGGCTCGGTGGGGGAATTGCGCCAGACCCTGGAAATCAGTCGCAACGAACTGGTGGCCCTGCTGGGGGAAATCCCGGGCCTCAAGGCCGACAAGCCGGAAGGGACCTTCTATTGTTTTGCCGATTTCCGGGCTTTCGACGAGGACTCCACGCGTTTGGCGGCCCGCCTGCTCGATAAGATCCAGGTCGTCACCGTTCCGGGCATCGAGTTCGGCATGGAGGGATTCCTGCGGTTGAGCTACTGCGGTTCCATCGAGGATGTTCGCGAAGGTGTCCGCCGTATCAAATGGCTCCTGGATGAAAACGGCGCGCCCGAGTTGATCGCCGGCGATAAGGTTTTCAGCCGCTGATCGGGATCGTCATCAAGGGCTTGGCTGCATGTGGGGGAGTAGCCCGCCAACTATCCCTTAACACCCACTTCTCCAGATTTATTCCCTGGAGATCGCATATGAATACAGGATGGGATTGGAGTCCTGTTTGTACAAAAGGCAAACCGGACAGGGCTTGATTGACACTGATGGATAAAGCGGCGGGACAAGTGACATTTTTCCCCCATCAAGTGTATACTGTTGAACGCCCTCACGTTAAGCATATCCGGTTCAACATCTGTTCAACAGTTCCGTTTCCTGGAGAAAACCATGGCCGCCGGTTGGGAAAAACAAAGGCGTTATTTCCTGATCTGCTTGGGAACCCTGTTCCTGTTACTTGGTCTGGGCATCGGCACCCTGGCCGGCCAGGCGGATCGGGACCAGCTCCTTCGGATCGATGCTTTCTGGAAAGCCCGCCAACCCGAACATGCTCAGGCCCTGGTCGATTCGCTCCTGCCGGGGGCCCGGACTGTCCGGGACACGACCATGCTGATCAACCTGTTGGGCCGCCGCGGTAAGATGTACGGCGCCCTGGGCCGCAGCGCCCGGGCCGAAGCTCCCCTGCGTGAAACCCTTGCTCTGGCCCGGGCCCGGGCCGACACCTTCTATCAATGCACCGCCCTGCGCTGGCTGGCCGTTTCATTGACCATGCAGGGGCGATACGAGGAGGGCGGTGCCTGTTACTGCGGGTTGGCCCGGCTGGCCCGGGCCTCGGGTCGCCGGGATTTCCTGGGTTGGGGCCTGGCCGGAGAAGGTTATTACCGATCTTTGGAAGGGGATGAAGACGGCGCCCAGGAATATTACCGTCAGGCCAGCGCCATTTTCCACGAGCTCGGCCTGCGTGAGGCCGAACATTTCGTGCTTTTGCTATTGGGTGAATCCCTGACCGACCAGGGTGCTTTCCCCGAAGCCCGCCGCTGTTATGAGCGAACGGGCGAGATCGGCCGCCAGACCGGTGATTTCTTTCTGCAGGGGTTGTCCTTCAGCAATCGAGGCCTTCTGGAGATCCAGGTCGGGGATCCCCAGGCCGGCATGGACGATTTTCGGGAAGCTTCCCGTCTGTTCCGTCTGGACGGCAGTGTGCACGAAGACCTGGCCGCACGTCTGCAGGTGGTCCGCTGCCTGGTCGCCCTGCAGATGGACGATGCGGCTCGACGGAAGCTGGTCCTGCTGAAAGGGGAATCCGAGGCCGGTGGGTTCGGCAAGCTTCTGGAGGAGATCCTGGCCCTGCAGTCCCGACTGGTGAACGCGCCCGAGGCGGTTGATCGGGTCAGCCTTGAGGTGCGCGCTCATTTGGATCGGTCCCAACCCCTGGATCCCGATACCCGCAGCCGGTTGGTTCTGGCCCTGGCAGAACTGATTGACCGGAAGGACGGGCCCCGCGCGGCCCTGGACTTCCTGGAATCCCGCCTCGATTCCCTGACCGTGCTGGTCAGCGTGACCGAGGGACTGGAACTTCGACTGGCCCACGGCCGCCTCCTGGGTCGATGCGATCAACCCGGCCGGAGTCTGGAGATCCTGATAACGGTGGCGAACCAGTCCGCGAAGCTGGAGCTGGTGGGTCTGGAACTGCAGGCCCTACCCCCGGCCGCGGTCGCGGCGGAAGCCATGGGAGACCAGGCACGTGCCCTGTCGCTTCTGCAGCGCGCCAGTGATTCGTGGCTAAGGCAGCGGTCCCTGCCGGTGGATCCCTATTGGCGCGAAGTGTACGGGACCCAATCCCGTAACATCACCACTCGCCTGGCCTCTCTCCTGCTGCGGGACGGGCTGTCCGACCAGCCGGATCAGGGCATGGCCCGGGCCTTCGACGCTGTTCAGATCTTCAAGGCCCGGACCCTTCAGGAGCGCATGGCTGGTCCCGGCGTCGTCACGGGTCGTTTGCGCACAGTCACCCTGCAAACCCTGCAGCACGGGATCCTGCAATCCGATGAAATCATGCTCGATTGTTTCCTTGGACAGGACGAGGGATTGATCTTCGTGGTGGACCGGGACCATTGCCGGGTGGTTCGGATACCCGGCAGCCGGGAAATCGGGCCCCGCCTGCGATCGTTCCACCAGTTTCTGGCGAATCCCCACCGACCGTCCTCGGAGTTATTGCGGCAGGTAACCCGGGAAGTGGTCCGGACTGTTTTTCAAACGGCCCTGGATGGTTTGCCACGGGGAAGCCGGATTTTTTTCTCTCCCGACGGCGACCTGAATTTATTTCCTCTGGTTCTGGCCCTGGACCCGGATCAGGGCCCGGTTTCCCGGGTCCCGTCCGCATCAATTCTGGATGATCTGCGCAATAAGGTTTCCCCGCGGACAGTCGGCCCTGCCACCCTGCTGGTCGTGGGTTCCACCACACCCCGTCACGGGGAAGAGTTGCCCGCCATCGGTCGTGAAATGGCTTTTCTCGGGGGCTTCCGGGAGGCCCGGGTCCGGACTTCCCTGGACCCGGACAACGTGAACAGTCAATTGTCCGACGCGGACGTGCTGCACTTCGCCACCCATGCCCAGGCGGTGGGGAATTCTCCCTGGCAATCCTATCTGGAAATACCGGCCGTCGGGGACACAAGCTGGTTCCAACTGGATGCCCGCGCCATTGCCGCCATGCGTTTGCCCGCCTGCTTGGCGGTCCTCGCCGGCTGCGAGAGCGCTGCCGGCAGGGTTCTCGACGGAGAGGGGGTGCAGAGTCTGGCCAATGCCTTCCTCGGTGCCGGTGTGTCGGCTGTTCTGGCCACCCTCTGGCCTGTCGACGACCAGGCCACAGCCCTACTGGTGAATCGGTTCTATTCTCATCTGGCCCTGGGCATGGATACCGCGCAATCCCTTCGTCTTGCCCAGGGTGATCTCGCCATGGACACCAGATATGCCGACCCGTTTTTCTGGGCAGGTTTTGTTGTCATCGGCAACGGCATTCAGGAGATTCCCCTTGAGCGACAAACTTCATGGCATCATTATCTGTTATGGATGGTGCCGACAGTGGTGATGCTCGTGTTTCTCGCCACCAGACTGCGCAGAAGACCTTCTCTATGATTTTGATGTGATTTTTTTGCCACCGGAGTCGTCCCACTCATGGAAAGCGGCCGGAACACGCACACCGACGACCAGCTGCTGGATCGTTACCTCGCCGGCCCCGAGAGCCGGCAGGGACGAGAGGCGGCCGACGATCTGCTGGGTCGGTATCATGGCCGGGTGTTCCAGTGGTGCCAGAGATATGTCCGGGATCCCGACGAAGCCCTTGATTTGGCCCAGGAGGCGATGATCAACGCCTTCAAGGGTATGGGTGGTTTCAACCGGAGATCGCGGTTCTCTTCCTGGTTGTTCACCATCACCAGGAATGTGTGTTTGACCGCCGTTCGCAGACAACCGGGGCTGATCCGCCCCCTGGACCAGGTTCCCGAACTCCGGTCCCGGGCCGCCAACGCGGAAGAACAGCTGCAGCGCCGGCAGGAGGAGGAAGCCCTGCGCTTGCTGTTGGGCAGCCAACTGGAGGCCCATGAAGAAGAAGCCTTCTGGCTGCGAGTCGTGGAGAAGATGAGCGTTGACCAGATCACCCGGGTGCTGAATCTCGACAACGCCAGCGGGGCCCGTTCCGTGTTGCAGAACGCCCGCAGGAAACTGCACCGGGTTTGGGGTGACCGGATGGATCAATTCAAGGGAGTGGATCAATGAGTGACCCTTGCCTTTCCGATAAAGAGCTGGACGATTTCCTGGAGGCGAGTTCCGGAGAAACGAAGCTTCGACATGTGCAGCAGTGTCCCCGCTGCCGGTCCAAGTTGGCCCTGCGTCGGTCTTTCCTGGCCGGGGATCCGGAACTGGCCGATCCGAAACGGGAGCAACTCCTGGCCGAGCGCGTGCATAAAGTGATTTTTGGCGGGAACCAAATTTCCGGAAACGCCGGCATGGGTTGGTCGCGTTTGTTATCCCCCCTGGGAGGGGGGATTCTGGCGCTGGCCGCAGTGCTGGTGCTGTGTGTGGCCATTAACCGGTTCCAGACGCCCGATGGAAATCCCGGCATTCACCTGCGGGGGTCCGGGTCTTCCGTAGCCGGCCTTTTGGCGCCTGCCGTGGCTCTTGACGGCGATTCCGGAGATCTGCTTCTGTCCTGGTCTTCCCTGCCCGGGGTGCGGGAGTATCAGGTGGAAATCCTGGGCGGTGATCTGGCAGTGCTGGAAAAGGGGATCACCGTCGTAAAGCCGACAGTTCACCTCAAAGCGGAAAGCCTTGAACGGTGGCGGGCAAAGTCGTCATTGCTGCTGTGGCGCGTCACCGCGATGGGGGATGAAGTCATTCTGGCCCAGTCCGCCCCCCAGCATCTGGCGGCCCCCTGATTTTTTAATATCTAGTGATTTTTTTCTCTCCGATGTCGTCTCATGACTGCCAACTGCAACCATGGACCCGCCAAAGAGGGAGAAAAAAATGGGAAGCCGAATTATCCCCAGCCACTACCGCACGACATACATTCCGGGCGTTGTGGCTGTTTTCCTTTTGCCGATCCTGTTTCTGATTCTTCCGTTGTCCATGGCCCATGCCGAGTGGGGCGGCTTTTACAGCGAGTTGGCTTTCGATCAGACCGGATACGAAATGCCCCTGGCCTTCTGCAGCGATGGAAACGCAGGTCAGACCTTCATTGCCACTTTTCTTGATCTGGGGAGCTATCCCCCCATCACCATTAAAAAATACGACCGGACCGGAAACCCAATGTGGGGTCCCAACGGGGTGGTTGTGCCTCTGGTCCTTGGTGCAACCCAAATGCAGCCTTTGACCATGGAGCCCGATTACGACGGCGGCGTTTACGTTTCCTACCGGGGGTTGTCCGGAAGCCAGTACATCGTCTGGCTGGCGCATTTCAACCGGGACGGGATCATGACCTGGAACACCCCGGTGGGGGATTTTATGACCGCCAGCGAACATGTTTCCATCCATTTGGCCGCCGATAATTCGGGAGCTCCGGGCTGCCTGGTGGGGTGGTCCCAGTATGATGATTTACTTTTCCCGGACCGGGTCATCACCGCGTTCCTGGATCTTGCTTCGGGCGGTGTGCAGTGGCAGGTGGACCCGGGAATCTCGGCCTACATCAGTGATTTTCTCACCAGTGAATGGACCGTGAAGCCGGATGGCCAAAGCGGATTTTTCGTGGGCCGTTTCGACGGCGTGCAGCGTCTGAGCCATGATGGAGTCCTGATGTTCGGAGCTGGGGGCACGATTCTGGCTAACCTGCGCGACCACCTCGGTGGATTGGTGGCCGATGGCAATGGAGGCTGTTTCGTGTTGACCCACAGCCGGTATGGCGGTCTGGAGGGCCAGCATGTGGACGCTGCCGGGAACATCACCTGGAGCGTCAACGGGTTGGAGCTGTCGCCCTCACTGCCGGACCTGTGCAATTCCGCGGTATGCAGCGACAACGCCGGAGGGTTTTTCTTCGTGACCGGATACGAGGATCTCTTCGCCCAGCGGTTCAATGTCAACGGTGACAAGTTGTGGGGTTCAGCCGGCATCACGGTGACCTCGCTGCCCGGGTGGCAGTTGAATCCGGATCTGACACCGGACGGTTTCGGGGGTTTCCTGATGGCCTACGAGGACAACTATTATAGCAACAGCGGTTACAAACCGGCCATCAGCGCAATGCGTTTGGATGCCAACGGCAGCATCACTTGGCGTGCGGACGGCGTCTTCTGGGATTATTCCGCGTCCGTGGGACATTTCTCCCCCCGGGTGGCGTCCGACGGCTGGGGCGGCGCCGCAGTCGGCTGGGAGGTCAGCACCGACGGCACGGCGGGAAACCAGATAGGTATCGGCAGCCTGGATTTCAACGGCGCCTGTCCTCCAATCTGTAAGCTGGCCTATTGCGATCCACCCTTCGGGGAGTCCGGCGACCTTTACGGAAACGTCCTGTACGGCCAATACCTGGACTCGTATAACGATTACCTCCTGCGCTGGGGGAGTCAGGAATTTCCTCTGACATTCCAGGAGCTGGCCCCCGATGGCGGTTCCTTCGGGGCCCAGGTGGATCTGTCTGCCGCACCGGACGGTGTTTATGACGTGGTCGTCCGCAAGGACATGAATGAATTGGCAAGCCTGCCCGGGGTCTATGGGGTGGGAACTCCCATGACCAACGGCAGCATGGAAGGGATCCCGGATTACAACGCGAACTATGTTTCCCGCTACGGACGGCGAACATCCGCGGTGGACCCGCAGGGAGACCGTTACCAGGCCTGGATAAAATCCTCCCTGACCACGCTGCCTTCCAAGGTGATGCTCTGGGTATACAACGGGACCGGTGCATCGGTGTCCTCAGTGTTCGAGACCACGAATGACATTTCCGATCTGAGTATTACCCTCCACGGTGCCAATGATCTCTACTACACCTTCATTTCCTACGACGGTGTGGCCCAGTATCTGGGATACATCCACAACGGTTTCGTGCAGTTCCTGTATCAACCGGCCCCGAATATCTTTTCCCCGGTGGTGGCGGTCGATGCTTCGGGCCAGGCCATGATCGTCTTCAACTACTGGGATGGGGGCCTGAACACAGTTCAGATGAAAAGCGTGGAGGTTGATGACGTCGGGTTCGGCACGGTGCTGGATCTGCCCACCGGCAACGGTGCGCAGGATCCGGACCTGGTCGGCACGGATACGGGATTCACCCTCGCTTTCGTACGGGATTTCTGGTTTCCCGGAGCCCGTGAAATGTGTTACCTGCAGTACGAGGATGACAGCTGGGCCGCCGCGGCGGGCCTCGGTTTCGGCTGGGAAATCACTAGTCCCTCCGTTGCCTGGGATGGCGTGGATGACCTGCTCTTTGCCTATGTGGTGAACAACTTCGACGGCGAACGTACGGTTTTCACCAACCGGCTCCACGGCGGTGCCGTCGGTGGGAACCGCTGGGTGAAAACAGATCCCGAATTCCAAGAATGTCTGGTTGCGGGGGGCGGGGATGACAATTTTTTCCTGGTGACCCAGGGCGGCCCCGCGGCTTCCCAGACCAGCATCGAGGTGCACCGATGTGATGGACAGGTTGTTTTCCCACCCGTGGTGTTGACCGGGCCCGATGGTTCCGAAATCCCCAGCCTGGCGGCCAACTCCAATGGAGATATTTCTGTTGCATGGCGTCCGATCGCGCCGCCCGGTTTCCCGTACCAGTTCGTGCGGTGGGACTACCCGGTGGACGTTTCCGCGGTCGAGGATCTGCCTGCGGTGGCCACACCCCTGGGGGCCCGGCCGAATCCCTTCAACCCACGTACCGTCCTGGAGTTCAGCCTGCTGGCGAGCGAGGACGTGTCACTGGCCATCTATGACATTAGGGGCCGACGCCTGCGTGATCTGCACCATGGACCCCTGGAGGTCGGGAACCATGAATTCGTCTGGAGCGGAAAAGATGACCAGGGCCGGCGTGTCTCTTCGGGAGTTTACTTTGCCCGGTTGATCGGGACAAAGACCAGGCAGGTGACCAAAATCACGATGCTGAAATAGGGCCCGGGGCCCGAGGCGTTTGAGTGCGCCTCAAACCGGGGCATGGAAAAGAGGGGGGCCTTGCGGCCCCCCTCCGGCGTTCCCTTGCGCAGGGAAAGGTCGGTTCAATATCAGAAGCCGACCGTCATCCCTGCCGCGTAGGTCACGAGCATACCGGACAGATCGCCGTAGACGTAGATCTGGTCATCCTGAAGGTCCATCAGGTTGACCGAACCGTAGACCGTGGCTCGCTTGTCCAGCTTGTAATTCAAGCCCAAGGTACCTTCCAGCTGACTGTAGTCGAGATCGCTGTACTCGTTGATCGACGAAAAGTCGTAGTCAGCGACGCTGCTTGGATTATCGGGGCTGATCGGAAAGCTGGGATCGATGCCTTCGGGCGTCAGTCCGGTGAAGGAACTGAAGCTGCCCGTTGACATGGAGTAGACACCTTCCAGGAAGAAGTTGAGCTTATCCGTGGCGGTCAGGTTCACGTTCAGGAAGAACACGTTGCTTTCAGTCGAGTAGTCGGACTGGGAGCGGGTCGAACCGAAATATTCAAGCTCCGAACCGGAGCCTTCAACGTGGCCAGCTCAGCCATCGAATATCGGGACGCACATGTTCGCATTCGATTCGACCTTGCTGTAGGTCCAGCCGAGGGTGAACAGGAGGTTGTCCGACGGGGCGGTCCACAGGTTCAGACCGGGAGTCAGCAGGTCCCGGCTGTACTCGTAGATGTTCATCTCGTCGTTCTTGTCCTGAGCCCAGGTTATGAACGCGTTGATCGAAGTGCGCGCCGAGAGCTGGTAGGATCCCCGACCGGTCACCTTGTGGGCCTGAGTGGCCTGGTTGGTGCCGTTGCCGAAGCGCTGGCGCTGGAAATAATACATGCGGCCGTCAGGCCCGTGGGCGCTGTCGACTCCGTCCAGGCTTGTTTCGCACATGGCCGTGGGGTTCATGTACGGCATGTCCACATCCGTGAAGGTGTAGGTCAGGTTGTAGTTGCCCTTCAGGCCCAGGCGTGAATCGAAGCGCAGCTTGATCCGGTTGATGGTGGTCTTGTTCTCGAAGGCTGTCGAGGCCACTTCTTCCCGCGCGCCGGGGTTGCCTTCATCGAAGATGTAGGTGGTCTGGCTCTGGGCCATGGCCGGTCGATCGATGATCTGGTAACGCCAGTTGGCTTTCAGATGCTTGCCCTTGCCCACCTTCCAGCCCAGGTTCAGATCGCCCTGGTAGACCTTGCGGTTGGCCGAGGAGATCCGGTTCCAGTCGAAGTCCAGATTCCCCGCCACCGGATCCCCGGCCCGGAAGTTGTTGAGATCGATGAAGGCGTCATCGACCTTGGTCTCGTATGCCAGGAACTTCCCGGTCAGGCGCATCTTCGGGCTCAGCTTGACCGCGTAACCCAGCGCTCCGGCCGTGAAGTTGCCTTCAATCCCGGTCTGGTAGTTCTGGCGGTTGGTGTATGTGTAGGAGCCCTTCAGGGTTCCCAACCTCTGTAGATCGGCCTTGATTCCCGCGTTGTGGCTGATCTTGTCGTTGTCCGCCGTTTGCCCGTAGGGGAGTGTCACGTCGGAGAACTGTTGCCGCGTGGGAAAGTCCATGGGATTTCCGTTGACCGGATGCCTGGCGCTCTTCCAGTAATGTTCCGGTGTGTTCGCCCGGTCCACGAAATCGGTCTTGGCAAAGTCGTAGTTCAACGAAACCGGACCCACGGAACCCTTGACGTCGGCTTTCCAGATCCGTGTCTGCTGGTCCACGCGCTGGGCGTTGCTTTCCACATGGCAAAAGGCGCAGTGGTCGATGGTCATGGCCTGCTTGTAGCCGGACCTGCGCTGGTCGGCCATGCCCAATGTGACCTGACCATCTGCCAGGAATGGCATGTCCACCTTGATGTCCCCTTGGAACTGTTCGTACTCCATGAAATAACGGCCCATGGGATCATGATCGGTGTTGTAGACCTGTTTTCCGCCGGCTTTACCCTGCATGTTGGTCAGGTTGTCGTGGTCCAGGTTGTGGACAAAGGATCCGTAGCGGAAATCCGCTGACAGAAGACTCTTGGTATCCACTCCGAATTCGAATTTCTTGGTCGCGATGTCACGATAATCCAGATTGATGTTGTAGAGGGTGTTTTCCGTTCCTCCGAAGAGGTTCAGATACATATCCGCCTGGAGGTCTCTGGTGGCGTCCAGGTTGACGAATTCACCGACCCGCTGTGGGTTGTCGGAGAAATCGCTGTAATGAGCGCCGACCGAAGCGGTTCCCTCAACGAATGCGCCCTCTTCATCGGCGAAGCCGATGCCGGTCCAGCACATCAACAGGACCGCCGAGCACATGAGCAGGTTTCGCGTTCTCATAGTCACCTCGTCTGTGTGGTTTGACGACCGACCCGGTGGCCGGATCGCCATGACGGTTACCGGTTGAGCGCCCGACCCTGTCCGCTGATGGACTGGGAAGGCAGATCGGATCCGTGAATCGACTGGTGGCACTGGGTGCACTTGGTCAGCATCACGCGTTTCATGCTGTCGGCGTGGGAAGTTCCCGACAGCCCGTCATAATTCGGGTCCTGGGCAACCACCCCGGGCGGGGTGCTGTAGTCTCCCTCGGCCCCGGTCAGGATGCTGTGGAAGTGCGGCTGGTGGCACTGCAGGCAGATGAACGGTTCATTCTGCCGGAGCAGGTTGTTGGCCACGCTGCCGTGCACGTCATGACAGATCGTGCAGTCTTCCATGACGGGAGAATGCTCGAACACGAAGGGTCCGGCATGCTGCTGATGACATACCAGACAGGCGTCCCGGGAGGTTTCGCCGTCGGCGATTTCCTGGAACTGGTTGCCGTGAGTGTCATGGCAGCTGGAGCAGGTCATGAAGCCTTCCCGAACCGGGTGGTGACTCGGGAGCTGGAACTTGCTCTGGGTGTCCATGTGGCAGGTGAAGCAGACGTCCTCCTCGGTGCCGGCCAACAGGGCCCGGCTGGAGGAATTATCGTGAAGCTTGTGGCAGGAAAGGCATGACACGTCTGATTCTGCGTGGGTGCTCATTTCCCAGTTGAGGGTGTGGCCTGTCCTGTGACAGTCCAGACACAGATCGGTGCCGTCGTTTCCCATTTCCGCGGTGGGATTGAGAATGTCCTCCGGATCTTCGGAATCCACGTGTTTGGCACCAGGTCCGTGGCAGGCCTCGCAACCGTTGGCCAAGCCTGGATATTGGTAGTCTCCAAGCTGTCCGTGAACTGTGCGCGAAAAGTCGGCGGCCATGTCATCGTGACAATCGAGGCACGTTTCTGTGCCCACGAAATCAGCGGGTGATTGGGCCGCGGCGCCGGTTGACAGGATCAGACAAAGAGCTAGTCCCCACAACAGGAGCCGGTTGTCTGAAAATGCCCAGTTGAAAATTCTACGATCCATGATTCAGACCTCACCGTTTTTGGCTTGGGTTGGCATGGAGTCAAACCGAATTGAAAATGTTAATCAATTGACGGGTTGACGGTAACAGGGAAAATTTGAACGGGAAGCTTTCCCCTGTCTATGCAGAAATTGCTAAGATCAACGATTAAATGACGTTGAAAAAAATCGTGTTTAAGACAATTGATTAAAATTCAACAAATTACCTAGTTTTGTCATTTTATTGTCATAATCCGGTTTTTTACATTCGAGACCGGTCGCACCTTCCCGAAAAGTTGAAATATCAATAAATCATACATGAAAGATAGGAGATAAGGGCCGTGATATGAAGGATTTGAAAGACATTAGTCTTTGGAAAAGCCCTGAACGTCCGTTAACATTGAGCCAGTAAAACGATGGGATTATCCAGGGGATTTTTCGTAATCACGACAGATCGGGTCGTCCGGTGGGTTAAGGGCTGTTAATTTTTCAGCGTTGAGGGGCTGGGATGATTGTGAACGTTCCTTAACACCGTAAGGTTTGGTTCTGGACCCACGATTCGGCAGCAACCGGGGCCCAGGGAAAGGTTTCAAGAAAATGACGCGAGCCAGGGTTTTTGTTTCCGCGCTGTTTTTCGTTCTGGTGGCAACGGCCCCGTTTGCTCTCGCCGGGGACTTTCCCGATGAGGTCTGTGCTGATTGCCACACCAACACAGGTGGGGCCCCCTCAGAAGTTTCGGCAGTCGATCTGCAGGGCAGCATCCATGAGGGTTTTTCCTGCACGGATTGCCACAGCGATATCCAGAGGGTTCCCCATGCCGTGGAGCTTGCCGAGCCCGATTGCGGTGTTTGTCACGAGGAATCCGTCGCGGTCTATACGCAGCACGGCCGGGGCATTGTCGGCGAGTCCCCCGATGTCCCCACATGTCAGCAGTGCCATGGCAGCCATCACATCCTATCCCATACCGATTCGGAATCCATGGTGCACGCCTCGAATCTGCCCGCGACGTGTGGAACCTGCCACGAGGACCAGGATTTCCTTTCCCATCTGAACATCAAGTTCAAGCACCCCATCGAAGTCTACCAGAAAGGTGTGCACGGCAAGGCCACCGCCGGAGGCGTGGATACCGCGGCTTCCTGTAACGATTGCCATTCCAGCGGAGGCACGGCCCACCGTATCCTGCCGCCGGGCAACATCGAATCAACGATCAACTTCTTCAATATTTCCAAGACCTGCGGCAAGTGCCACAGCACCATCCAGAAGGAGTTCGAGGCAGGGCTCCATGGAGAGCTGGTGGCCCGAGGCGAAGTTGATTCTCCCACTTGCACCACCTGCCACGGGGAGCATGGGATCCTCGCCACGGACGATCCCCGCTCACCGGTCAGCCCCTTCCGTGTGGCCGAAGCCACCTGCTCGCCCTGCCATGACTCGGCCAAGCTGAATGAAAAATACGATCTGCCCTCCGGACGACTCCAGTCCTACGTGGATTCCTATCACGGTCTCAAAAGCCGGGCCGGCGACCGGACCGTGGCCAATTGTTCATCCTGCCACAGTGCGCATATGGTGCTTCCGTCCGACGATCCGCGCTCCTCGGTGGCCCCCAACAACCTGGTGAAGACCTGCGGTAACTGTCACTCGGGAATGTCAGCCGAAAAGGCGGCCAAGACCAAGATCCATGAACCGGTCACCGGTGCCGCCGAGGGTTGGCCCTACTACGTCCGGACAATTTACCTCATCATGATCCTGCTGATCATCGGCGGCATGGTCGTCTACTGTTTCCTGGACTGGCTGCGCCAGGTGCGCAACGTCCTGCGAAAAAAGCAGGTGCGGCGCATGGAGGCCGATGAGGTGGTCCAGCACACGGTTCTGGCCATTTCCTTCTCCGTCCTGGTCATCACTGGTTTCTCCCTGCGTTTCTATGATGCCTGGTGGGCCAAGATGATCTTCGGATACGAGGGAGGCGCCTACGTACGCGGTATGATCCACCGTGTGGCGGCCGTGGTCATGATTCTGGGTTCCCTGTGGCATATGGGTTATCTGATGACGGTCAGGGGCCGGATCTTCCTGAAGGACATCGCCCCGAACTGGAACGACGCCAAGCAGGTTTGGGGCATGTTCATGTACAACCTGGGCCGCACCGACGTCCACCCGCAGATGAGGCGTTTCTCCTTCGTGGAAAAGGCCGAGTACTGGGCCCTGATCTGGGGAACCGTCGTCATGGTCCTGACCGGTCTGGCCATGTGGTTCGAAAAGGCCCTGACTGCCTACATCGGCAAGGGTGTCATGGAAATCTTCCTGATCATCCATTACTACGAAGCCTGGCTGGCCTTCCTGGCGATCCTGATCTGGCATATGTACGGGGTCATGTTCAATCCCCATGTGTATCCCATGAATCCCTCCTGGCTGACGGGCAAGATGCCCAAGGAGATGTTCGAAATAGAGCATCCCGCGGCCAAGTCGCCCGGCAACGTGGATAAGGTCAAGCGTCTGGGGCTGGAAAGGGACGTCTAACCCCATTTTCGGTTCCTTGAACTTGCGGCCTCCCGGTTTTCCGGGGGGCCGCTTTTTTACTGAAAAGTCATTTGGTTAATGCCGGGTTTAGGCTCAGGAACGGGGATTTGCGACCGAAAAGAGAGGAGAACCGGTCGAATCACTTTTTTCGTGGAGCCGAGCCATGCCTTTTATCGAACAGATACTCTTTGGAGTGGACATAAAGGACGAAACCCCCGAAAGGTCAGTCCTGGCCCATTCACCGGGAATGAGTAAGGAAACCACGGCTGAAATCGTCCGCCTGTGCGAGAACTGGGGGACGGCTCCACCTCTCGGTCTGGAGCACCCCGCGCTGATGTCCTTCCGGCTGAACACGTCCATGCCTTCGATTGCCGGGACCCTGCACACGGTGATCCGGGCCGGTCGGGGTCTGAACCCGTTGTTCCATGCGGTGGTGCTGTCGGAGGGGGCGTTTGCCACTTTCCAGCGCAATCCGTTTGCCGTGGACAAGGTCGTGACCTTTTGTGACGAGTGGAGTCCCGCCGTGAAACTTCAGCGGGAGGAAATCGACTATGATTCCTCCGTGCCGTTGGTCGATCCGGTCGCGAACAAGAGTGACATCGGTCTGGTTGATGAAGCAGTGCTCAAACTCATCGCCGACGGAAAACTGGCCATGCCCATCGAACAGGCCAATGCGCAGAGTGACCGTTGCCTTGCCTTGATCATCGCCTGCATGCCCGAAAAGGACCGCAAGAACCTTCGCTTCGCCTCGTTTGCTCCCAGTGAAGACAACAACTACACCTTGGCGGGGATGCATTCCGAAGGGTGCGTTTTCGCGGGTTGGCAGCGGATGATGATGACCTGGTTGTCAGGCGAGTATTTGGAAGAAGTGGAAACCTACGCCACCGAGATCAGGGAGTACCTGGAGGCCGGTGATCTGGCCGGAATTTCCAGGACGAGCCAACGACACCTGGTTCCGTCCGGATCCAAACTCGAGTCGGTGGACAAGCCGCGGCGGGAAACCATTTCCGCCGCCATGCCGGTGCGGGGAAACCGAACGACCACATCCACCCAACCTTTCAAGGCCGTGTCGCCGCCGGCGGTCCTGACGCCGTCCGCGACCATCAAGCCCAGGCGGGATCCCGGGCCGGTGACCCGCCAGAAACCCCGTCATCTCAGCCCGCTGAAACGGAATTCCCCGGGCTCGCTCACCCCTTCGAAGGGCAGGACCGTATCCCGCGGGAACTATATCAGAGGCGCCTTCCTGGTGCTGATCCTGGCCTTGGCCGGCACCGCCGGGGTGATGTGGAAAGAGGGCAGAACCCTGACGGAAAGCCTGGAGTGGGCCAATCTTCAGGGATTCATGGAAGATGCGCCCCGTTCGGAACGGGCGGCAACCCTGCTTGAAGTCGTCGATGTGGGTTGTGTCTATGCCCGTCAATTGAAGTTGGTGACAAGTTCGGGGAAAGGCCTGAATCAGTCCGTGGACAAGGGACGGAATAAAGCCCTCGGTAACCTGCGGGAAGATGCCGCGAAACCCCTCAATCAACAAGTGGAACTGTTTGCCAAACTGGCTGCCGACGGGATCCAGCAGGGCAGCCGTCCCGACCGTGAATCCCAGAGAATGAGGTCCCTGGCCAATCAGGGGCTGGTTCTGGAAAACGAGTTGGCGCGACTTGAGCTGGCCTGGTATTCCCTGGCTGCCACCGTGTGTTGGAGTGATCTATCAAGTCTTTCGGATGAAGCCGTGATCGCTCGTCGGGATTCCCTGGCCAAGGTGGAAAAAGGGGTCCTTGACGATGCCCGCCGTGACTTGGGGACACGAGAGTCGAAGGTGGTTCTGGACCAAACCCGGGGTCATGTGGAGGGGATGGCCTCACTGTTGACCCTCTTCGAGGTGAAATCCTGGTCGCTCCGTTGGGAAAATGATCTGGCCCGGGCAGCCGGGAAGGTTTTGACAAATTCCAGCCGCATGACCCGCGCTTACGCGAACAGTGCATTTGCCTTTGCAAGGCTCAAGAAGGCCGAGCGAAAGGGGGAGCAGGCATCGCTGCCCTATCTCCGGGAACTGGAAGACCAGGATTGGCCCTCGGCGGAAATCAGGAGCATCCTGACCAACCT
>JAGLCY010000054.1 GCA_023270185.1 Candidatus Krumholzibacteriia bacterium | reverse complement strand
CGGTACGCTTGATCTCTATTCGGTCCTTAAGAAACCTGCCTCCCTGGCATCCGAGGCCGTGAAATCCCCGCGTGTCCTGGACGATCTGGCCAACAACCGGGCGGTCCGTTTCGACCCGGAAGCCTACGAGGATTTTCTGGCGAGGATTAGGTACGAAGCCGCCATGCTCGGTTTGGAGTGGTCGGATGACCCGGGTATGATCGGGGACCATTTATATGCGGGCGGCGATCGGGACCTGGTGATCGGTTTCCGAAACAGCACCTCCGTCCATCAGACCCCGGACAAGTGGGATGCTGTCGCTGCATCGGCGGGCATACCGTTCCTGTCACGCTGGGCCGTGCATCTGGGTTCACTGGCCCGGGTCGATCTGAACATCGCCCGTGAGGAATTCGACATTGCCTGGGTCGAATGCCGCAAGACCGCGGTCAAGTTGCAGGGTGAAGCCGAGGCGGGTCGAAACTGGACAAAAACGTGGCTGGCCCTGAATGAACAGGCTCAGGGGATTCTCACCGACCATGCCCGTTTGCTCGCTCAGGACCAGGAACGATCCGTAAAGATGGCCGATGTCACGAACATCGTCATTGCGCTCAAGGCATCCCTGGATCTGGAACTCCAGGCCGGGACCATTCGTCTGGATCAGGACCGGCTGCCCGAATCGACCAAGGCTTTCCTGGAGATCCAGGTCGCTCCCGGCGGCAAGATCTGGCGTTCGGATAAATTCTACATCGGGCCGGCCTCACCTGAAGGCACGGGCTGGGTGGGTACAGTGTCCCTGGAAGAGACTCTGGACATCCTTCCCCGGCAGAGTCTCGAGATAAAAATCATTGCCGCAAAAGGGGATGAGATCCTGTTGACGGTCACCTGCCCGTCCCTGGTCGATGGTGTGGGGCCGGCCGGTATGGTCCGTCCGCGGTCCGGAGGTCGGGGGTCGGTGAGTTTGAAGATCGACCGGAGCTACTGGAAATCGCTGCGGGTGCCGGACCTGGGAATGATTTTCTGATCTCCGCGCGCAACCCGGACGGCAATCATGCGTAATGAGAAGCGGGACCCGTAAAGGAGTCCCGCTTTTCTACATCTGGTTCCGCGGGAGGTTCGCCATGAACAAACGACACCGTACGCTGCTTGCCCTGATCACCGGGCTGCTGATCCTTACCCTGCCGGCGATCCTCCTGGCCGATGAACCCGAAAGTACGGAAGAGGACTCCAAGGTCATTATCATCGTTGACGACGGTGAGGAACTGACCATCGAAATGGAGGACATCCACGAAATCGTGGCCGATGCGATGAGCGGTCTGGACGAGGTCATGGAGGAGCTGGAGGACATGCAGTTGCAGGTCCGGCTGGGGAATGACAATCGCCTGGATCTATCCTATGACGATACCACCTTCGAGTTGGATCTGGATCAAATCATGGACCAGGTGGCGATCGCCCTCCAGTCGGGTTTCGACCAGATTCATACCGAGGACTGGACTGATTCCCACGACCGGTGGTCGAACGTTTCGGAGGATGATCTGCGCCAGGAGTTGGATGACCTGCGGAAGGAAATGAAGGAACTGCGCAGGGAACTCGGGAAGATCAGGGACACGGACGAAGACTGATTTTGTCCAAGCATGCCTACCTGTTCAGCTAGGGGACCCGTAAAGTTGGACAGATACGAGGTTCTACCTGAGATGGAGTTGGGATAATATCCGTGAGGCAGTACGCTCAACAGATAAGGTCTCAATAGGCCCAAAGAGGATTGTTTCACTAAGGTATTACACTGCAATAGATTAAGGGATCTCTTTGTA
>JAGLCY010000053.1 GCA_023270185.1 Candidatus Krumholzibacteriia bacterium | reverse complement strand
CGAAGAGGAGGTATCCACTCAATGAGCAAGGACAGCACGACTCCTCCGGCGGGATACGATGTCCAGCGGGAGCAGATGCTCAACTTCAAGGTTCCCGAACAGCTGCTGAAGGTTTTGGACGAGGATGGGCGGAGTGATGACAAGAATTTCATCCTCACCACCGTCGATGAAGTCTTCAACTGGGCGCGCCTGTCCAGCATCTGGCCGGTGACCTTCGGGTTGGCCTGCTGCGCCATCGAGATGATGGCCACCAGTGCAACTCGTTATGATATAGACCGTTTTGGGGCCGGCGCTTTCCGCGCGACGCCCCGCCAGGCCGACCTGATGATCGTTTCGGGCACGGTGACGGCGAAGATGGCCACGCGCCTGAAACTCATCTACGACCAGATGCCCGAACCCAAATGGGTCATTGCCATGGGGAGCTGCGCCATCGGCGGCGGCCCCTATTTCAAGTACGGCTACCACGTGGTCAAGGGTGTGGATTTGCTGGTGCCCGTCGATGTGTACGTGCCCGGTTGTCCGCCCCGCCCCGAGGTTTTGCTCGAGGGTCTGATGCGCCTGCAGGATAAGATTCGCGGCCGCAAGGGCAAGTTCATCACTCCGAAGTGGATCACTGATTACGCCAAAAAGATTCCCTACCGGAAGTAAGGGACCATGGATCAGAAAGAAATCTACGAACTGCTGGCCGAGAAACTGGGGACTGCCGCCCTTGGTTTCAACGATGAAGGTGTCGAGGCCCATGCCGACGTGGCGCCCGAAAACATCGCTGAGGCCTGTCTGTTCCTGCGTGACGATGAGCGCCTGGCGTTTAATCAGCTCATGTGCCTGAGCGCGATCGACTGGGACGGTTACGACGAAAACGGCAAGGGTAAGTCGGAAAAGATTCTGGGTTATACCAGCGAGGGACAACCCGAGACCAGCGACCGCGTCGCCGAAGGTGATTTCGGCGTGGCCTACAGCCTGTACAGCCACAGCAAGCTCCACAAGTTCACCGTTCGGGTGCGTGTGCCGCGGGAAAAGGCAGTCGTTCCGAGCGTGTCGCAAATCTGGTCCACGGCGGACTGGCACGAGCGTGAGGCCTGGGATCTTATGGGCATCACCTTCGAAGGCCATCCCAGTCTGCGGCGGATCCTGCTGGAGGAGCACTGGGAGGGCCATCCCCTGCGCAAGGACTACCAGATGCCCGACAACTGGGACAACGTGCCGTTGAGCGGGCAGCCCTACAGCAATAATCCCTTCCCGACCCCAGCGATAACTCCGGACCCGACTCCTGACAAACCCGCGGGCGACGATCCCGTGGAGGGATGATCAATGGCTATCGAGAACATCAAGACCAATAGCGGGTGGGCCGACCAGGATCATGTTCCCGGTCTCAAGAGCGAGCTGCTCGAGCTGAACATGGGCCCGCAGCATCCCGCCACCCATGGTGTGCTGCGCCTGGTGCTGCATACCGACGGTGAGATCGTGTACAAGGTCACGCCGGTGATGGGTTACCTGCACCGTTGCGCCGAAAAGATCGCCGAGGGCGTCAACTACAAACAGTGGGTGGTCTACACCGACCGGTTCGACTACCTGTCGCCCATGACCTGCAACCACGCCTACGTCACGGCCGTGGAAAAGGTCATGCAGCAGGAAGTTCCCGAACGGGCGGAGCACATCCGGATCGTGACGGCCGAGCTGTCGCGCATGGCCAGCCACCTGATCGCCCTGGCCACCTTCGGGCTGGACATGGGCGCCTGGACCCCGCTGCTGTACTGCTTCCGCGAACGGGAAGTGATCCTCGACCTGCTCGAGCGCATTTCCGGCGGACGGATGCTCTACAACTACATGGTGCCCGGCGGCGTGCGCTACGACATCCCGAAGGACAACTGGGTCAGCGACGTTCTCGAATTCATCACCATGATCGAGAAAAAGAAGCTGAAGGATTACAACGATCTGCTCAGCTACAACAAGATCTTCATCGGCCGGCTGGCCAATGTGGCGGTCATCGATGAGAAGACCGCCTACGATTACGGCTGCACCGGGCCGGTACTTCGCGGGTCGGGCGTGAAGTTCGATTGCCGCAAGGACGATCCCTACTCGGTGTACCACAAATTCGATTTCGACATTCCCGTGGGGACGGGCGAGATGGGGGCCGTGGGCGATTGCTGGGACCGTTACATGGTGCGCGTGCGTGAGATCGAGCAGTCGTGCCGGATCATTCGCCAGGCCCTCGAGTCCCTGCCCGAAGGACCGTATCAGGCCATCGAGCTCAAAAAACCCGTCAAGGCCCCCGCCGGCGCCGCCTACTCGCGCGTCGAAAGTTCGAAGGGTGAACTGGGCCATTACATCATCGCGGACGGCGGTCAGACCGCCTTCCGGAACAAGGTGCGCAGCCCCTCCTTCTGCAACCTTCAGGTTATCGAGAAGGTCGGGGTCGGCCAGATGGTATCGGACCTTGTGGCCCTCATCGGGTCGCTGGACATCGTGCTCGGGGAGATTGACCGCTAATGCAAATCCTCACCGATCTGATCCTGAAAATTCCCGGCGCCGACGGCATGTCGGAACTGGTGATGCACATCACCTGCGCGACGATCATGGCCACCCTGATGTTCATCGTCATGGCCCTGTGCGCCCTCATCTTCACCTGGATGGAACGCAAGGTCGCCGGCTTCCTGCAAAGCCGCTACGGGCCCATGCGCACCGGTCGCTGGCACGGCTGGGCCCAGGCCATCGCGGACATGCTGAAGATCCTGGGCAAGGAAGACATTATTCCCCGCGACGCGGACAAGGGAC
>JAGLCY010000052.1 GCA_023270185.1 Candidatus Krumholzibacteriia bacterium | reverse complement strand
TTCGTATTCGCCCCGATTCTGGTGCTGCTGGGTTCACTGCTGGCCTGGGCAGCCATTCCCTGGGCGCCCGGCTTCGTGGCCGCCGACCTGGATCTTGGATTGATGTACATCTTCGCCGTCAGCAGCATGGCCGTCGTCGGCATCCTGATGGCGGGCTGGGCATCCAACAACAAGTGGGCCCTGTACGGCGCGGCGCGCGGCGCGGCCCAGATGATCAGCTACGAGGTTCCCTTGGCCCTGGCCACCATCCCGGTGATCATGTACACCGGTTCGCTGAACACGCAGGACATCGTGATCGCCCAGCAGGGCGGGATGCTGAATTGGTTCGTCTTCCGCGATCCCTTCCTGTTCGTGGCCTTCTTCATGTATTTCATCGCCGGGATCGCCGAGACCAACCGTGGTCCTTTCGATATGCCGGAAACGGAATCCGAACTGGTGGCCGGTTACCACACCGAGTACACGGGCATGCGCTTCGCTTTCTTTTTCCTGGCCGAATACGCCAACCTGTTCCTGATCGCCCTGATCGCGGTCATGGTCTTTTTGGGCGGATGGTGGGCACCGATCCCGTTCCTGGATTTTCTGCCCCCGGCCCTGACCTTCATCATCAAGGGCGTGATGATGGTCTTCCTGAACATGTGGATACGCTGGACTCTGCCGCGCGTGCGCGTCGACCAGTTGATGCACCTTTGCTGGAAAGTGATGATTCCCGTGACCTTGATTTGCGTGATCGGATCCGGGATCTGGATGATGGTGAGCGGTCAGGCGGGCTGATCCCCTTGACCAACTGTTGGGACTTACAATCGGAGTAGCACCGATGGCCCAGTACTTCCAGGATATCTACAAGGCTGTCAGCAGCACGCTGATAGGCATGTCGATTACCATAAAGCACATTTACCGCAAGCCGGTAACTTTGCAGTACCCGGACGAGCGGCAGGTCCTGCCCGACCGCTTCCGCGGCTTCGTGCACAACGACATGACCAAGTGCGACGCGTGCAACATCTGCGCGAAACTCTGTCCGGTGGACTGCATCTACATCGAGTCCGAGGGCAAGGGCAAAGAGCGGATGATGACCCGCTACGCCATCGACTACAACAAGTGCATCTGGTGTTCCATGTGCACCGAGAACTGCCACACCGGTTCGATCACCATGAGCCACGACTACGATCACTCGGTCTACGATCGGCGCAGCCTGGTCTACGAGTTCATGGATCCCACCGAGCAGGTCATTCCCTGCCACCGCGCCACTCGCACCGACACGGGGTGGTGGGTGGAGCCCAAGGAAGACAAGCCGAAGCCGAAGCCCAAGCCTGCGGCCGATGTACCTGCCGCTGAAGTTAAACCCGCGGCCGACGAGCCTTCCGATGAAAAAGGAGAGGACAAGTGACATCTGACCTGGTCTTCATCCTCCTGGCCCTGCTGACGATCGTTCCGGCGGTCTGGGTGGTGTTCAGCCCCAACATCGTGCACGCGGGTTTTGCCCTGCTTTTCACGCTGTTCGGCGTGGCCGGACTCTACGCCTACATGGGGGCCGACTTCATCGCCGTAACCCAGATGATGGTCTACATCGGCGGCGTGCTGGTGCTGGTCCTGTTTACGGTGATGATGACGCGCGTGCCTTTGGGCAAGCGGGCCAACTACGGTCTGGACCGGTTCGTGCCGGCCGGCGTGTTGTCCCTGGCCGTTTTCGGGTTGCTCTACAAGTCCATCACCTCGGTGGACTGGGGCGCCGGACACACCGAGGCCGTTCCCACGGTCGCTGAAATCGGCACCAACTTCATGACGAATTACATCTTCCCGTTCGAATACGTGTCCCTGGTGTTGCTGGCGGCCATGATCGGCGCCGCCATCCTGATCCGGGAAGAGAAGTTCAGCGAAGACGAGCCGGAAAACGGGGAAACGGAGGTGCAGTCATGAACGTCGGGCTGCCCCATTTCCTGACCATCAGCGCGGTGCTGTTCGCTCTCGGCCTGTTCGCCGTGATGTCGCGTCGCAACGCCATCGGGATCCTCATGGGTGTCGAGCTCATGCTCAATGCCGCCAACATCAATTTCGTGGCCTTTTCCCGCTACGTGCAGCACGGCATCGACGGCCAGATCATGGCCGCGTTCGTGATCGTGCTCGCGGCGGCGGAAGCAGCAGTGGCCCTGGCCATCGTGCTTGCCATGTTCCGGAACTTCGGCACCGTCCATGCGGATACGGTGCAGAGCCTGAAGCGATAAGGGAGACCCAACGGTGATGAGCGACAACGCCATCCTCTATTCCGCGCTGGCCATACTCGGTCTGCCCCTGCTGTCCTATGTGCTGATCTTCTTCTTCGGGAAGAAGCTGCCGCGTCAGGGCGACTTCATCGGGGTAGGCTTCATGGGCATCGCCCAGTTGCTGGCCATCCGGATCTTCATTGCCTTCTGGAAGATCGGCGATCCTTCCTACCGGGTGGAAAAAGCCTTCACCTGGCTGGATATCGGCGGCTTCCGCATCGACGCGGGAATCCTGGTCGACGGCATGACCGCCGTCATGCTGATGGTCGTGTGCATCGTCAGTTTCCTGGTCCATCTGTACTCGGTGGGATACATGCACGGGGACCGGCGCTACGAACGGTTCTTCGCGTTCCTGGGCTTTTTCACCTTCTCCATGATGGGCGTCGTGCTGGCGAACAACCTGTTCTTCCTGTACGTGTTCTGGGAGCTGGTGGGTTTGTCCAGCTACCTGCTGATTGGTTTCTTCTTCGACAAACATTCGGCAGCCAACGCCAACAAGAAGGCGTTCCTGACCAACCGTGTCGGTGACTGGGGATTCTGGCTGGGCATCCTGGCCTTCTTCACCGCCACCGGAACCCTGAACTACTTCGAACTGTTCGCCCACGTGGAAGCCGGCACCATCAAGGGCGCCCTTTTGGGTTGGGCGGGCGTCGGCCTGTTCATGGGTTGCATGGGCAAGTCGGCCCAGATGCCGCTGCACATCTGGCTGCCCGATGCCATGGAGGGTCCGACCCCGGTGTCGGCCCTGATCCATGCAGCCACCATGGTGGCCGCGGGTGTCTACATGGTCGCGCGCCTGGCTCCGCTGTTTGGCACCAACGCGATGATGGTCATCCTGTACGTGGGGGCGATCACGGCCTTCGTCACTGCGACCATCGCGCTGGTCAAGACCGACATCAAACGCGTGCTCGCGTTTTCGACCCTCAGTCAACTCGGCTACATGGTAATGTCCCTCGGAGCGGGCGACCCGACCAACGCCATGTTCCACCTGACCACCCACGCCATGTTCAAGGCCCTCCTGTTTCTCTGCGCCGGTTCGGTGATCCACGCGGTGCACTCGCAGGAGATGCCTGATATGGGCGGCCTGCGTAAAAAATTGCCGATCACGTTTGTGACAATGCTGATCGGGACGCTGGCACTCAGTGGTGTGCCGTTTTTCGCCGGCTTCTACTCCAAGGACGGCATCCTGGGTTCGACCCTGGCCTTCGGCATGACCAGCGGACATTACCTGCCGTTCATCCTGGGCATCACCGCCGCGGCCATCACGCCGTTCTACATGTTCCGCCTGATCTTCATGACCTTCTTCGGCAAGCCGCGGATCCAGGAAAAATTTGATCACGCTCACGAGAGCCCGTTCAGCATGACCATCCCGCTGATGACCCTGGCGGTGCTCTCGATCATCGCCGCGGGTTGGCAAACGGCCGACAAGGGCTGGTTCGCGAAATTCACCGCGCCCTATGACGTGACGGCGATCGCGGCCGAGTTCAATATCGAAGGCGCCGGTGACCATCTGGTGGTCCACG
>JAGLCY010000051.1 GCA_023270185.1 Candidatus Krumholzibacteriia bacterium | reverse complement strand
CACGCCGAAGAAGCCCACGGCGACGAACACGCCGCGACGGCCGCTCACGGCGAAGAGGCCCACGGTGATCACCACGACGTACATCACACCGCCCATGTCCGGGCCATGGTCATGTCCATTACCATGGCGCTGCTGGGCATTACGCTGTCCTGGTGGGTGTACTACCGCAAAAAGGTCGACACCGCCGCTCTCCAGAAGAAATACCACGGTGCCTACACCGTTCTGCAGGGCATGTATTTCTTCGACGAGTTCTACCACGCCACGGTCTATCCCTTCACTTTGTGGTGGGCGTCCATGTGCGCGGCTTTCGACAGGATTGTCATTGACGGCATCGTCAACGGCACGGGCTACCTGACGCGCATGGTCGCGTGGATTTCGGGACAGATTGACAAGTACTTCGTCGATGGCGCCGTCAACGGCGTCGCCGCCGTGCTCCAGGGAGCAGGCGAAGGTTTCCGTCGTATTCAGACAGGTCGGATCCAGACGTACCTTTCGTACGTCAGCGCTTCCGTCCTGATTTTGGTTCTGGTTTATCGGGTCCTTTAGAATGAGAACCCCTGAGAGGAGCGCCACGCATGGGTGAGCACATTCTTTCCTGGATGACCTTCTTCCCGGTCATTGGGGCGGCTGTGATCGCTTTCATTCCGTCGGAACGGAAGGAAGTCATCAAGACGGTGGCCGCAGCGGCTGCCGCGGTCCCCCTGATCCTGGCTGTGCAGTTGTTCATCAGCTTCGACAGGGGCTCGTCCGCCTTCCAGTATGTCGAACACTACACATGGATCAAGGCCTTCAACATCGAGTACTTCATCGGTGTCGACGGCCTGAGCGTACCCATGGTGCTGCTGACGGCTTTCCTGTCGTTCCTGTGCATCATCGCCTCGTGGAAAATAGACAAGGCGGTCAAGGGGTACTTCGCGTTGTTCCTGATTCTGGAAGCCGGCATGATGGGCGTTTTCGTCTCCCTGGATTTCTTCCTGTTCTACGTGTTCTGGGAAGTGATGCTGCTGCCGATGTACTTCCTGATCGGTATCTGGGGCGGACCGCGGCGCGAGTACGCCGCCATCAAGTTCTTCCTGTATACCCTGGCGGGTTCGGTGCTGATGCTGCTGGCGATGATCGCGTTCTACCTGAACGTCAGCGACCCGGTTACCGGTGGCCACACGTTCAACATGGTTCACATGTTCGACCAGGCTAACCACAGCGACTGGCTCCAGTTGACGAACATCCGGCACATCCTTTGGATCGGCCTGTTCATCGGGTTCGCCATCAAGGTGCCCATCTTCCCGTTCCACACCTGGCTTCCCGACGCCCATGTCGAGGCGCCCACGGCCGTATCCGTCATCCTGGCCGGCGTGTTGTTGAAGATGGGAACCTACGGCATCCTGCGGATCAGCTATCCCATGCTTCCCGACCAGGCCATCTGGTTCAGCTTCACGCTGGCGGTGCTCGGTTGCATCAACATCCTGTACGGCGCCTACTGCGCCATGGCCCAGACCGACATGAAGAAACTCGTGGCGTATTCCTCGGTCAGTCACATGGGTTACGTGCTGCTGGGAATGTCGGCGATGACGTCGGCGGGAATCAACGGCGCGGTGTTCCAGATGTTCAATCACGGCACCATCACCGCCATGATGTTCCTTTGCGTGGGCGTGGTCTACGACCGGGCCCACACCCGCGAAATCAACGGCTTCGGCGGTCTCGGCCTGCAGATGCCGCTCTACTTCAGCGTGTTCAGCTTCGCCCTGTTCGCCG
Source organism: Candidatus Krumholzibacteriia bacterium (assembly GCA_023270185.1). GTDB lineage: Bacteria > Krumholzibacteriota > Krumholzibacteriia > LZORAL124-64-63 > LZORAL124-64-63 > JAGLCY01. The sequence continues at coordinate 3,163 of JAGLCY010000051.1, read as the reverse complement.
CCCTGGGCCTGCCGGGCCTGAGCGGCTTCGTCAGTGAAGCGATGATTTTCATGGGCGTCTTCCCGGTCTACCGCACCGTGGCCATCATTTCGGCCCTGGGTATCGTCATCGGCGCGGCCTACGTGCTGTGGATGCTGCAGCGTGTGTTCCTCGGCCCGAAAAACGAGAAGTGGGACAACCTGCCCGACATCAACACACGCGAGATGTTTACCCTGGTTCCGATCGGCATCGTGGTGCTGCTGCTGGGTATTTATCCCATGCCGGTGCTGGACCTGATGAAGGTGACCCTGAACAATCTGATCAAGGTGGTGGCCGGCTAGCCGGCCCTGCATGAGGAGTGTTCCTTGATGGAACTGTTGAACGTGAACATCCCCAACTGGTCGGACATGGGAAACTGGATTCCCGAGGCCGTGCTGTGCGTCGGTTTCCTGGTCGCTTTGATCGGCGACATGGTGACCCGGGGTAAAAAACCCGTCGTGCCCTTCGTGATCTCGGTCTTCGCGCTGGTCACGGCCGGTTCCTACGCCGTGGCCGGTCTTAACAATCCGGGACTGGCGGCGGGCCTGCCCATCATGGGCGACCTGGTCGTGGTAGACGGGCTTGCGGCCTTCTTCCGCATCCTGTTCATCTTCGCCGGTCTGGCCACCGTGCTGTTCGCCTGGACCAGTGAAGAGATCATGGGCCGCAAGCGCGAGAACAAGGGCGAGTTCTACGCCCTGATCCTGATGATGACCGCCGCGATGATGGTCATGGCCGAAGCCCGCGACATCCTGATGCTGTTCCTGTCCATGGAAGCGGTCGGCCTGGTGAGCTACGTGATGGCCGGTTACATGCGGACCAGCCTTCGTTCGACCGAAGCTTCGTTGAAATACGTGCTCTTCGGCGCGGTCAGCAGCGCGATCATGCTCTACGGCCTGTCCCTGCTCTACGGCATGACCGGCGCGATGGACTTTGCCGGTATCCGCGCGGCCCTGGTCAGCGGTCCGGTGAACGGGTTCGCCCTTCTGGTTGTTGTTGTGATGATAATCGCGGGCATGAGTTACAAGATCGCCGCGGTGCCATTCCACTACTGGTGCCCGGACATCTACGAAGGCGCGCCCACACCGGTGAGCGCCATCTTCTCGGTGGGTCCCAAGGCCGCCGGTTTCGCCCTGATGATCCGCTTCTTCTACACCACCCTCGCCGCCGGCCCCGACGCCGCCGCGAGCGTGGGCATCATCCACATCATCAACTGGCCGCTGTTGATCGCCGTGATTTCGGCCGTGACGATGACCTACGGCAACCTGGTCGCCTTGAGGCAGTCCAACGTCAAGCGCATGCTCGCCTACTCGAGCATTGCCCATGTGGGTTATCTGCTGATGGGCTTCCTGCTGCTGACGCCCGCCGGTTTGCAGGCCATCCTGTTCTACCTGCTGGTCTACACGCTGATGAACCTGGGCGCGTTCTTCTTCGTGGTCGCGATCAACAACCACCTCAAAAGCGAGGAGTTGGACGACTACGTGGGTCTCGGCTTCCGCACCCCCTGGGCCGCCTCCATGATGGTGGTTTTCCTGGCCTCGCTGACGGGCATCCCGCCGTTTGCCGGGTTCATCGGAAAGTTCTACCTGTTCACCGCGGTGCTGGACAAGGAGTGGTTCTGGCTGGCGATTCTCGCCGCGCTGAACTCGGTCGTGGGGCTGTATTACTACTTCAAGGTCGTCAAGGCGATGTTCTTCACGACACCGCTCGAAGGCGCCGACACCTCGCCGCTGAAGCTGCACTGGCTGCAGTACACTGTGCTGGCCGTGTTGGCGATTCCGACTTTGGTGCTTGGGTTGTACTGGGGTCAGTTCAAGGATCTGGCGGATCAGGCCATTGCGGCGATGACCGTGGGGTTCTAGGTCGAATCAAATCGCCGGTTGAAGATTTAGGTTGTGCCGTGAAGAATGTTGCTGGCCCCCGCCCTGCATTGGCCAGATCATGGCTTACCTCAACAACCCACCAAAAGGCTGGCTGCCTCCGTTCTGTCCCAACGGAAACTGCAAGTACCACCACCCGTTACCGGATCAGTGGCGCTACAAGAAATTCGGATCCTACGTTCGTATCAGTGACAACCGACGGATACGGCGGTTTCGTTGCCTGCACTGCAAGCGTACTTTCTCCACCCAGACCTTTTCTGCCACATACTGGCAAAAACTCCCTGAGCTCGAGGCCAAGGTCTTTTCCAAAATCGTCAATGGTATGTGTAAGAGACAGATTGCCAGAGATTTAGAAGTTGATCCCGCAACCATAAACCACAAGACCAAACGCCTAGGCCGGCATTGCCTGCTTTTCCTGCAACGACAGCTCGAAGGAACCCCTCCGGCAAAGAACATTATTTTCGACGGCCTGGAAACTTTCGAGTTCAGCCAGTACTACCCCTTCCACCATAACGTGGCCGTGGAGAAAGACACGGACTTCGTTCTATTCTTCAATGACAGTGAGTTACGTCGCAAGGGGAGGATGACTCAAGTACAGAAACGCAGACGACGGGAATTGGAAAAAATGTTCGGTCGGCCAGACCCCAGGGCGATCGAAAAAGCTGTGACCGAAATGCTGTCCGAAGTGATCAATGGACACGACCCAATCAATGTGTACACCGACGATCACACCCAGTACCGCCAACCTATTCGTGTCTACCAGAACCTGATTTTTCACCATGTGACCCCTGGCAAGGCACACCGTGATGCAAATAACTCACTGTGGGAAATAAACTTATTTGATTTATTCATGCGCCACAGTAGCAAAAACCACACACGTGAGACGATAGCTTGGTCCAAGCGTCGGCAGGCCAGCAGTGAGCAGTTGGCAATTTATTCGGTCTGGCGGAACTACATCAACATTCGTCGGCAAAAGGACCGCTGGAGTCCGACACCTGCCATGGAGCGGGGAATGATGACCGAGAGATTGACGATAGCGGACGTTCTGTCTGGTCGTATCTTTGTGCGACATGTGGAGTTAGCTGACAGTTGGCGTGACTACTACTATGGGAACGTGCATACGCGGGCATTGCCTCTGGAAAGGAGGCACCGGTTGGCCTATGCTGAATAGTTGATTGCGAAATATGTAAGGGCAGAAACTTTCGGGTCCAGAGGTAGCAACATTCTTCACGGCACAACCGAAGATTTACCCCCGGGGCTTTGTG
>JAGLCY010000050.1 GCA_023270185.1 Candidatus Krumholzibacteriia bacterium | reverse complement strand
GGTCCAGCGCGTTGGCGAAATCCTCGGCCACCTCGCCGTAGGCCTTGACCCACTTGCCGAGAACCTGCCCGACCAGGGGAATCGCCTCCATCTTGGAGGCGCTTTCGCTCAACAGGCTTCCGATCAGCCGCAATCCGTAGGTAGGATTGTCCTTGGCATGATCCGGATCGAATTTCCTGGTGAATTGCCAGAGGTTTTCAACCTCACCGGCGAAGTTGTTGGCGGTATCGAGATATTGGGATGCGGCCCCGAGTTTATCCGTGATTCCCGCATTGTCCATTTCCGTGAACATGTTCCGCATCGCCTGAACCTTAGCCTCGGCCGCCCCTGTCGCACTCTTGTCGAGCTTGAACAGTATCCGGGCCAGTTCCAGGCCCTTCTCGGGGGCGTCGCTGAAAACGGCATCATGATATTCCTTGTAATTTTTTTGGAGATCATCGAGTGCTGTTTTTCCCTCTTCCAGGGTTTTCCGAACCGCCTGCCACTCCTCCTCGGTCTGCCGAACCGCTTCCCTGTACTCGTCGCCGGCCACTGCCGGAAGCGCTCTGACGAACAATGAACAAATGATCAGCGCAATGATGAACGGCACCCGTTTGAACATCCATTTCTCCCGGAAGAATTGATTTCCCTGAAATGCGAAAGGGGGAAACAATCACCCAGCCACATCTACCCCACTGATCGAGCATTGATCATATCACACCCAACCAAACCTCCCAAGCCCCCTTAACCCGAGAACCGGTTGCAGGATGGGCAGATATCCTGATTTACCCCGGGGACAATTCGCCTAATTCCGGCTTTCAGGATTTCATCGGCCCCCAAGGAACTTCATGCCTTCTGTGCTGTTGACGCCACATGGTCCCTCATCAATAATCAACTCCAGGGGGAACAAAAAGCAGAGGAATCAGAATGACCTTCCCATCGACCGCTTTCCATATCCGTAAGACTTCCCTGACTTTCATGACCCTGGTTCTGGTTTTTGGCGGCCTGATGGCCATAGGCTTGCCGCGGGCCATCGCCGATACGCCCAAACCGGAATACAGAGGCAAGGAACCCGATGACGGGGCCCTTATGAACATGGGCGACTCCGCACTGGAATTGATGGGAGAGGATGACCACGGAAACCAGGAAGATGAATTGCAGGGCCGGCTCTTCGTTGCTTTGGGCTACGATGATGTCCTGGAAGCGAAAATGCTTCTGGAAGCGGGGGCGGATATCAATCGGCCGGTCGGCGGCACCGGGCAGACTCCGGTCATGGCTGCGGAATCCCTCGAAATGGCGACGATGTTGTGTGATGGCGGAGCCAAGCCCCAGGCTCGGGACCTGGACGGCGGCACGGTGCTGCACTATGCCGTCTCACGGGACGCCGCCCTGGAGTTGATCCCGTTTTTCGTCTCGCGCGGGGTGGACATCAATGCCAGGGGCTGGGATAACGAACCGCCCCTGCTATTGGCCGTTACCTATTTCAACGAACACCACCGGTCCGATCCGGAAAACGTCCTGACCGGGGTTGAAGTCGTCGCCCTGATGGTTGAATTGGGTGCGGACATCAACGCGGTGGACGAATACGGAAATACCGTTCTTATGCAATGCACCGTGGCTGACAACGCGGAACTCGTGGAAACACTTCTGGAACTGGGCGCCGACACCGGGATCAGGAACAACGGTGATTCCACCGCCAGGGAAATCGCCTATGAACTGGGTCGCCGGCATATCTATCAGTTGCTGGATTGAAAATTCCACGGCACGACCTGATGCGGGCGTGTATTATGGAGCCTCGGAATCACGCAAGGACGGCCAGGTGGCCGGGTATTAACCGAAAGGCCAATTGATGAAATCCCGCAACCTGATTCTGACACTGACGGCTCTTGTCCTGATGGCCGTTTTCGGGGCAAGCGCACTGGCCGATGAGCCTGCGCCCACCCCCACCCTCGAGAGCATCGCAGCCCAACTCGACGGCATCAGCAAAACCCTCGACGGCTTCCGTCACCGCATGGATGTCCTGGAAAAGAAAGTGGACGACGGCCTCTGGTTCGACCGCCTGGGCGATGTGGCGGTCATCGACAAGGTGCGCCTGCACGGTCCGCCGCGGTGGAAGGAAGAGAGCGAAACGGCCATCGGGGCGGGCAATCCCCTGAAATTCTACGCTTACATTTTCTTTCCCCGCGATCTCGACACTTCGAAAAAAACACCCCTGCTGGTCTTCCCGCACGGTGGGGTGCACGGTGACTTTTCAACCTACTACATCCATATCGTAAGGGAATTGTTGGCCCAGGGTTACGCCATCGTGGCCCCGGAATACCGCGGCAGCACCGGCTATGGACGCGGGGTCTACGAAAACATCGACTACGGCGGACTCGAGGTGGAAGACAATCACGCCTGCCGCGCCTACATGATCGAGAACTACGATTTCATCGATGGCGGGCGGGTCGGCATGATCGGCTGGAGCCACGGGGGCCTGATCGGCCTGATGAACGCCTTCGCCCACCCCGACGATTACCAATGCGTCTACGCGGGCGTTCCTGTGAGCGACCTGATCGCCAGGCTGGGATATCTCGATGACGATTACCGGGCGCTCTATTCAGCCGACTATCACATCGGCGAAACGGTGACCGAAAACATCGAGGAATACAAGCGACGCTCACCGGCGTGGAACGCGGAAAAACTGCAGACGCCGCTGCTGATCCACACCAATACCAACGATGAAGACGTCAACGTGCTCGAAGTGGAACACATGATCCAGGCGTTGAAGGCCGAAGACAAGGAGTTCGAATACGAGATTTTCCAGGATGTTCCCGGCGGACACAGCTTCGACCGGCTCGATGGAAAGCAGGCCCAGGAAATCCGGCTGAAAATCTACGAGTTCCTGGCGAAGCACCTGAATCCCGACCGTCCCACAACAGATCTGAAGCAGTTGCACGCCGCCGGTTACCGACGTCCGGACGGATCCTAGAAAGCCATGGGCGACCCTCTGCTCTACCGGATCAACCGCCATATCGTCCGGTTTGGCATGCGCGCCTATTTCAAGGAAATTGAAGTGGTTGGCCGGACCCGGGCCCCGGTCGACGGACCGGTAATCTTTGCATCCAACCATCCCCATTCCATCACCGACAGTCTCGTCCTGGGACTGGCCGCCGACCGCATGCTCCATTTTGTCGCCCACAGCGGGCTGTTCCGGAACCGGCTCAAGGCCTGGTTCATGCGGAACAGCGGGGTCATCCCCGTCTATCGGCCGCGGGACGTCGAAGGATCATCCGACAAGAACCTCACCATGTTTTCCGCCTGTTACGAAATCCTCGCCGACGGTGAAGCCATCGGGATCTTCCCCGAAGGAACCAGCGCCGAGGAGAGACGCGTCCAAAAGCTGAAGACCGGCACGGCCCGCATCGCGTTGGGGTCTGAGGAAAGCGCGGGATGGAACCTCGGCCTTGCCCTGGTTCCGGTCGGCCTGAATTTCGAGAGTTGTTCACGGTTCCGCAGCCGGGTCCTGGTCAAATTCGGGAAACCCATCGTGCCTGCGGAATGGCGCCCGCAATATGAAGATGATCCCACCGAAACCGTGAACCGGATGACGGATCTGCTTCAGGAACGGTTGCGTGGACAAGTCGTCAACGTCGAACAATCCGAGTATGAAAAATTTGTTCTGGATGTGGAAAAGATCTTCAAGGACGATCTGCTGGCCCGCGCCGATCTGAATATTCCAGGAAATTCCTACATCCAGCGCAGCCAGGCTGTCACCGCGGAAATCGCGCGGTGCCTGAATTATTACCATGAACGCAGTCCTGACGTCATTTGGCGACTGGCCCGCCAGATGAAAGGGTACAATGCCAAGCGCCACGTCCTGAAATTGAGAGACAACATGCTTCGCGAGGAAGAGGGCCCCCTGGTGCGAGGTGAACTATGGCGCCTGGTGATCGGGGGTGTCGCGGGCCTGCCCTGGGCCCTGTTCGGGCTGGTGGGCAACTGGCTCCCCTACCGTTTGACCGGCTGGTTTGGCAGTCGTCTCGCACCCGACAGGACCAAGATCCACCAGGTCCAGTTCGGGGTCGGCGCAATCCTGTTCCTGGGTTGGTACGCGGCCCTCCTGACGGTTTCTTTTCGCGTGTTCGGGACAGCCGCCTCCATTGTTGCGGGCATCGGATTTCCCCTGGCCGGATTGTTCGCACGTGAATATTTTCGTTACATGAAAAAACGTCGGCGAATGCTCCGTTTCGCCGGTCTGGAATTCAAACTCGGCTTCAGGGTCCAGGAAATGAGGCTGGAGCGCCGTCGCCTGGTCCGCAACCTGGATAACGCCATGCAGCAGTATTTGCGCACCATCGAGGAGGAATCGTGAGTCCCAGCATGTTGGACATGGCCTCGGTGAGGGAATATCTGGGCAAGAAACTGCTCTGCCAGGTGACGACACCCGAAAAGAGACTGGCCCTGACCTTCGACGATGGACCCAATCCCCACAACACTCCCCTTCTTCTCGAGCTACTGGCCGGCAAGGGAATCAAAGCGACCTTCTTCGTGGTCGGTCGGCGTGTGCGCCGATTCCGGGACCTGCTGAAACAAACCGCCGATGCCGGCCATGAAATCGGTAACCACGGCGACCATCATGTGGCGCTGTCGTTCCTTCCCAGGGCGATCATCAAGCGGGAACTGGAAGTCTGCGGAAAACTTGTCGAGGGCGTCACCGGACGTCGGCCGCGCTTCATGCGCCCACCCATGGGCTGGTTCAACGACAAGGTCCTCGAGGTTACGCGTGGGTTGGGTTACGAACCTGTGATCGGCAGCGTTCACCCGCAGGATTCCCGACAACCAGGACTCGATACCATCCTGCGCCGGGTGCGCCGACGCGTCGAACCCGGGGCGATCATCATCATGCATGACGGTGGTTGGCGCATCGGTGTGGACCGCGGGCAGACCCTGGCGGCGGTCGACATCATCACGGACGAACTTCTGGAATCCGGCTACCGGTTCCAGACCCTGAGCGAACTGGTGGATGATGAACACCGGGGAAAGAGCACCACTGAACCCGTTTGATTTGCCCCTGTCGCTACCAAAAATTCCATCCGAGGTAAGTACCGCCTCGTGAATACCCAATCCTGTGTCCGGCTGGAGGATTTTCTCACTTGAGCGCATGGAATGGGCTGCAGAACGGGCCTTGGTCCCATTGATTTCACGCCTGACGCTACCTCCAGACAAACCTATCCGACATCTCCGGTCCGATCGGACTCGCAGAAGACAGGTCGTCATAGAGGTGGTAGACCCCGACCTCCTTCAGCTTGGCTGTGATGGTGGAATTGTCCGTCTCGAAGTGTCGTCAGGCAGGAAATCGATGGGACCATGGCCCGTCTTGCAATCCCAACATATGCACTCACGCCAGATAATCCCAACCGCCGACTGTCGACTGTCGACTGAACATTTTCGAAGGTTCGCTTACCTCGGATGGAATAATTGGTAGGGACAGAGCCCGGGGGCACCTTTTCGTTATGCTATTGGAAACAGGCTGCAGACTATTGGTTCTCCTCAGTGGGTTCTGCAAGCTCCATATCAAGAGTATTGGTGATCCTGAATCCGTTCTTGATGCTCTCATCGGGAACCACACGGACGTTGGTCAACGATCGCAGGGAATCCAGCAGCTCGTCATACTCCGGTTCTCCAAATATCGGGTCAATGGGTAGGCTCCAGGCCATGATTTGATTGGGGTGAACCGAGATCAGCCAGCGGCCGAGAGGATCGAAGGATAAAGAATATGTCACTTTTTGATCCTCCGGGGGCACTGGTAGTGACCAATGTTCACCACTATCGACACTGAACACGTCAATGGTGTCCCACCACCCAGCCAACGCGACCAATCCAAGTCCCGGCAGGAAATCCGCACCGTCCATGCGGCCTTTGGAGGTCCTGCCCAACTTCGTTTCCCGGCCCTCGGACAGATCCATCCAAAACACATTCATGTCGCAGTCACGCCTCAGAACATAGCAACCATCGGCAAAGACCCTTCCACCTCCCGATACATCTCCCTTCCATAACGTATCGGGCGGGGCAGACGGATTCATGAAATCGATTTTTGACAGGTGGTCACTACCCAGATACAAAATGAATTGGCCTTCACTGAAGGCAACATCACTATAATTCTGCCCGGTAAATTCGATCTCGGCTTCAATTTTCAGGGAATCGAGATCGAACACCGCGAACTTTTCCCTGCTCAGGATATCGCTCAACCCGACCAGGCGGCCATCCTGGTTAATAATCTCTGGAATCAGGCTGCCTCTGACCCCAGGGAGATCCTGAGCCACCCCTGTGGTGAAATCCAGAATTTGGGGTCCATCCGCCCAGGTCAGGCATCGATTTCGTTCGATATCAGTGAGAAAATTCAAGTAGGCTCCGTAGTGCCAGCCACGAGTGCGGCCGAGAAAACCAACCCCACCGACTTTTCCGCCAGTCAGAGGCACTCCTGTCACCCCACCATCGGTGCTCCAGAGATACAGGACCTTTCCATCGGCGGATAGCGACGGCCAAGGGTTCCGCCCCGATTCCTCGCTTAAATCCAGCGACCAGGCCACCGGAGTGTTGGTTTTCCAGTGCGCCACAGGACCGGTGGCAATTCCGTTTCTTGCCATGACCACCGATCCGTCCGGAAAAAACGCCCCGTCATGCGCCCAATGTGTACGATCAAGCAGTAAGTGGGGATTGCGTTTGGGAGTCTCCTCCAGGTCATAGACACGAGCGGTCCCTGAAGCAAACGTCGAGAAAAAACGATGGCCAAAGGGATCGAATTCCAATTCATAGTTGCCGGGATCTTCCTTGAATTTCCTGATCAATTTCGGCGGCGAGGCCACCAGGTCCCAGACCTTGATCCAGCCGTCCATATCCACCGAGGCCCCGGTTTCACAGGAGGCGTCAAACGCCACCGATGCAATGGCTGCCCCATGTTCTCCCACAAAAGTGGCTCGGTCGGGTTCCAGATCGTCAAACCGCTGCAGATATAACCGGGTGTCATCAAAATCCAGGACCTTGGTTGCCACCTCATTCATATCCGGAATGTGGACTTCCTGTGTTTTGTGGGCACCGATGGAACGCCCCAGTTCCTTGACGGAGCCCTCATGGAGATCCACCTCGAACCAAATGGTCTGGCCTCCCTGGTGATTGGCACAGACAGCCATCTTGTTGGGGTCCGAAAGTCTGAAAAGACAACTGGAGGCATATTCATTCACAAAATCCAGGTGATGGAGATGCTGCCCGTCGGCCACTCTCCATATGTTGATCCCAAGGTAGCCATTAGCTACGACGTGGCTTCCGTCAGAATTGAAGAGGGGTTCGTATGCAACACCCTCGCCGGGAGCTTCCAGGACTTGCATCGAATAGTCTTCAAGATCGTAAATTCCCAACTTCGGGTGCTCACTCTGCGACCAGGTGACGACGCAGTACCGGCCGTCTGGGCTGGCATCGACCCCGACCGGGTTTCCCTTTTGTCCCCGGCGCGGCAACTCGTTGCGCATGGGCGCCCTGGCAATGGCCTCCCGCACGACATCGCGGGCGTTGGGTTGATCCAGAATCTCCAAGCTGGACAGGGCATAGGCTACCGCAACGGTCGGGTCCTTGGCAATGTGCCCGCGGGCGTGGGATAGCCGCTCGTTGGCTACCGCCTTGTCGCGTTCGTGGGAAATGATTTGGGATTGCATTGTCTGCCAGGCGGCAAAACCGATGAGCGCCGCAAGCGCCACCGAAACCATCGCCACCACCGGCCGATTCCGCTTCATGAACTTGCGTGTCCGGTAAAGACCACTTGGCGGCCCGGCTTCAACCGGGTGGTTGTTCAGGTGGCGTTCAAGATCCTCGGCAAGACTCGCCGGCGACACGTAACGGCGGTCACGCTCTTTTTCCAGGGCCTTCATCGTGATCCAATCCAGATCGCCGCGCACCCGCTTGGCCCACAACCGGGTGTCCACTCCATATTCTGTCGCGGCGCCGGTTGTTGTTTTTTTCCGAGTGTCGATCCGCGTGCTGGGCTTCTTCGGAATCTCGTTCTGGACATGCAGGGCCATCCGCTCCAGGCCTGCCCTCATGATATCCCGGCGTTCCAGGGGAACTTCTCCGGTCAACAGTTCGTAGAGTAGAACACCCAGCGAATAGACATCACTGCGCGTATCCACGTCTTCCATCGACGACCCGGCCTGTTCCGGGCTCATGTACTCCGGCGTGCCGATCATCTGGCCCATCTGCGTAAACAGGGTCTGGGCGGCCAGGTGTTGGCTGGTCGCCTTGGATACCCCGAAATCGATGATCTTGGGCACCGGAATACCCTCGGCATCCGTCACCAGGATATTGCCTGGCTTCAGATCCCTGTGGATAATCCCCTTATTATGTGCGTGCTGAATTCCCCGACAAACCTGGATGAAAAGGTTTAGCCGGTCTCTCAATCCCAGATTTTGATCCCTGCAGAATATGTTCAGGGGCACCCCGGGGATGTATTCCATCACGAAGAAGGGCCGACCTTCGTCAGTCGCCCCCGCGTCGTAGACCTTGGCGATATTCGGATGATCCATCAACGCCAGGGCCTGACGTTCGGATTCGAAGCGGGAAATGACTTCGCGGGTGTCCATACCCAGCTTGATAACCTTCAGTGCCACTTTGCGGCGCAACGGGGCGCTTTGAGCGGCCAGGTAGACCACGCCCATGCCACCCTCCCCCAGGAGCTTGATGATCTGGTAGGAGCCGATTTTTTGGTCGGTTTTTTCCGGAATATCGGTTGGCATTCCTGAACCGCCGGTGGCTCCCCCCAAATCCGGACTATAGTGGAAAAGCAGGTCCCGTGCTTCGGTCAGCAGTTCGGCGTCTTCACAATTTTGCTGAAGAAAAATGTCGCGTTCGATCTCCGGCAGTTCGAGCGCCCGATCAACCAGGTCCTTCAGTCTTTGGTAACGCGAGGGATCCATGATTCCTGACTCCTTTGGCGACCATGACAGGAATGACGAGCATACACCTCCTGGGTTTGTCCGTAAACTATTGATGGAAAACAAATATCAATTTCAGCCAAAAGGGTTGCTATTATCCAACCGATGCGCGTGCCCCCGGGGGCACCTTTTCGTTGTTTAAGACAAACTTAACTCAAAGGCCAATCGGCGGCGGCGAATTTCAGCCCACCCAAAACTTCCCGGTAATCCAAACTCCCCCACAGGGTAAATCCCCACCCTCTGATCATAGTAGGGCGTCCTGGCGAAGAACCAGTACCGGATCGCCCAAGGATCCGCCGCGAACTCCGGATCGGCGGCCTTGCGCTCTTTCAACTCCACCGCCAACGAAGGGTCGTCCGCCAACATTTTCACAATCATATCTTCGATGACATACGACTCCACATATTCCACCCGCTCGAAGAGCGCGTCGAAAAAGCCCCACTGCACCAGCGAGTCAGGGACCTTGGGTTCCAGAAGGTGAGCCGCCACGCGCGCGGTTCTCTGGTTCATGTCCACCACCACCGATCCTGCGGGAAAGACCCGGGTCTCGGTAATTGTTTCGGCCGTGAAGGTCATCGGATGACGCCCCTCACAGGGAAGCTCCTGCCATTAGGGATAGGAATTTCAACCGCATATTTTGCCCTCCGTTCGACTGCCTGAATGCCTGATTATATCATTGTTGATATTATTGTTGAAGATTCACCATCAAGTCCACCACCCCAATTTAGTCCACCACCTGTGCCTTCCATTTATACCGTCCTCACTGTTAATCAAGGAGTTTGGGATTCGACTCCAGTTTCCTTCGAATAGACATCCGACGATAAATTGCAGTGAGAATGAATTTCCAAGACCCATGAGAGGCAAGAATTAATAGTCGACGTCAGATTTATAACGCAAAGCTAACTGCTTATTCGACAGCACGGACAGAATTAGTGGGAGGGATAGGATGGAATACCGATTCGCCGTTGTCGTCGGTGCTGAAAACGCCATCGGTCACCAATATATGAAAGTGGACGTGGCTGTTGAGATAACTGCCGAAACGGTGGACGAAAGCCACGGGGCCCCAATGCTGTACCATTGCTTGTGGTTGTTGATCAAAGGTGTGAGATTTCAGGGGTAAAATGAGCGGCCTCAAAACCAAGAGAGAACAATGATCAGACAAGGTCCTGACAAAACCCTTCCGCCATCAGCCGTGTCGGACACCGCCCCGGACCGGTTCCAGACCGGCAAAGTGGCCGCCATATCGCTGGCCCACCTTTCCCACGACGTTTTCTCCTCTTTCCTTGCTCCCTTGTTACCCCTGTTGATCGCGAAGCTCGGACTGTCCCTTTCGATGGTCGCGCTCCTGGACATCGCGCGGAAAATTCCGCAGCTACTGAACCCGTTTATCGGACTTCTGGCCGATCGCATATGCGTGAAGTATTTCGTCATCCTGGCCCCGGTGGTGACGGCGGTTTGCATGAGCCTCCTGGGGTTGGCGCCTTCGTTTCCGATCTTGATCATTCTTTTGCTGGTCAGCGGCATAAGCGCGGCGGCCTTCCATGTGCCCGGGCCGGTGCTGATCAAACATTACTCCGGGTCCAACACCGGCCGGGGAATGAGCTTCTACATGTTCGGCGGGGAAATGGCGCGCACCCTGGGGCCCCTTCTTATAACCGCCGCGGTTTCCTGGTGGGGACTGGAAGGCTCGGTTCGTGTGCTTCCGGTGGGCCTGGTGGCCTCGACGGTGATGTTTTTCCGGTTGAAAAACCTGCAGCCCATGGAACGCAAAGCGCGTCAGAAGAGCAGTGGGAACCGCCGGGAGCAGTTCCTCCGGATGGTCCCGTTGTTCACTGGCCTGGGTGGTTTCATGATGTTCCGCATGGGCCTGAAATCGGCCCTGACCCTGTATCTTCCGACCTACCTGATAAGCCAGGGGGAATCTTTGTGGGTGGCCGGAGGGGCCCTTTCAATTCTTCAGTTCTCCGGAGCGGCGGGGACCCTCGGAGCCGGTTGGATCGCCGACCGGTTCGGCCACCGCTCGGTGCTGATGACCGTCACGGTTTTTACTCCGGTGGCTGCCCTGGGCCTGACATTTCTCGAAGGTATTTGGACGCTGCCTCTTCTGGTTTTAACCGGAGCTCTGATCTTCGCCTCGAGTCCCATCCTTCTGGCTCTGGTCCAGGATACAAATACCACCCGCCCCGCCTTTATCAACAGCCTTTTCATGACCCAGAACATTGTCATCAGCGGGTTGGCGGCCTTGTTCATCGGGACCATGGGAGACCATTTCGGCCTGGAGTTGACCTTCAGGATATCGGCGGGCCTGGCGGCCCTGTCGGTGCCGTTCGTATTGCTGATTCCCGATTCGCGGACCAAATGAAGATTGGACCTGGCTGTGCTTGATTTCAACCGATAGGCTTGGGTTGCAAAAGCAGGGCTTTTCAGGCACCTTGAAAATGCTTGATCTAAATGGTATTCTGGCTATCGAGAGAGGATTGTAACCTATCCAGATACACAGACCTGCATTAATCACGCTGGAAGCACAAGTGAAAACGATGGAGGCCTTCATGCCGAAAACAATTTCTCCAAAAATCATGGCCCTCACCGGTCTTCTTTTTTGCCTCCAGGCTGCCGTCGTGCTGGCTTCATCGTCTTCACCGGACGAGAACGCGGTACCCTCGCCGGCTCATCCGACCCTCTTCGATCAAGTCGAGGAATTCCGATTGGACAACGGCATGCTCTTTTTGCTGCTGCCCCGTCACGACGTTCCCATGATCTCGGGTTCCATCGTCGTCAAGGTCGGCAATGTCGACAACCCGGCCGGGGCCACCGGGCTGGCTCACATGTTCGAACACATGGCGTTCAAGGGAACCGATTATATCGGCACCCGCGATGCGGTCGGCGAGAAGGCCGTCGGTGACAGCATCACTGTTGCCGGCGTGGAGTTGTCGGACCTGCTGCGCGACGGCGCCCCGGCGGACTCGGTCCGGATTGCAGAACTGCGCAGCGAACTCGGTCGCCTGGGGAAACGCGAATCGGAATTCGTGATTCCCATGGAATTCCCACGGGTCTACGGCGGGTACACGTACGATTTCAACGCCTACACCAGCCAGGACTTCACCGTCTACCAGGCCACCCTGCCGGCGAACAACCTGGAAGTGTGGATGCTGATGGAGAGCGAACGCCTGCAGAACCCCGTCTTCCGCGAATTCTACGCCGAGCTTGAAGTTGTCAAGGAAGAACGACACCAGAATACCGACGACAACCCGGAGGGCATGGCCCGGGAACTGCTGAAATCCCTCGCCTTCGGTGAACATCCCTATCGGTATCCGACCATCGGCTATATGGAGGACCTGGAAACACTCAACCCGGGGCAGATCGACGATTTCTGGCGGGAATACTACGTACCGGGCAACATGGTGGCCGCACTGATCGGGGATTTCGATCTCGATGAAGCCGAGACGATGATCAAAAACTATTTCGGGGATATTCCTTCGCGTCCAACCCCGGCCGGCCCCGGCACGCCCGAATTGGAACAGAAGGAACAGAAAAGAGGCACTCATCGCCAGGGAGCGGAACGCAGGCTGCTGATGGCCTTCCCCGGGTTTGCGCCGAATGATCCGCGCCGGCCCGCCGCCGACCTGCTGTCCAGCATGTTGTCGCGCGGTAAAACGAGTCGGTTGGACCGGCGACTGGATCTTGAAGAGGGCGTGGCGCGTGCGATCTATACTTCCTCAACGGGTGGTTATCGACGCTACCCCGGCCTGTTCACCATCACCGTGGACCTCATGGCGGACGCCACCAACCAGATGGTCGAGGACCTGATCTGGCAAGAGCTCGAAAAATTGCAGACCGAACCCATTAAGCAGGAGAAGCTGGACGAGATCCGAGCCTCTTATCGCAAAGGCTTCATCTTTCAACTGCAAAAGAACAGCGACCTCGTGGAAATACTGGCCATGACCCAGGCCTCACAAGGCGATTGGCGGCGGGCGTATCGACGATTCAACGATCATGACCGGGTGACAGTGGAGGAAATCACCAGCCTGGCCCACGAATTGTTCGTACGCGACAAAGCCTCAGTCGTCTATCTGGAGCCAGAAGTTCCGGAATTGCCGATCGACGAGACGGAAGGAGACCGGCCATGAAAAGGATCCATCCGGCAATCGTGTTGATGTTGATCGTTTTCCTGACCGCAGCAATGGGTGCGTCGGCGGACACGCCTCGTCGTCCCGGTGAACTCACGTTGCCGGACCTGGCCTTCGAAATACCCGAGGCCTCGGAAACACGCCTGTCCAACGGTATCAGGGTTCTGCTCTTCGAGAACCACGACCTGCCGTTGATCAATCTCTCCGCCTACGTGACCATGGGCGAGCGTTATCTGTCTCCGGAGCGGCGCCCCGCCTGCCGTGTCCTGGGCAGAATATGGGACGAAGGTGGAATTGGTGATTTCACGCCGGAAGAGGTCGATTCAAAGGTAGCTTCCCTGGGCATGTCCCTGACCGCCGGAGTCGGCCATGCCCGGGCATACGTTCAAGCCTCCATGGTTCGCGAGGATCTTGCCGATGGCGCCCTGCTTTGGGGTGATCTGCTTTTGCGCCCCCGTTTTTCCGAAGAGCGTCTCGAGAGGGCCAAGGCTCATCTGCTCAAGGATGTCCAGGGAATCAATGATGATCCGGGCCGCCTGGCCGAGACGTGGTTCCTGCGCCTGCTGTCGGGAGAGAATTCTCCCGAGGGACACGTTCAGACGCGTGAGGAGATCGAGGCGGTTCACCGAAAGGACATCCTGTCCCTGTATGATTTGTTCGTGCGCCCGGAACGGGCTGTCGTGGGAGTGAGCGGAGACATCACAATGACCGAAGCCGTTGCCCTGCTGGAATCATTGCTTGGCGACTGGCGGAGCGAGGGCGAGGCGAATCTCCTGGAACCATACGTTTGGGAGCGCGTCCCACGACCGGGCGTGTATCTGTTGCCCGGCGACTACGAGCAATGTCACCTGCGCATGGGACGCGGCCTCCCCGAGTTGACGGACACGGCCGCGGATTATCCCGAGGTGAAGTTGCTGGATTTCGGCGTCGGCTATCTGCGTATTTTCTATCGCACACGCAGCGAAGGCCTTTCGTACGGTACCTCTACGCGCCTGACGGCCGGCGCGGACCGGGGCAAAATCTGGGCCTTTGGCAGCACCCGCCCCAGCGGCATCGTTTCCCTGGTCGCGGCCGTTCGCGAGGAGGTGGTGGAGCTGTCCTCGCGTCCCCTGGACAATGGCGAGGTAAGCACTGCGCGCACCTTTGTTCTCGGGACGCAGATCCGGCGCATGGAGACCGCCCGGAACGTCGTCGGCGTCAGGTTGGATGAGATTGTTCTGGGACAGCCCGCCGGTTACACCGCGAACCTGATAGCCGGTTTGCAATCGGCCACGGTGGAAAGCGTGGCTGCCGCCGCCACCCGTCACATGAGCTTCGGAGATACGCCCGTAGTGTTGGTCGTCGGAACTCCTGAAGGCGGCGTCGAAGCCCTTGAGGCCCTGGGGCTGGGCCCCGTAACGGTCCTGGAGCCGGTGGAATTCGGGAAGTAGACGGTTTCTTCGGGTTCGACATGCGATGATCCGCATGGGCTCACCGCACCGGGGACACTGCAACGGCAGACACTCGCCATCGCCGAAGGCGGGATCGCGCAGCGATTCCACATCCGGGCTAGCGGCAGAGCCCAGCAGCGGGCGGCGTTTCGTCGAATTCGGCTTGTTGGCTCAGAAACGGATGGGTCCACCTCCTCCAGACCCATCTTTTCCCGGGCCTGTTGCAAGACCTGCAGCGTGGCGCCGGCCGGCCCCGCAGATTCGATCACCGCCTGTCTGAGCCGGGCGTTCGGGGCCAGAACCCCGCAATATCTGTGTTTATGGATGCGGGGCGAGGTGATTAGATGGATGAAGTGTCTAGAAACTAATGTCTCCCTTCTTTCAGATAAAATAGGTGACAGATTCCTTTTCCTTGGCCCGGACACGGTTGGGCGGATTCATTATCGGAAACACGGCAGAATCGGTACTCAACCAGGTAGGCTGCTCCGTGCTGACCGTGAAATCCGAGGATATCGAATAAGGCCCTCCACGATATCAGCATTCGCGAACCATCCCATAAAAACATTGCCCCTGATATGGGCCCGGAAGCCGACAATCGGTCATCGTCGTCTCACCCGACGCGGTAGACCATTCCGGTCTCGAATGGGATAATCCCAGGTCATGGAACAGGCAAATCAAGGGGTGAAGGAACTATTCTCCACCATGCCTGGATTGTCGATGATTGCCATCAATCATCGATTTCAGACCGTGCCCCGGCTTATCCCCCAGGGTTATCAGGTACAAGTGAACCACCAGGAAAAGGACGAGGGCAACCGAGAACAAATAGTGTGCGGTAGCCACAACCCAGCCCGCCGGACGGCCGACAATTGTTTCCGGAAGATATTCCGGGTATAAAAGAAGGAGGCCGGTCACTACCAGAAACATAAAGATGCCATACATCACCACCAAATAGACAACTTGTTGCAAGGGATTGAACCTACGTTCGCGTGTGGTGTGGAACGGGTGCGGGTCGCCTCGAAAAACCCCAAGCAGGTAGAAGCGGGCCTGAAGCATGATTCCCTTGAACCAGTTCGCCGGCGGCTTGATGAAACTTCGGTCATTCCGGGTGATCTTCCCCGAAACCAGAAACCATACGAACCACAGGGCCATCAGGAATCCAACCAGATTATGAATGTGGAAGGCTGTTTCGAAGGAGAGGAGAGGTTCCTGGCGGCCACCGAAATGGATCCGGAACCCCGTGATCCCGAGTACCACGAAAAGCAGGGCATTTATCCAATGCCAGGACCGAACCCAACGGTCGTAGACGTAGTGTTTTTCCACAGTGCCGGCATTGGAGGGATTTCGTTTGGATGCCGCCACGCGCAGCCCTGCGTGGACCCCGATTCCCAGAAGCGCCAAAACGATGGCCAAAATGAAAAGTCCGTCGACCAGCACATTGCGCATGGCCCCTTTTACATAGGCATCGCCCAGGAGAACGTCATTTGTAATCCAGGTTTCGCGCTGGGGATCACCATACAATCTTGTGGCAATCAGCGAGTCCCGATGATGGCAGGTCTCACATCGTCGCTGGGCCTCGGCCGCAGGCCGGATGTTGTGAACCCCCGGCTGGTCACTTGGTGTATGACAACAGACACAAAGGACGATCTTCTTGTGCTTTTCCATACGGGGGAGCCAGTCATGGACTTCCGTGAGGTCGGCCGGGCCCTGATCTGAACCTGTCATTTGGGCCCAACGGTCGGCGTCCTCGTGGCATTGCCTGCAAATGGTGTTCCCGGTTTCCACCCGCTCCCTCATGGGGGTATCCGAATCCAGGCCTTTGGGCGCATGGGGATCATGACAAAACGCGCAGCGAAAAAAGTGAACACTGGCTTCGACTTCATCTTCAATGATTTCAAAATCATGGCATTCGCTGCACGAAACCGTGGTTTCGATCACATGGGGGACGTCCCTGTAGTCGCCGAGGTGGCATTCTGAACAGTCCAGTTCCGCATGCGCTCCATCAATAAATCGGGACCATTCAAAAGTGGTCGCATACCTGGATTCCAACCCCAGGTCGGCATCGTGACAATCATCACAATCATCTCCATGTGCCGGCCAGGCTATCAGGACCAGAAGGAGAAACATCAATCGAAACGGAGTTGAATTAATCGTATTCAAATTAACATCCCCTTGTCAGATGTAAGGATATTCAACCGCATATTTTGCCCTCCGTTCGACCGCCTGGATGCCTGTTGTTACCATTGGTGGACACCCACCGTCAACACCAGTCCCCGATTTCAGGCCCAAATGAACCTATTCCACCGGTCCCTGTCCCGTTCGATGATTCATTCCCGGGTGTCGCCGCCGGTACCGCCCGTCTGATCCATGTCCGGCCACTCATCTTTGCCCGCAGCTTGGTCGAACTGGATCTCCCCCTGAGGCGGAGACCTGGCTGGTAGGATCGCCGGCAGTCTTCAGGAAGAAAGTTGAAGCCGAAAACTCTACTTTAGAAATGTCCACTTGAAGGGGAAGCTTACGCCAGGCTGTCAGTAAATGAGAAAGGCGGCTCGAAGGCCGCCCTTTCTCAATAGTCCTCGAATGCGAGGCTTGCACTTATTTCAAGAGGATCATCTTCCTGGTCTCTATATAGTTCCCCGCCGTCAGCCGGTAGAAATAGACCCCGCTTGCGGCCGGTGTTCCGTTTTCGGACTTTCCGTTCCATACGGCAGCGTATGCTCCCGCCGGCCTCGATTCGTCAATCAGGACCGCGACCAGTTTTCCCGCAGCATTGAAGATACTGATGTTCACAAATCCACCTGTTTTGAGCCTCAAGGCGATGGTCGTATTCGGGTTAAACGGATTCGGATAGTTCTGCTCGAGGGATGTAGCGTCGGGCAGCGGCATCGGGATGACGCCCGTCACCTGCTCGATGCAAAGCACGGCATATTCACTCTCGTTTCCGTGTATATCCACCGCTGCGACCTTGTAACAGTATCCCGAGTCCCACGACCAGTCGCCGTCGAAGACCATTGTATCGCAGGTATTCGCGAGCAGGCTGCTTGGGTCCGGTTCGAATGTCGGATCGGTGCCGCGATAAATGTTGTAGCCGCCGAGGTCCGCTTCGCTGTTCGGCTCCCATGTGAGCTCCAGGCCTTCCGGCTCATACAACTGCTCGCCTGCGAGACCGAGAGGGGTGCAGGGGGAGAGGTTATCGACTGAGAAAGCGCTGTCAGGTGCTGAATCCCAGAAGGTGAACGGATTGGCGGTATTTGCCGTGATCACGAACCAGTGCATGCCGTCTTCGACTCCCTCGATGAAATCCTGCAGGGTCCCGCATGTATACGCGTATTCCTCCCAGTAATGCGCCTCGACGCTCGCGACCCACTCCCAGGCCGCCGCCGCTCCGAACTGGATGTCGGTCCGGTATGCCGTCCCCTCGAAATCGAGGCCGACCGCGCCGGGAGACGTCACGATGGCGCCTTCATCCTGAAGCGCCATTGCCGCAGGCGCTGAAACGCTCCGCCAGACTGTGTAATGGGTGATCGTTTCGTCGGGGTATGCGTCCATACGTGCGGGCGACCACGTTATCTGGACGCTGCCGCCCTGGTCCGCCGGAACGTCGCTGACGTCCGTGATCACAGACGCGGGATCTCCCCAGTAACCGTGCCCGTCGAATATCTGGGCGTATACCTTGAAGTTTGTGAGATTTCTCAAGTCCCGCCAAGCCGCGATGAAACCGCCGTCACCTATAGCCAATGCTTTTGGAGAATACTGGTCGGCAGGGTAAGCGGTGAGATTCATTCCGTTCTCCGGCCACTTTGTAATCCCGTTGGCGGCGACCTTCTGTCCGAAGACCTCAGGGTTACCATCAAATCTGTGATCGTACCATAAAATTATCGCACCGCGGCTGTCATCCGATACGATTTCAGGCTGCAACTGCATATGTGGTTCCACGCATATCGCTATACCGTCATTGATCCAGTCTGTCCCTCCCGCGTAATCAATGTGTTGAGCGTATATATCGTGATTCCCGTTGCGGTGATCAAGCCAGGAGATGATAGCGCCGCCGTATCCATCGGATACCATGACCGGGGAAGTCTGGTTGCCGGAATAGCTGGAGACAGTTACCCCGGTTCCACTCGCCCATAACCTGGTTCCGTCATTGTGGATCCTCTCGGCGTAGATGTTGTGATCGTCACCGGAATAATTGAGCTCCCAGACGACGATCGCCCCTCCGATCATGTCGGATATGATCTGGTGATCTATTACATTATGGGGAAAAATTTCTACATATTCTCCGTTACTGGTCCAGGCGGGGCTTCCGTTGAAGAGGATCATCTGTATATAGATGTCGCTGTTCCCGTTCCGATCATCGATCCAGGCGATTATCGCCCCGCTGCTTCCATCGGTGGTTATTTCTGGATTCCACTGATTGTCCGCGTAAGTGCATACGGGGACCCCGTTGTATGTCCAGGGGAGACTGCCTGTCGAATTTATCCTCGCTGCGTAAATGTCGTAACCCCCTGAGCGGGTGTCAGACCAGGTGATGATCGCGCCGCCCATGTCATCGGATACGATACGGGGTATGTTCTGAAGGCCGTTCAACCCGCAGACAGTTATTCCTCCGGCGGCCCATGCCAGAGAACCGTCGTTGTTGATCCTCTGCGCGATGATGTCCCAGCTGCCGGTGCGGTCGCTCTGGTAGGCGATTATCGCGCCACCGGCGCCGTCTGTCACGAGTACCGGCTCCTCCTGGCTGCCCCCGAGTTCCGACACGTTCACGCCTCCCGCGTCCCAGACGACATTGCCGTCCGCATCCAGGCGCTGAGCAAAGATGTCATAAACAGAGCTCCCTTCGCGGCCGTCCTGCCAGACCACGATGCAGCCTCCCGAACCATCGGATATGATCTGGTGATTATACTGACCACTGGGATACGTAGACAGCTCGATGCCGCCCCTGGTCCAGTCTGCGTTCAGCGACGGAACGAGCAGTACAAGCGCAAGTACCGCGATGAGACATACCTGTGCCTTGCGGAATCTCATGAGGAGCCCCCTTATCAGAGAGAAGAGGTGTTTAACCGCGTAACTATTATATCACAGATGACACTCGGGTTTCAGGGATTTTGAACCGGGAGGGGGAAAGACAGAATGAGTCGGGGTTGCTGTGGAAACCGCCCCGTGCAGTCAAAGAATCCAGATCAGATCATCATCTGCTCGCCAGATCGATGATCAGGCCTGTCCGCTCGACCTGGCGGGTAAACTCGGCCCGGTACATGTGCTCGTCGTCGCCCATGGCACCTTTGGCGAGATCCTGAACATCCGCCAGCTTAATGTCGCCTATATGCACAGATTCCCGCAGGATCATTGCGTACATCGCGACCGCGGCAGAGAACCTCAGGTCATCCGAGGATTTCTTCACCGCGACCGGATCCCCCGAGACGACATTCGTGGTGGCCTGCTCGTATCGCCGTCGGGGGATAGTAAAAACAACCGCGTATTTCGCCCTCCGTTCGGCCACCTGAATGCCTGATTTTTCCTTGAATGAATTCCGACTGTCAATCCCGCCCCCCGATTCGACCACTTCGGTGACAGACCGGTCCTTGGGCCGTCCTCTTTCCAGCCGGTGGGATATTCCCCCAGTCCCTGTCCCGCTCGGTGATTCATCCCCAAGTGTCGCCGCATTTACCGGTTGTCTGATCCATATCCGGCCACTCATCAGAACCGGCCACCTAGTCAAAATCCATCACCGCCTGTGGCGGCGCCCGAGCAGGCCAACTCCTACTGGAGTACCTCGTATGCAAGGACCCGCTCCCCGCCACACCCCGATTCCAGATATCCCAACACCCCCGTTTGGGTTAATATCGCCAAACCGAATATCAAACGAACAAGGCGTGTACCATGATGCCTTGGAGTCACGCAAGGACGGCCAGGCTACCGCCCGGCCCCTGACCTCACAGAATCTGCTTCATGCCGCGGGCCATCAAACCCCCGGCGGAAAGTAACCGCCATGAACCCCTATGACCTGCCGGTCGGCCGCATCGAGGAATTGGTCGCAAAGCACGGCACCCCGCTGTACATCGTCAGCAGGGAAAAACTTCTCGAGAACTACAACCGCCTGAACCGCTGCCTGCCGGCGGTAACCCTGTTCTACGCCGTCAAGACCAACCAGCACGAGGGCATCCTGGAGATCCTGAAAAACGCCGGGGCCGGTTTCGATGTGGCCTCCCGAGGCGAAATCATGGACGCGGTGCACGCCGGAGCCAACCCCCGGGAGGATCTCATTTTTGCCGATACGGTGAAGGACCCCAAACACATCGCCCACGCGTTCGGCATCGGGCTGGATGACTTCACCTTCGACAATCCTTCGGAGATCACCCAGATCGCGCGACACGCGCCGGGCGCCAATGTCCACGTGCGGATCATGGTTTCGAACAAAGGCAGCGTGGCCCACCTGAGCGACAAGTTCGGGGCCGAGATCAAAGAAGCGGTACCCCTGTTGCTGGAGGCCCGCGACCAGGGCCTCGTCCCGCGCGGGGTCAGTTTCCATGTGGGAAGCCAGTGCCTCGACCCCCAGCGATACGTGGACGCCCTCGATCAGACCCGCGGCGTTTTCGATGAAGCCGCCAAACACGGCCTGGACCTGGAGATGATCGATATCGGGGGCGGTTTCCCCGTCAAATACGAGGGTGAAAAAATCGACATCGAGGGAATGTGCGCCATCATCGACACACACTACCGCAAGCTGTTCGGAACAGAGATCAAACTGGTCGCCGAACCCGGCCGGGCCATCGTGGGCGACGCGGTCATCCTGGTCACCAAGGTCATTTCGGAGTCCGTGCGCAAAGGAAAAAACTGGCTCTACTTCGACGACGGGACCTACGGCAGTTTCATGGAAGTCCTGCTGTACCAGATGCGGTTCCCAATGAAAACCAATACCGACGGGCCGCTACGAAAATACGTACTGGCGGGGCCGACATGTGACTCCATCGATGTGTTTTCCCGGAACAAAAAGGGCAGGATCAAGGAAGTGGAACTGCCGGAAATGCACCTGGACGATCTGCTGATCGCCGGCAGCATGGGCGCCTACACGTATTCGGAATCGACGCGTTTCAACGGATTCGAACCGCCTGGATTCGTCTACATCGACTGAGATCCGGATCCGCCGGGAAACCCGATGGGAATCAATGGCGCGCAGCCTCGAGGTCTTCAGGGGCAATTTGACGGATCGGTCTGCCTCGCTCCATCTACGGGCCACATTTTCCCGAGACGACACTCCCCCGACCGGCTCACGAACCGAAGTTCGGCTCAGAATTCAACCTGGCTGCCGCCCCGGTCAGAGGGGATCCCAGATAATCAGGATGGTCGCACCCTTGGCGGAAGTAAAGGGCCCATGAGTGACTCCAGGGGGAATCATCTGGTAGCTACCCTGCCCGAACTCACGCTTCCCCATTTCGTATTGCCCTTCCAGTACGAAATGTTGCTCGATACAGGTATGCGTATGTTCGAGCATCTTGAAATCCGGGGGCAACTTGAGCAGAACGGTCTTGCGGCCATCGTTGTCGCGCAGGACCTTGACCAGGGTACCCTCTGAATATTCCGAGGCCTTCTGCCAAGACATATCATTGCTATTGACGAAAACTTCGAATGACTCCTTCATGGCCTCCTCCTATGGTTACGAAATTACTGCGACACTACTAAGATATTGAACAATTAAATTATAGACAACCTAATGCTTTTCAAGCACTCTGTTTATGATGATTTTCAACAGGAAAAAAGTTCGATCCTATCCAAACCCATGACCCTGGGAGCACAGTTCCATGGCATTCATTCACCTCACCAAAGACAATCTGGAAAGCACGATCAACGACAACGAAATCGTACTCATCGATTTCTGGGCTGAATGGTGCGGTCCCTGCAA
>JAGLCY010000005.1 GCA_023270185.1 Candidatus Krumholzibacteriia bacterium | reverse complement strand
GCCAGCACCAGCAGACTGGTCGCGTTGGTGGGTCCGGTTTGGAGATGGCGGGAAGATCCCCACAGAGCGCCGACCATGGCCGCCACGATTGCCGCGTACAATCCCGTCTGCGGCGGCAATTCCGCGATCATGGCGTAGGCGATTGCCTGGGGCAGCAGAACAACCGCGACAGTCAGGCCCGCCAAAATATCCGGGCGCAGGTTGTCGGCGGTGTACCCCTTCAACACCTTGCCGGGACGCAGGAAAAAGACCGATTCACCGACCGCCAGACGGTGCAGTTCCCTCCAGAAGGATGCCTTGCCGTTGCTCACTTCAATCTGTGCTTCGTTGTGATGATTCTCCTGGTGCCCGTTTCGTAACGAAGCACCATGGATTGGGTGTCCACATAATCACCGTGATACCTGACGCCGTGAAGGACCAGGCCGTCGGTGATACCGGTGGCCGAGAAATAGACCTCGTCGCCCTGCACCATGTCACGGCAGGAAAGGACCTGTTCAAGATCCACACCACCATCCAGGCAGGCCTGTCGTTCGCTCTGTGACTGGGGAGCGATCCTTCCCAGCATGGCTCCGCCCAGCGCCTTGACCGCGCAGGCGGCCATCAAACCTTCGGCCGCGCCTCCGATGCCCATCATTATGTCGACGGGAGCGCTTTCATCGGCAGCAAGCAGGGCTCCGCCCACATCACCGCCCTGGCGAAGGAGGACCCGCGCTCCCGCCTGGCGCACATCGTGGATCAGTTGTTTATGCCGTGGCCGGTCCACGATGAAGACGACCACGTCGCAGACCTCCTTGCCTTTGGAGCGCGCCACAGTGGCCAGGGTCCAGCCCGGAGGAGCGTCGAGGGCCTCGGGGCCGATGGAGTCGGCCACCTTGCGATCGACGACGAGTTTGTCCATGTACACGGCGGGACCGGGTTTCCACATGGCGTCCGGAGGAGCGAACGCCGCCACGGACAGTGAGCCCCCTTTCCCATCGGCCACCAGGCCGGCGCCGTCGATGGCGTTGACCTCGACATCAAGTCCCGGTCCCTTTCCGTTGCCAACCATGCTCTGGCTGTTCAGCGGCGAGTGGCCCCCGACGCGACCTTCCTCACCGCAGATGATGTTCCCCTTCATGGGCAGCAGATCCAGCGCCCGGGCCATGGCGTCCTGCGCGGCGTGATCCGCCCCGTGGCGGTCGGCCAGTCCCATGTAGCGGCCGGCGGCCAGGGCCGCCGCTTCGGTGGCGCGAACCAGATCGAGCCCGGGGTGAGGAGGTGGGCGACGGTATCCGGGTTCTTTGCTGACGGGAAAATCGGTCATGTCGGGCCTCTTTTCGGGTGAGGTTCATATGGGGTCATGATACGGGCGAGGAGGGGGAACGTCAGCAAAAACCGGGAGGGGGCTTGGACTGGGGAATTGGCGCGGTCGGGATTTGGGGCTTTATCAGGGTAAATTATCCTGTTTGGACTAGGGCCCATGGGCGGACCCGTCGATCCGCCAAAGATCGAATCCTACCTGCACGGCAACCAAGCCCTCATCTATAAGCTGATGGACAATCCTCTTATCCTCCACATAAACAGTCAAACCAGCAGGAGTATTGATTCGCTGGTCAATAAGAGTGATTAACACCCCGTCAATGTCCGAAAATGGCGAGACACCCGGAAATCTTCATGTAGATTGGTATCCATGAACCTAGACACCGACATCTGCTACAGCGCCGTAAAAAGCCGCGATCCCCGTTTCGACGGTCGGTTCTTCACCGGCGTGAGGTCCACCGGAATCTTCTGCCGCCCGGTGTGTCCGGCGACGATCCCCCACCGTAAAAACGTAATCTTCTACCGATGCGCCGCCGCGGCCGAAAAGGCCGGCTTCCGGCCCTGCAAGAGGTGCCGCCCCGAAACTTCGCCCGGAACACCGGCCTGGCTGGGTACCTCGGCCACCGTTTCGCGGGCATTGCATTACATCGGCGAAGGATGTCTGGATACCGGCACCGTGGAAGACCTGGCCTTGCGCCTGGGCATGGGCGGTCGCCACCTGACCCGGCTCTTCGAGGATCATCTGGGGGCCTCGCCAGTTGCCGTTGCCCAAACCCGGCGGGTGCATTTCGCGCGCAACCTGATCGAACAGACCGACCTGCCCATGGCCCGCATCGCCCTGGCTGCGGGTTTCGGATCGGTGCGGCGGTTCAACGTGCTTGTGAAGCAGGTGTTTCGTGCCACACCCACACAACTGCGTCAACGGACGGGGACGGTTTCGACTACAGGGAACACGCTGGTTTACCGTTTGGCCTACCGTCCGCCCTACGAATGGGCCGCGCTGGCTTCCTTTTTGACGGGCCGTGCGATTCCCGGCGTCGAACTGGTCACGCCCAAAGCCTACCGGCGCACCATCGCCGTGAACGGAAAATCCGGGATCCTGGAAGTGGGCCCGGTCGCGGGCAAGGACCACCTCTTGCTAAGCGTCTCACTTCAGGACCTGGATGGGGTGATAGGCTTGGTATCCCGGGTAAAGCGGATGTTCGACTGCAACGCCGATCCCGCCGCCATCGGCGATCACTTGGCGGCCGATCCGTTGCTGGCTCCCCTTGTCAGACGTCGCCCCGGACTGCGGCTCCCTTCAGCCTGGGATCCATTTGAAATGACCGTGCGCGCCATCTTGGGCCAGCAGGTTTCCGTCGCCGCGGCGACCACGATCTCCGGTCGTCTGGTTGATCGACTGGGCACACCTCTTGCCTCGCCCCGTGAAGGACTGACCCATTTATTCCCCTCCCCCGCAACGGTGGCCGCCGCGGATCTGAACAGCCTCGGTCTCACAACCAAACGCGCCGAAACCGTGAAGGGGTTTGCCGCCGCCGTTGCTGACGGCCGCCTGGTTTTGGCCGCGCCGATGGGTGTCGAGGAGTTCGCCGCGCGGATGATCGCGTTGCCCGGCATCGGCCCCTGGACGGCCCAGTACGTGGCAATGCGCTCCCTTGGCGAACCGGACGGGTTCCCGGTGACGGATCTTGGCCTGAAACATGCCTCACCGGGTGTGGACCTCGCCACCCGTGCGGAAAACTGGCGGCCCTGGCGCTCCTACGCCGCCCTGCATTTGTGGGCGAGTTTGAATGACTGAATGACGAGAAAAGGAAAAACCATGGACACGATCTGGTATGCCGAGCTGAACAGTCCGCTTGGAAAACTGACCCTCGAAAGCGACGGCAAGGCCCTGACCCGCATCCGGCTGCCCGAAGAGGAATGGGAGGAGGACCCGGCAATAAATCGCGTGCGCAAACCCGACCTGTTCAAGGATGCCGCCGCCCAGCTCGGGGCCTATTTCAGGGGTGAAGCGATTGACTTCGATCTCGAGTTGAATCCCCCCGGAACTCCCTTCCAGAAAATGGTGTGGGATCTGCTGCGGGAAATTCCCAGCGGACAGACCATCACCTACGGCGAGCTGGCAATCAGGACCGGAAATCCCAAGGCTTCACGCGCGGTAGGCGCGGCCAACGGGAAAAATCCCATCCCCATTATCATTCCCTGCCATCGGGTGATCGGATCCAATGGAAAATTGACTGGATACGCGGGTGGGTTGGAAGCGAAGAAGAAGCTGTTGGAAATCGAGAAGGGTTGACGTGGGGCGATTTCATGGTTATAATAAAGTTATAACCTTGGAGGCTGAAATGATCAAACGACTCCGCAAAGTCGGCAACAGCAACGCCTTGATTCTCGATAAACCCATTCTGGAACTTCTCGGTCTGGAAGAAGGCGGCGAGGTGCAGCTCACGATTCAGGATGGTAATCTCATCGTAACCCCCGCTCGGCCCCAACTCGTCAGCCCCGAGGAAATGAGTGAAAAACTCGAGTATGTTCTCAGGAAACGTAAGGATGTATTACGACGGTTGGCCAAGTAATGCAGCCAGTCGTGTTTTTATCCGTTGACGATGTCCTGATGATTCATAACCGGGTCATTGAAGAATTTGGTGGGGATTCCGGGCTACGTGACCGTGGTTTACTTGAATCCGCGGTCGCCATGCCGCAATCGACATTTGGAGGCTCTGACCTGCATCCAGGGCTTGCAGATAAAGCCGCCGCGTACCACTTCCACTTGTGTGCAAATCATGCCTTCGTGGACGGGAACAAGCGGGTTGCCGTCGCTGCTGCTGAAGTTTTCCTTCTGATCAACGGGCACGAATTGTCGGCAAGCGACGACGAAATTGAAGAACTCACACAGGGTGTCGCTGGTGGTCAATTGTCGAAAGACCAAGTGATGGAATTTTTTGAAAAATTCATCATGGAGTCGCATCCCGCTTGACCTCATTAACGGTCTGATCCAACCGCTGCAAATACTTCGACCGGTCTTTCTGCGTAAACGGCGGCGGTCCCTTGGTCATTTCCCCCTGGTCGCGAAGCATGGTCAGCAGGTGCCGTGAAGCCAGGGCGTCGCTGATGTTTTCCTCGGTGAACGCCCGTCCCTTGTGGCCGATCACCCGCGCTTCGTTGTCCAGGCAGCGGGCCGCCAGCGGAAAATCGCCCGTAATAACTATGTCGTCCTTTTCCGCGTGTTCGGCGATCCAGTCGTCGGCTGAGTCCAACTCCTTCTCCACCACCACCAGTTTGAGCCAGCTGGCGCCCGGCACACGCATCCAGGAATTGGCGACCACCGTAACGTCCAGGCCATAGCGCTCGGCCACCTTGTAGGTTTCCTGTTTTACGGGGCAGGCGTCGCCGTCTATGTAGATGTGCAGCAATTGGCGACCTTTCAATCCGTGAAAATCCTGTTTGACCCCGGGCCCGATGCCCATATTGTGGAATCACAAGTATACGCGCAATCCGGCACCCTCCAACCGGGGAAATCAAGATGGCCTTGAAAGTCGAAGTATCCGTCGGGGAATTCCTGGACAAGATGACCATCCTCGAAATCAAGTCCGAGCGGATCAAGGGCGAGGAAAAACTCCTCAACGTGAACCGGGAACTCGAGCTGCTGCGCACGATCTGGTCCGGTTCATCGCTGAGCGCCGAAGACACCGGCGATCTCGTGGCGAAACTGAAGGCCGTCAACGAACGGTTGTGGGACATCGAAGACGACATCCGCCGGCAGGAAGCCGCCGGCACGTTCGGCGAGGAATTCATCCGCCTGGCCCGTTCGGTCTACGAAGAGAACGACGACCGCGCGCGCATCAAATATGAATTGAACAAGCGGCTGGGCAGCGACCTGGTTGAAGAAAAGTACTATCCGGACTACACTCCGCCATCGGTTTAAAGGCTTTTTTCGGGGGTAATTTCTTGCGGCATCTTCCCACGATTCCATCGGTATTCATTCTGCTGGCCACCGTGTTCCTGCTGGCCACCGCCGGCCCGGGATCACTGTTCTCACAGGAAAGCGAATCGACTCCCGACAGTGTTGAGGTCGAGGTCGAGCTCACCGACCTGATGCGCGCCCAGCAGTTCCTCGGCACCCTTCAAGCCGGCCTCGACAGCCTGTTGAACATCGAAAACCAGATGCATAAAGCGGAAGACGAAAAACTCCAGTTGCTCCGGGTCCAGGCCGGCCGGCACATCGCGAAAATAGATGATGTCCAACCCAATCTGATGAAGATCTTGCCCAACCTGGACGAATCCGCTCAAGAGACGGCGGACATAAAGAAGGACCTCGCCGGATTTTTAGCCGGCAAGTACGACATCTACGAACGGGCAGCCGGGTTGTGGTCGCGGGAAATCGATATCCTCCGTGAGAAAAGGTCGGACACCCCTCCGGAGGAACTTGGTGATCTGGAAACAAGTATCGGAGATGCCCGTGACCGGTTGGATCGCCTATTACCCGCCCTGATGAAGGTTCTCGATGATGGCGATCTGTTGGGGATGGATACCAAAAAGGATTGGGGCCGGTTCGACCGCGTCCTGAACAACCGGGCGGAGAACCTGGTCGGCAGACTCCAGATCGCCGTCAACGCCCGGGAAGCTTTGAAAAAGAAGATCGCAACCAGCGAAAAGGCCGGGGCCACGGAGGCGGAAATAGGCCCCGATCGCGCCAGCCTGCAGTATTCGGAAACTCGTGTCCAGGGTGTGGCCAAAAGCCTGGAAACAACTGTGGATCTTCTGAAAGGCCGGGGATTCGAGACAGCGCAGTATCAGCAGTTCATAATCAAGACCACCGGTGAGATCACCGACAAGGTTCTGGACCCAAAGGTTTTTATCGGGCTCGCCAAGGACTTCCTCTCGGATATGGGGCTGTGGTTCAAGGACAACGGCCCCACCATCCTGGTCAAATTGTTGATCATCCTGGCCTCGGTCCTGGTTTTTCGACTCACATTCCGGCTCGGCTGGTGGTTGATGCGCCTGATGGGCCTGATCCATCTCACCAAACTCATGGTTCAGCTGGGAAATAGCCTGATCAGTCCGATAGCCTCGTTCATAGGCCTGTTCTTCGGCCTGTGGCTGGTCGGCGCGGACCCGACCACCCTGCTGGCCGGCGCGGGTGTGGCGGGCGTGGTCATCGGTTTCGCGTTGCAGGATTCGCTGGCCAATCTCGCGGCGGGGTTTTTCATCCTGGCCACTCGGCCCTTCGACGTGGATGACACCATCCGCACCGGCACCGTGATCGGAACCGTCAAGGCCATGTGGATCGCCAACACGACGGTCGTCACTTTCGACGGCCGACGCCTGCTCATCCCCAACCGAATGATCTGGGCGGATATCATCGAAAACCGGTCGGTCGAACCATTGCGGCGCGTGGACTTCACCGTGCGGGTGGGTTTCGACGAGGATATTGATCGGGTCATCACCGTTCTCCATGATCTGATCAAGGGCGAAGAGCGTTTGTTGGACCAGCCCGAGGCCGCTGTCTTCGTGTCGGAATGGGCCGATTCCTGGGTGGAAATCGCCGTCCGGCCCTGGGCCCGCAATGAAAACTGGTGGCCGCTTTTGACGGATCTGCCACGGCAGGTTGTGCTGCGCTTTGCTGAAGAGGGCATCAAGATTCCGTATCCGCGGCTGGAAGGGGTTGGTGGATCGGATAAGCAACCGCCTGCCTGACGGGGTTGGGGCCGCCCCTTTGTTGTGCTAAAATGGTTATGTGAAATACCTGGTTGTTTTTTAGAAAGCCCACGCCATGAATCTTTCCCGATATATCGTACTTGTCCTGTTGGCGGTCATCGCCGGCTGCGGCGGTCCCCCCGAACAAACAGCCTTCATGGAAAGCCAGGATAACGTGGCCATGAGCGCCACCGAACTTAGAATTCGCCTGTACGATTTCGCGGACAGTTTTTCGGGAAATGTCGAGATGACGGCCGACGGGATTTACGCCTCCACCGACGATCCCGTCATCCAGCGCCGGACCCTGCAGTGGAAAATCAGCGCCACCGCCGAAATCTATCAGGCGGCTTTCGGGACCGATCCCCTTGGCGCCTACACCGATGTCTGGGCCTTCACCAAACAGATGCTCTATTTCCTGGATACCGGGTCGGGCCAGAACCTGTTCGGCAACCAACAGCCCGACGCCGTGGCTACCGCAAGAATCCTTGAGCGGCGCATTCACGCCTTGGGAAAGATGGCATCGGAATCCGGTGACCTCTCGGGTCTCGAGGAAAACCTGGAACCCTGGGTCAGAAAACACCCCCTCAGGGATCTCCGGTTCACCCGGGAATCCACCACCCCGTTCTGGGCGGAATACGCTGCCTCAGGTGGGGGCGGCATGGCTGCGGTGGGACGCATGGAGGAATCCATTCAGGACCTTATCGCCCGACTGGACATCATGTCCGAGAACCTGCGCAAGCAGGCCCGTTGGGAAACCCAACTGCTGATGGGCGAGGCTGTGGCCGGCGGCGAAATCGGGGAGTTCATGGCCCGGGTCGACTCCCTCGAGGTGAACATCGGTCGCATCCGTATCGTGCTGGAGGATCTGGACCCCATCCTGTCCCGGCAGGTCGCCGCGCTGATGATCACCGGGGGCGAATTGGTCATGCGGGAACGGGTGCTGGCCAATGAAGCCTGGGAAGTCGAGCGGGAAATATTGTTCGCCCGCATGGAAGCGATTCAAAAGGAAACCTTCGCCCTGTTGGCGGCCGAACGCGCGCTCATCCTGACGGAAGCCGAGGCGGCGGCCGACCGGACCATTGACACATCCCTGGAGCGGACGCGAGCGTTGATCGATCATCTGGTCTGGAGGATTGCGCAGTTGGCTGTTGCGGGTCTGCTGATTATTGGCTTGCTGGCTATTGGCGCCTGGCGGTTCCGGAACCGGGAGAGCAGGCCTTAGGGGTCTTTGATTTTTGGGCGGGATTATTGTTTTAAGCGCCGGAAACAACCCCCCGGGGGGTTGTTTCCGCAGGGGTATTCAATATCGGTGGCGGGGTAATCAACGTTTTATGGAGAAGAAATTGAGCCTGGCTCTAGGCAATAATCTTCGAGATCTGCTTGTTTGACATTCCAAGGGCCATAAGCGCCCTCAGGAGAAGATCTACACTCACCGCAGGGTCGCCTCGCTCCATTTTGGCAATTCTCGACTGACTTGAGCCCATCGCTTTTGCCAGCTCTTCCTGGGTTATGTTCTGCTTCATGCGTTCTTCTTTGATACTGGCGCGAAGCGCGAGTTTCAGATCAATGAGGCGCGCTTCTTCGGGAGTCAGGCTCAAAAAGTCCGCGGCATCACCGAACACCCAGCCCTTGGCCTCAAGTTTCTTTCTCTTCTTGCTATCCATGGTCCACCTCAATTTAGGCGCCCGCGTCGTATTCGCTCAAGCGGGCCTTGCAGGTATCAATCACTTGTTTTGGTGTCTGCTGGGGCTTCTTATTGAAGACCTCAACGATCAAAATCGAGTCCGGGTCCAGCCGGTAGACAACTCTCCAGGCGGAGTCCTTGTCTCGAATCCTCAATTCGCGGCAGCGGGTCCCAATCGAGGGCATTGGGCGGGACTCCGGCATCGAGAGTGTCTCGCCACCCTGCAACATACGCAAAAAATAGCCCGCTTTGAGTCGAGCGTCCTTGCTCATCGGTGGTGTCCTGAATTCTCCACCGAGCCAGTTTACCGGCTTGTCGTACGGGTTCATGCATTTAGAATATGGCAAATCTGACATAATGTCAAGGGTCAATTGTTTGTTCTAGCGGGAAATGGTAAAATGCGGAACAGGTTTCAAGCCCTAAATATCAGGAGCTTCCACCTGACAAAGCCGCTTGTCACATACCTGGCCTTCGCCAGATTCTCCCCAACCGTCTTGGCAGCTGAACCCAACGCAATACGGATTCGAAAGGTTAAACCGATGAAGTTCGATGAAAATAAGGTCGACGAGACAGTTCTTGCCCTGCTCTATCTGACCACGTTTTCGGACCGCGGAATCGTCCGAGCGTGGAAGGGACAGTCCTGGGACGTGATGCATCGTCTTCACGCCAAGGGTCTGATCTCCGATCCGCAGTCGACAGCCAAGTCAGTCATGATGACCGATGAAGGAGCTAAGCGATCAGAAGAGCTATTCGACGAGGTATTTGGAAAGACCGAATAACCTTGGTTTGAAGTTGGCGGGAAACAAGACGACCCCCTACGCATCCATATCCTTCCACCGCCGCGCCATCCGCGCGAACACAATCAACGCGATGATCGCCGCCACTCCGATACCCGCGAACGGGTACCAGACATTCGGCCCCGGACTATAGGTATTCCACAATAAATCCGTGGCCGCCACCGCGTCGAGTCCCGTGACATCCTGCATTTTCAAAAAAGCATCGGTTCGCACCACACCCAGGGTGTTGTCCAGCGAAGAAACCTTGCCGTCCCAGACCGCACCCTTCAAAAAGTCGGTGTGCTCCGCCAGATACTTCTGGGCCAGTACCGCCTTTTCACCGAAATTCCCGTAGAAATAGCCCTGCAGTTTGGCGCCGACCAGTCCGCCGATGCCCACTGGGATGTTCACGTAACCCAGGTATAGGCCCTTCTTGCCCGGCGGTGAAATCAGGCCCAGGTATTCGCTCTTTTTGGGACCGGTCAGCATCTCACCGAACGAGAAGGCCGCCACACCCACAAGAAAAACGGAGCCCACGTTTGTCATTCCCGAGACCAGCACGCCGATGGTGGCCATGGTCATGCCGATGACCATCGATTCGAGCGTTCGCATCTTGCGCACCAGGTACGAGATCGGAATCACCAGGAGCACGATCAGCACCGCGTTCAGATTGATCAGCAGCTCCTGCGGCACCTGTGGGCCGCGGTCGGTTTCGACCACCCAACCTTCGGGCAGGAAAGGCACGCTGCGGATCAGCCCCGCCACGTCGCCCGAGTCGTTCCAGTCGGTCACGAAGTTGGGCTGCAGATCCCACAGCGCGTACATCATCAGCCAGAAACAGCTCATGATCAGCAGCCAGGTGACCAGCCGCATGTCGCCCAGGTTGCGCAGGGTGCGGATCATGACGCGCAGGGGTCCCTGGGTCTTGTCGGCGCCGGATTCGAAATCCTTGAAGGTGAACAGCATCAGGTAGTTCAGGCTCATGATGGCCGCGGCGGTGAAAAACAGCTGCTGCCAACCGAAGTCGGTGCGGATGAAGTTGGCCAGCACCGGAGCGCTGGCGGCGCCCACGTTGACGATCCAGTAGAAAATGCCCCAACCCATGGACGAATTGCCCTTGGTCAGGTTGTGTGCCAACGAGCCCTGGATCGACGGTTTGAAAAACGCCGTCCCCGTGGCCAGCACGATCACGCCCATCAGGAATCCCGTGTACGAAGTGAGCACGCCCATCATGATGTAGCCGATGATGTTCAGCGTGATCGACACGAACAGCGACTTCTTGTAGCCATATCGGTCGGCGAAGCCCCCGGTAAATGTCGGCAGGATCGACTGGAAACCGAACCAGCAGGCGTAGATGGTGCCCTTGTCCGCGGCGGTCAAATGAAGCCCGTTGGGGTCGTCGGCCTGCATGATATACAGCGCGACCACGCTTCGCACCGAGTAGTAGGCCAGGCGCTCGAACATCTCGATGATGTTCAGCATCCAGTAGCCGATTGTGAAACCCATGATTGTCCTGCGTCCGGAGATGTCGGTGCTGGCTGCTGTCACGACTGGCCTTCCTGCGGACCGCCGAAGCGGTCCGGGTAGTTGGTAATCACCGCGTCGACACCGAAGTTGATCAGGCGGCGGAATTCTTCGGGTTCGTTGACGGTCCAGACGTGGACCTGCTTGCCTGCATCCCGCGCGGCGGTCATGAAAACCTTATCGACCAGGGATTTTTCCACGCTCAGGACATCGACAGGAAGCGCGAAAATTCCATCGGAGTATTGCTGTATTCCCAGGATGGCGCCCACGGTCAGGGCGCCGTCGGCCTGTTTGACGGCCACGGCGACCCGGTGATCGAAACACGTGACCAGGCAATGATCCTCGATATTATTATCACGAAGTGTCCGGATCACCAAATCAACAAGTTGTCTTTCGTGTCCGTGGAGCTTTAGTTCGATGTTCAGGGGCAGGCGGCCGCGCGTGGTTTCGAGCACTTCAACCAAGGAAGGAATTCGTTCACCCGCGTATCCGGGACCGAACCAGGAGCCCGCGTCGAGAACCTGCAGTTCGGCCAGGGTTTTGTCCCACAAAGGTCCGACGCCGTTGGTGACGCGGTCGAGAAGGTCGTCATGGAATACCGCGAATTTATCGTCGGCCGTCTGCTGGATGTCGATCTCGGCCATGGTCGCGCCCAGGGCGATGGCCTTTTCCACCGCGGCGATGGTATTCTCGGGCGCGTGCCCGGAGGCTCCGCGATGCGCGCAGTTGATAGTCGGGCTATTGGTCGGATTCATATTGCTGTTCAGTCGATGTATTTGCGGACTTCATCCAACGAAACATCCAGTTCCAGGGCCGCGCGATGGATGTCGCCGTCCATGTGCCTCACGGTATCCCGGACGAAATCCCTGACGTGTTCTTCCAGTTTTCGAAAAACAAATTCGCTGCGCGCCGAGGCGCCTTTCTGGATCTTGCTCCGGACATATTGGGACAGGGAATCGATCCGGAGGATCTCGCCTCCCTCGCGAAGCACCGCGGTTGCAATAATATCCCGCAACTCGGATCCGTTCCCCGGGAAATCATAGCCCTCCAGGAAGTCGATCAATTCCGGATCGATGCTTTTGATTGGCCGGCCGGTTCTCTTGATCTCGCGCTTGAGAAAATATTCGGCGAACAGGGAAAGATCTCCCTCGCGCTCCCTCAGTGGCGGTATCCTGATAAGATTTCCCCAGAGACAGTAGAGAAGATCTCCTGAAAAGCTTTCCCGATACCGATCCAGGGTCAAATCGACCGAGGAGGAGACGATGACCCGGATATCGACCGTCCGGATTTCCGTCGTCCCCTGGCGATAGAACTCTCCGGTCCGGATCACCCGGTCCAGGCGATGTTGCGCGGGCAGGGAGATCTTCTCGATATTGGAAATATAGAGGGTCCCGCCGTTGGCCCGCTCGAGAAAACCCTCCTGCTCCCCGGCGGCGCCGGCCCAACCCTTGGCCAGACCGAACAACTCCGCCGCGAAACTCTCCGGGGCGTGATTGGCCACGTTGACATCGACAAAAGGACCGAGTCTCCGGGGGCTGGCGTTATGACTGGCCAGCGCGAGGGTTCTCTTTCCGGTTCCACGTTCCCCAATCAGGAAAATGCAGACCTCCCCGGCGGCGACCTTCTCGACCTCGTGGAAGATGCGAATAACATCGGGGTCCTGGGTCAACAGCTGTTCGAAGGCTTCCTCATGAACGAGATCATTCCGGGTCAGCTGCTGTGGAAGTTGGGAAATGCTCTCATGGAGGGTGTGATGTTGAATGGCCCGGTCAATGACCTTGATCAGGTATTCGTCATCCACCGGCTTTGTCAAATAGTCGAAGGCGCCGAGCTTCAGGGCCTTGACCGCCAAATCAACATCATTGACTCCGCTGAGCACCAGGACCGGAGTGTCGATCTGTCGCTCGTGGATGATCTTGAGAATATCCAGGCCACTGAGATTGGGCATGTCCATATCAAGGATGATGGTATCAAAACTCGAGGTTTCCAGGATGCCGGGAACCTCTCTGGAATCGTTCAGAACCACGGGTTCGAAAATCTCGTGCTGCATCAGGAAGACCATGAGGTAGTTTGTTACGGAAACATCATCGTCGACGATGAGAATTTTTCGCACGAATCAACCTTCCTTTTCCAATGATCCCTGTTCTTGTTCAGTATCTGTTTCTTTCCCCCCCAGGGGCAGGCGCATGGTAAAGGTCGTGCCTTCTCCCACTGTGCTGCTGACGGAGATCTGGCCCCCGTGCTCCTCCATGATCCGGAAAGCAATGGACAGCCCCAAACCCGTTCCGCCCCGCGCCCGCTTCGTCGTGAAGAAGGGGTCAAAGATGTTCCGAACGGTTGCTTCGCCCATCCCGGAGCCGTTGTCCGCGACCTCGACCACGGCCCACTCCCCGTCTTGCCGGGAGCTGATCTGTATTTCACCCCTGGTATCGTCCGGCATGGCCTGGGAGGCATTGATCACGAGATTGATCAACACCTGTTCCAGTTTCTGGGCATTGCCCCTGAAGACGGGAATGTCACTGCCGAGATCCAGGCTGATGTCGGCAAACTTGTGGACCTGACTATGAACCAGCCGGGAAGATTCCTCGATGACGTTGTTGATGTCGACCCGGTCGACCAGAAGGCCCTCGTCCTTCCGGGCAAACCCCTTGAGGCTCTCGACAATCCGCTTGATGCGCTCTGAACCATTCGACATGTCATTGACCAGGACCATGATGTGCTCACGGAAAAAATCGTAATTGAGACGGGCGATCTTGAGGTCCGGATGGGTCTTGTAATAGTCATCGACGATGGGCAACAACCCTTCAAGGGCCTGCTGGACGATTTTGATGTTGCCGCGAATGAACTGATTGGGATTATTGATCTCGTGGCCGATGCCGCTGACCAGCTGGCCCAGGGAGGCCAGCTTGTCGGCCTGCTGAAGTTGTTGTTCATAGGTCTTCTGATAGGTGATATCACGAAAAAACTCGATGATTCCATCGATCTTGTTCTCTTCACCAAAAACCGGCATCGCGTGGGCTGAATAATAAGTGTCGCCGTGGCGAGCCTCCTGGGTCACCGGCGCCCCGAGCTTCTGGATCTTTTTCAGGCGGCAGTCCAGACAGGGGGCCTCCAGGCCGAACAGGGCCTCATAGCACGGCTTCCCGGCGAGTTCTTCCGCCTGGTTGGTCATGACGATGTTGAAATCCATATCGATCAGCGCCACGGTGTCAGGGATGGCCGCGAACATGTTTTTGAGCGTTTGCTTGCTGTCATCCAGGCCCTGGTGAATCCGATCCAGGTAGGTGTTGACCGTTCGGAGCTGGGTTTGCTGCTTTTCCAGTTCCTCCGTACTCTTTTCAACCTCATTCCGCAGGGATTCCACCTCTCGACTGTACTCGTCGGCTTCCTCTTTTTTGGCCTCAAGACTGGAGGCCAGGCTCTTGCGCTCCAGCGCCAGGCAAAGGAAGCGGGCGATCTCGTCCAGGAGTTTCTGCTCCTCCGGCAGAACATCGAGGCCCTCTTCGTCATAACCGACTTCGATCTTTCCAACGACTTCATCGTCAATCTTCAATTCCCCGCGAATGCGCTGATCACCGACCGGGGGCTTTCCGAAAACCTGTCCCTTGTAGATCGATTGAACCCGGACATGCTCGGGATAAAGCATTCCCGGTCCCAGGTACTTGTAGAGGTGTTCAAAAAACTCGGGGATCGAGGTGGAAATATGGATCCACTCTCCGATGGAATAGAGGCAGGCCAATTCCTTGGCCCGCTCGATCTGCTCCCAGTCACTCTTGAGAGACAGGTCCGCGACATCGGTCAAGAGACTGGAGCGGAAAAGATAGAGCGCTTCCGTGGTTTGTCCGGAAGAACTCACCTTGAAGATGATGGGGGCCCTGTCATCCTTGATTTTCCAATAGACGACCACTCCCCGCTCACCGGCGGCAACGCGCTGCATGGCCTTCTGAAAATGGACAAGGTCTGCCGACTCCACGATATCCGCCAGGGAAGAACATTCCCGAACCCCGGATCTTGTTTCGCCTATCAGTTCCCCGAGGGTGCGGTTGAGATGATGCACCCCCTGTTCTGCATCCAGAACGAGTAGATAGTCGAAGCTGTTGTCCAGCAGTTCGACCAGACTCGACAGGGAGATCCTGTTACTCATGGCGGAGTTGTTTCTGCATGGTCTTCTCCCTAGTTTCGCGCTCCTACCCGGAAGTTCTTGATCCCCACTTC
The DNA here is from genome assembly GCA_023270185.1 of Candidatus Krumholzibacteriia bacterium. GTDB lineage: Bacteria > Krumholzibacteriota > Krumholzibacteriia > LZORAL124-64-63 > LZORAL124-64-63 > JAGLCY01. The sequence goes on along the minus strand of JAGLCY010000005.1, from coordinate 5,606 downwards.
GTGGAATTCACGGCGGTAGCGGGCACTGACCGAAAGCGCCGGAATTCTCGGGCTGGACTTGCCCTCCACATCGGTGACAACCAGCCGGCCCCGGCCATCCCACTGATGGTCCTGGCCCGTGTTCCACAGGAAGGCGGTCAGGTCTCCCACGCCCTCGCGGGCATCTTTATCCACTTTGGCGGCCAGCTCGGCAAAGTCTTGCGGGACATCCATCCCCAGTTGTCCGGCCAAGGCCACCAGGATTTGCCACGTGGCCAACCCTGCCGGTGGCTGGATCGCGGTCTCGTAGCGAATGACACTGCCCTCGAAATTGCAGCGCGTGCCGTCACTCTCCAGGGGTGTGCTGCCGGGCAGCGCGATGTCGGCAAACATCGCCGTCTCCGTCAACGCCCAATCAATGGCCACCATGTATTCAACACCACCAAAGTATGATGCCGTATGGTCGTCACTCAGTGGATCCTCGCCAATGATCAGGGCCCCGCGGATCGTTCCGTCCTGCAGCAGGTCCATGAGTTCCTGACGATCTTTCGCTCCGGGAAGACCCGAAACAGGCGTCCTGCCTGGTCCAAAAGCAGGGTCGGCGCCGGCGATCTCTACCCCCGCGCCGTTGGCGGTCATCGACGGAAGGATCAGTTCGGCCGCGTTCCCGCCCTGGCGAAGAACCAGGGCGAGATTGGCCAGAACCTGGGTGTCTCCAGGCGACAGATCCCGCGAGCGATCAATGCTATGAACAATGACGGTCTTCCTGGAAGACGCGATCAGGCGGGCGGTCTGCAGGATCTTGTCCTGGTCGACGCCGCTTCCGGCGGCGGTGGTCGCCAAATCCCAGGTATCGGGATCCTTGAGGAAGTCTTCGCCGCCGGGTATCGCCTGGATGTCCTCCCTGCTGATGGAACCATCGTCGATGAGCGCCTGGATAACGCCATTCCAGAGAATGGAGGCCCGGCCCCGCATGGGATCAAGGGAAAGTTCGGCAAGCTCGGCCAGAGTGCTCTCGGCCGAAGACGCGATGACGAGACGGGCGCCTGCCTTGATCGCGTCCTGGATCTCGACGCCGAGGATGAGAAAATCCTGTTCCGGATCGACGTTGTTGCAGAGGATGAGATCGGCGTCCTTCAGGGTTTCCCGATCAGCCGTCGAGGCGGTGAAGCCGAGGCTCTGATCAAGGCTTCCCGCCTGGATTCCTGTCTCCAGCAGGGCCAGGGATCCGATGTTGTTGGTCCCCAGGCCTTCCCGGGCCAACCGCGAGGCCAGGTGCATTTCTTCCGTACTGCAATCCGGATAATAGAAAACACCGACAGATTCCGGCCCGTGTTTTTCCACCACGGCCCGGAGACCCTTGATGGCTGTTTTAATGGCCTCGTCGAAGCCCAGCTCCTGGTGCTCCATACCCTGCCGGATCTGGGGCGCCGTCAATCTCCTGGATTTGAGATAGAGTTCGGAACCATAGCGTCCCTCGTGGCAAAGGTAGTCCCCGGGAACACCGGAAGGCCCGATGTAAAAACGGCTCTCCGAAATCCTGTTGACGGTGATAGGACACCCGATGGAGCAGAAGGAGCAGTGTGTTGCCGCCGAGGTGGTCGCCAGGTTGGCCCGACCCTTGTAGGGGTACTGGGGAGTCAGGGCGCCTGTCGGACAGGCATCGATGCAATTCCCGCAGGAGATGCAGGTGGTCTCGGTCAGGGGATCGTTCATCGACGGACGCATCTCCGTCTTGAAGCCCCGCCCGACCAGACCGAGGGCGGAAATCGGCAGGATCCGTTCGCAGGTGCGGATACAGCGGGAGCAGAGGATGCACTTGTTGGGGTCATAGACCACATAGGGGTGGGAGTCATCGATCTTGTGCTTGCGCACATAGCCCTTGTAATGGCCCAGATCCGCCCCGTATTCCTCCGAATAGAGCCGCAACTTGCACCAGTCCAGGGCCATGCAGCCACAGGAAAGACAACGTTCGGACTCGTGGGTCATGTCGTCGTGTTCGAAGCCCAGGGAGACTTCCTTGAAGTTCCCGATACGCTCCACGACGCTGATATTGTGCACTTGTCGCCGCGGACTCTCGGGAATATCCCCCAGCTCCTTCTTCCCCGGCTTGGCCCAGAATTCCTTTCGCACCAGGAAAGGACCCTTTGGCACTTTTTTGCCCGAGATGTAGGCATCAATGTTCCTGGCGGCCTTCTGGCCATCACCGATGGCATCGATGACCACGGAAGGACCGTCGTCGGCCGCGTCGCCGCCGGCAAAGATCCCCGGCACCGAGGTTTGCATGGTCTCCGCGTCGATTTCAAGAGTGGTCCACCGGCTGACCGCGGGTTCGTAGCGGGAACCCTTGAGAATGTTGGTCAGGAAGGGTGTCTGCCCAATGGAAGGAAAAACCCAGTCGCAGGAAATGTCGAACTCCGAACCTTCCTGGGGCACGGGACGGCGGCGACCGGAAGCATCGGGTTCACCGAGTACCATCCGCATACAGGTCAGGGCCTTGAGTTTCCCCTCCTCGTCCTTGACCAGGCCCACCGGCGCCACCAGTTCCACCAACTCGACGCCTTCTTCCAAAAGGTCATCGACTTCGATGGGATCCGCGGGCATTTCGGCCCGGGTTCGCCGGTAGAGTATGATGACCTTCTCGGCATCGAGACGCCACGCCGTGCGCGCAACATCCACGGCGGTATTTCCGCCACCGACGACCAGTGCGGTACCACGTGTCGGCGTTGGGGTTTCTTCCTTTTCCAGGAGGTAATCGACGCCCTTGATGACGCCCGGGGTATCGTGTTCCCCTTCGACCATCATGCCTTTGCCCTCCATGGCGCCCGGCGCCAGGAAGACCGCGGCATGCTTGTCCATCAACTGGTCGAGGGTAATGTCCTTGCCCACTTCGGTATTGCAATGGATCTCGACGCCCGCGCGTTGGATATAATCCACCTCACGGTCAATCTCAACGCCCGGGAGACGATACTCGGGAATCCCATAACGCAGCATACCGCCGGTTTTCGGCAGGCTCTCGTAGATGACCGGGTCATAGCCCTTTTTGCCCAGAAACCACGCCGCCGTCAGACCCGCGGGGCCGGAACCGATAATACCGACGCTGGCGCCTTTTGACGGCTCCCGGACGGGATCATCATCATAGACTCCGGGGCTGTCGGTGATGTAGCGTTTGACGTCGTTGATCGCGACAGACGAGTCGACATCCTGCCGCCTGCAGACGACCTCGCATTTGCGAACACAAACCCGGCCACAGATCCCGGGCAGGGGGTTGGTTTCCCGGATGAGATCGGCAGCCTTCTTGTACTCGCCGAGATCAGCCAGCACCAGATAGCCCTGGATGTCGACACCTGCCGGACAACCCTCCGTGCAGGGTGAGACACAATCGGCGTAATGATTGGAAACCAGAAGCTCCAACGCGGTCCGTCTCGATTTTTCGATGCGCTCATTGCGGGTCGTGACCTTCATCCCCGGCGCGACGGGAGTGGCACATGAGGGCACGAGGTTGGGCTTGCCTTCCAGCTCGACGACGCAGAGGAAACAGGAGGCGTAGGGCTTCAGTTCGGGCGAGTGGCACAAAGTCGGAATGGAATCCAGCTTGTGTTCCTCGACGACTTCGAGCACGGTTTGTCCAGGGCGGGCCTCAATGGTCTGACCATTTATTTCCAGCTTGATAGTCTTCATTTGGCGGCCACTTTCTTGCCAACTTTAAAGATTGCGTCAAAGTTACACGAGGTCAGGCATTTCCCGCACTGAACGCAGGCCTCGGTGTCAATAATGAAGGGTTGTTTCAGGACCCCGGAGATCGCCTCGACCGGGCAGACCTTGGCGCAGATGCTGCAACCTGTGCAATTTTCCGCCTTGATAACGAAGTCCACCAGGGCCGGACAGTTGCCGGCCGGACAGCTGTGGTCCACGATATGGGCCGTGAACTCATCCATGTAATAACGGATGGTCGAAAGGACAGGGTTGGGGGCCGTCTGGCCCAGGCCACAGAGGGATGCTTCCTTGATTCTGCCGCCCAGTTCCGTCAGGGCATCAATGTCCTCCAGTTGGCCTTCTCCCCGCGTGATTCGTTCGAGGATTTCCAGCATCCGCAGGGTTCCGATGCGGCAGAATGTGCACTTGCCACAGCTCTCCTCCTGGGTGAAGGCCAGGAAAAACCGGGCCATGTCCACCATGCAGGTGGTGTCGTCCATGACCACCATGCCTCCGGAACCCATGATGGCCCCGGTCTTGGGGATATTCTCGAAGTCCACCGGCGTATGCTTCAATGACGCCGGAATGCAGCCACCCGAGGGTCCGCCCATCTGCACGGCCTTGAATTCCCGACCGTCCTTGATGCCGCCGCCGATACCAAAGAGGATTTTCTCAATGGTCATGCCCATGGGGACTTCCGCCAGGCCACCCTTGGCGATCTTACCCGCCAGGGCGAAAACCTTGGTGCCGGGACTCTTTTCAGTGCCGTAGCTCCGGTAGGCCTGGCCGCCATTGTTGATGATCCAGGGCACATTGGCGTAGGTCTCGACGTTGTTGTTGTTGGTCGGCTGTCCGAAGACCCCTGATTCCGCGGGGAAGGGAGGACGAATCCGGGGCATGCCCCGCTCGCCCTCGATCGAAGCGAACAACGCGGTCTCTTCGCCACAGACGAATGCACCGGCACCCTGCTTGATGGTGATGTCGAAAACGAAATCCGAGCCCATGATGTTCTCACCGAGATAGCCCCGGGCCCGGGCCGCCTCGATCGCCAACTGAAGGCGGTGAATCGCCAGCGGATACTCGGCGCGGCAATAGATGTAGCCGTGGGTGCCGCCGATCGCCCGCGCGCAGATGATCATGCCTTCGAGCACGGCGTGAGGATCGCCCTCCAGGATCGACCGGTCCATGAAGGCTCCGGGGTCACCCTCGTCCGCGTTGCAGACGATGTACTTGGCTTCCCCGCTGTACCCCGCGGCGAAAGACCATTTCAATCCCGTGGGAAAACCCGCGCCGCCCCGGCCTCGAATGCCGGAGGTCTTCATTTCCTCGACGATCTCTTCGGGAGCCAGCTCTTCGATGGACTTTCTCGTCGCCTGATAACCGCCGCGGGATTCGTAGTCTTCGATGCTCTCCGGATTGATCAGACCACAGTTCCGCAGGACGATGCGTTCCTGATCGGCCAGGAAAGAAAGTTCCGATCCACTAACGGCTTCGTCTTTTTCAGTTTTGTAGATGACATATTCCGGGATCTCCTGACCCCCGACGATATGTGTCTCGAATATCTCGGCCGCCCTTTTGGGATCGACGTCTCCGTAAATCGTCCTCGTCTGACCTTCCCGAATTTCGACCAAGGGCTCCCGGAAACACATCCCGATGCAGCCGGTGATCGTCAGTTCGTCCTGACTGTCCTCGGGCAGGAGACCCTCCAGTTCGGCATAGGTGTCTTTGGCGCCGGCGGACATGCCACAGGTACTCATCCCTACAAGAATCTTCCTCATGATGGGTTTTCCTCTAAATCCACTGCGGGCGTGGATTCTGCGTCGGGCGCCACTTGTGCCTGGCGTTCACTGGCCTTGGTTTGTCGTCGAATCTTGCGCGCGATTTTCCGCGTGGAGGCCGGCGTCAATTTGCCCTTCGTTTCGTCATTGACC
>JAGLCY010000049.1 GCA_023270185.1 Candidatus Krumholzibacteriia bacterium | reverse complement strand
TGGAACAGGAAGTGGGCGCGAGTTTCGGTATCAGGTCCATTCCCACTCTCGCAATTTTCCGAGATCATATCCTGCTTTTCAAGGAAGCGGGAGCCCTGCCTGAGCCCGCGCTGCTGGAATTGATTACCAAGGTGAAAGAACTGGACATGGACGACGTCCGGGCCAGAATCGCCGAAGAAGAGAAGAAGCATACCGAGGGGCAGGATCAAGGTTCCAATTAGTTGAGGCATTTCGGTCGTAATATCTCTCGGCGGAAGGCCATCCCGCCGCCGAATCCGGTCTGTCCGGAGTATTGGTCCACCTCGTAAGGACTGGAGAACCGCCCGGATTCATCTACATCGACTGAGGTCCGGATCCACCGGGAAACCCTATGGGAATCAATGGCCCGTCCAGGAAATAGGCGACTCCGTCCATGCGCCGGCCCAGCATGGCGGTAAGTGGCACCAATCCCAGAGGGGTGACGGAGGTGCTGTCGATCAGTGCTATCGGCGTCAGAACGGCCAAGAGTTCAAGCATCAATCCCCCGCAGCGGTCAGCGGTTGTATTGGCGACTATCACTCAACCATTTTTAACAGTCCTGTCACTCAGGGACAACCGTCCATTTCGTGCAGGCAGGTCATCTGCCGCAGATGGGCCAGGGCCTCCTCCTTCGTCTTGCCGGTGGCCGTCTCGAATTCCTTCCCGCGCTGCGCCGACGCCGACCAGGTCAACCCGCAGTGCACCTGCCAGTCGTCGGTGAGCATGGCCTGCAACTCCTGGTTGGATTTGGTGCCACACTCCCGGCTCAGCGTGATGATGGTCTGGAAGACCGTGCGCAGAACTTCCAGATTATCCGCGGAGGCCTCCAGATCGTCAGGCAATTCGATTTGGATGCTGCATTTCTCGCTCATGATCCTCCCCTTCCCGAATTAGAGCCCGTACATCTCCTTGATCTCTTTCTTGGACTTGCCCAGGATACCGTACTTGTCGGCCACCTTGGCGAAGGCTTCCAGTCCCTTCTCCAGATGATGCTGATCATGAGCCGCCGAAAGCTGCGTGCGGATCCGCGCCTGACCTTTGGCAACCACCGGGAAGAAGAAGCCGACCACGTAGATGCCCTCTTCGTAAAGATCGCGCGCCATGTCTTGGGCCAGCTTGGCGTTGTAGAGCATCACCGGCACGATGGGGCTGTCGCCGGCCTTGATATCCAGGCCCATTTTAACCAGGCCGTCGCGCCAGAATTTCGTATTCCACTCCAGCTTGTCCCGGCGCTCGGTGGTCGCCGAAACCAGATCCAAAACCTTGATCGCGCCGGACACGATGACCGGTGCAACAGTGTTGGAAAACAGGTAGGGCCGCGCTCGCTGCCGGCACAACTCCACCAATTCCTTGCGCCCGCTCACGCAGCCGCCCGAAGCCCCGCCCAGCGCCTTGCCCAGCGTGGTGGTGATGATGTCGATCTGGCTCAATACGCCGCAATGTTCGTGGGTGCCGCGGCCGGTCTTGCCGATGAAGCCGGATGCGTGGGAATCATCCACGAAAACCATGGCGTCGTATTTCTCCGCCAGGGCCACGATCTCGTCCAGCTTGGCCAGGTCGCCGTCCATGGAAAACACGCCGTCGGTGATGATCAGGCGGATGCGCTTGTCCTGGTGGTCCTGCAGCTTCTCTTCTAAATGCTCCATGTTCGAATGCTTGTACGTGTCGCGCATGGCCTTGCACAGCCGCATGCCATCGACGATCGAAGCGTGCACCAGGCGGTCGGCGATCATGATGTCCTGGTCGCCCAGAATGGCCTCGAACACCCCCGCGTTGGCGTCCATGCAGGAGGGGAACAGCAGGGTATCCTCGGTGCCCAGGAACTCGGTGAGCCGGTGTTCGAGATGGCCGTGGATATCCTGGGTCCCGCAGATGAATCGGACCGAAGACAGGCCGTAGCCGCGAGTCCCCAGACCTATGCGGGCGGCCTCCACCACATCCGGGTGGTTGGAGAGTCCCAGATAATTGTTCGCGCAGAAGTTGATGACCTTCTTGCCCTCGGCCCCGGCGGGAAACTCGACTTCTATATCGGCCGCCTGGGGACTCTTGATCCAGCGTTCTTCCTTGAAGAGACCCGCCTCACGGATACCGTCGAGCTCCTTGCTGAAGCTGTCCCTGACCTCGTTCGAATAAGCCATGATGTCCCTTTCTGGTCGCGTCAGGCCTGTTTGAAGCGGACCACCAGGGCCGCGATTTTGTCCACGGAGTCGAACGCTTCCGGGCTGGCGTCCGCGTCGGGAATCTGGATGTCGTATTTGTTCTCCAGGAACCGCTTGAGCGATACCATGGAAAACGAATCGACGATTCCGCCGCTGATCAGCTCGGTGTCATAGGTGATTTCCTCGTCCTCGTCGTCCTCCAGGTACTCCTTGATCACGTATTCGAGGATCGCCTTCTTGTACTCTTCCATCCTGGTCTCCCGTTATTTGAGTCAGTCGTTCATGATGGTCGAAATGTCTCCCACCGGTTCTCCGAATTCCTTCGCGCGCAACACGCGCCGTATGATCTTGCCGCTGCGGGTCTTGGGCAGGTCCTTGACGAATTCGATTTCCTGCGGCATGGCCAGCGGCGACAGTTTTTTGCGAATGAAGTTCATGATCTCCAGGTCGAGGTCGGCGCTCGGTTCAAAACCGGGCTTCAACGACACGAAGGCCTTGACCACCTCCATGTTGACCGGGTCGGGTTTGGCCACGGCTGCCGATTCCGCCACCGCGGGATGCTCCAGCAGCGCCGACTCGATCTCGAACGGCCCGACCAGGTGCCCGCCGGTGTTGATGACATCGTCGTCACGACCGACGAACCAGAAATAACCGTCGGCGTCGATAGTGGCCTGGTCCCCGCACACGAACCAGCCGTTCTTGAACTTGCCCCGGAACCCTTCCTCGTTGTTGTAGTAGGTGCGAATCAGCGAAGGCCAGTCCGGGCGAAGAGCGATAACGCCCACCTGTCCCTGCTTCTCCACCGGCGTGAATTCCACCGGATCCAGGACCGCGGCGGTAATCCCCGGGAAGGGTTTGCCCATCGACCCGGGTTTGACTTTCATCCCCGGGTAATTGGTGATGACCATGCAGCCGGTTTCGGTCTGCCAGAAGGTGTCGTGGAAAGGTTTGCCGAAGGCTTCCTCGGACCAGACGACTGCTTCGGCATTGAGGGGTTCGCCCACACTGCACAAATGGCGCAAAGCGCTGAGGTCGTGCTTGGCCACCAGTTCGGCGCCCTCCTTCATGAGCAACCGGATGGCCGTCGGAGCCGAGTACCAGACGGTGATCCCGTTGCGGGAGATGAAGTCGTACCACTTGTCGGCATTGAAGCCCGAGTCCAGGACCGCCTGCGTGATCCCGTTGGCCCAGGGCCCGATGATGCCGTAAGAGGTCCCTGTCACCCAGCCCGGATCGGCGTTGCACCAGTACACGTCGCCCGGCCGCAGATCCAACACCCACTTGGCCGTAATATATTGGGAAATAAGCGAATAGTGAACGTGCTGGGCACCCTTGGGCTGGCCCGTGGTGCCGGAAGTGTAGTGCAGGATCGAAGGCGATTCGGCGGTTGTCGGATGCACGACGAAATCTTCCGCAGGCGGCAGATCGTGCAGGGCCAGCGCCACCTCGCGCTCCTTCAGGGGTTTTCCATCCGCGTCCACCACCACCACGTGGTTCAACCCCGGCAGGCGATCGACGATCTTGCGCACCTTCTTGACGTGCTTGCGCTGGGTGATGACCACCGATGCGCCGGCGTTGTCCAGGCGCGTCCACAAGGAGTCCTCGCCGAATGCCGAAAACAGGGGCTGGGCGATGCAGCCCATCTTCAAAACCGCCAACACGCCGAAATAAAGTTCGGGCAACCGGTCCATGAACAGACAGACCCGTTCGCCCGGCTCAACGCCAAGATCGCGGAGCCAGGCGGCGAAGGTGTCGGTCAGGATCCGCATTTCATCGAAGGTGTAGGTCCGCTTGTCGCCCTTGAATCCCTCCCAGATCATGGCCGTCTTGTCGCCCATACCCATCTCGCAGATCCGATCGGTGCAGTACCAGCCGATGTTGA
>JAGLCY010000048.1 GCA_023270185.1 Candidatus Krumholzibacteriia bacterium | reverse complement strand
TATTCCCTTAAAGTGCCCCCGGGGGAACTTTCCTTGGCTAATTTGTTTGTTTTCAGGGTGTTATATTTCCAGAACTGGCTTTTGTGGAATTATGACCATAAAAATATTGTCAAGTGTTCAGTAAAGTAAATAAAAATGTTGTCAAAAGCGCAGCCATTAACAACACATATATTGTCCCTCATCGCCCCCGGGGGGCGATTTCCGCAATGATATCCAATATCCCTGAATCCCGGTGCACACCCGGCTCTTGGAGCACAGTTCATTTTCACCTCGGGAGATTGGTTTTAATCCGTTCATTCCGGCTATTACTGGGCGGTGTTCAAATCGTGGGATCTTTCCGATCCGGCCCATCCGGTGCCGGCCGGTAATGTATCCTCGGCGAATCCCACCCTGAACCCGATGAGCGGTATCCTGCCCGGGTTCAGGCTGGAGAAATTCTGGAATCACTTAAAATCGTATTGGCCAGATAGGAAGTTCAGCGGCGCCTGACCAGCGCGACAATGAAGTATGCGGCACCAGTCAGCAGGATGGTAACCGCGCCGGCTGGAAGATCAGGGGCGTAGCTCAGAGCCAGTCCGCTGGTGGTCAAAACGAGGCAGGCCACAGTCGCCAAAAGCATCATCTGCCACAAACGCCGGGCGAAGAGATTGGCCATGGCCGCGGGCAGGGTCAATAAAGCGATGACCAGGATGATGCCCACAACCGAAACCAGCAGGACCACAGTCAGGGCCGTCAGGGCCAGCAGCAGAAAATAGAAACGCTCCACATGGACGCCGCGCAGGCCCGCGAACTCTCCGTCGAAACAAACGGCGAGCAACTGTTTGTGGAACAGGGCGACCGTCACCAGGACGATCACGTCCAGCGCCGCGATCAGCCAGAGGTCGCGGCTGGTGACCATCAGGATGTTGCCGAAGAGGTAGCTCATCAGGTCGGTCGTGTAACCGGGCGTCATGCTGATGAACAGGATGCCGGTGGCCATGCCCATGGCCCAGACCGCGCCGATGACCGTGTCTTCCCGCTGTTTCAGGTGCAGGCTGACCCATCCGATCACCAGGGCCGCAATCAACGCCGCGATAACAGCACCGCCGAGAGGGGACAGGCCCTCCATGCCGTGCACGACCTGCATATAGTGAACGATGCCGAGTCCGGCGAGAACCGAGTGGGCGATGCCGCCGGCGATGTAGCTGATGCGGCGGATAACCACGAAACTGCCGACAACACCACAGGGGATGCTCACCAGCAGGCCGGCCAGCAGGGCGTATTGCAGAAAGGTGTGTGTTTGCAGGGCATCCCAGAAGATCATGATTCGTGACCGTCCTGATCCTGCCCGTCATGGCTGCAACGGTGGTCATGACGCACCAGGCGCATGTCGCTGCCGTAGAGGTCGGCGATGACCTTGCCGGTGATTTCGCTGGTGGGGTGGACCACGACCTCCGGGCCGACACAGACCACGGTGCGCACGAATCCCGAAACGAAGCCCAGATCATGGGAAACAAGCATGATCGTCAGGCGTTTGTTGAGCTCCTGGAGAAGGCGGTAGAATCCTTCTTCGATGTGGGCGTCCAGGCCCGCGGTGGGTTCGTCCAGCAGGAGCAGGTCGGGTTCGCCCGCCAAGGCCCGGGCGATCAGGACGCGCTGTTTCTGGCCGCCGCTGAGCGAGTCGAAGTGGTGGCCGGCCTGATCAGCCAGGCCGACTTCATCGAGGGTCCGCATTGCCTGCTCGCGGTCGGCGGAGCCCCAGGCTCCCCAGGATCGGGCGCGGCCCAGACGTCCCATGAGAACCACATCCATGGCGCTGACCGGAAACAGGGGGTC
>JAGLCY010000047.1 GCA_023270185.1 Candidatus Krumholzibacteriia bacterium | reverse complement strand
CGGCGCGCCGGGCAGCGCCTGAACGCGCGGCACCAGGCCCTGCTCGAACGGAACACCGGCCGCCAGGAAGAGGTCGGCCTGTTCAAGGTCGGCCATCTGCCGGGGCGTCGGTTCATAGATGGCGGGGGAGTGGCCCGGACCCACCAGTACCGATACCTCAACCAGGTCACTTCCGATCTGTTCGACGAACCATGCCTGGGGCAGGATGCTGACGGTGATTTTTATGGGGGCGGCGAAGGTGGCGGTGGGTGCGAGGCAGGCTGTACCAAGAAGCAGCAATCCCAACCACAGGACGGATGTCACCACGGGCGGGAGGCCCCGGGTTTTTCTGGTTATTTGGGTGTCATTCAAATGTTCTCACTATCACTTTTTGGCCGGGCACCATGATAACGGGTAGGTCTTGATGTGCAAGGGACTAAAACTTCATTTTGATGATTATTTGCAAATAGTTGAAAATAAATGGAATTATGACGATAATTTCTTGCCAATTTCGTCTTTTTTTCGTATATTGGGATCACCTCCCAAAACCCTTGAATATGGAGGACTTCCATGTCTGAATTTTCTTATTCTCCCGATCAACCTGCCGCTAAAGTCCACGCCTCGCTTCGCAATTCACTGGTTGCCCTGGATGATGCCCACAAGTGCGCTGTCCTTTGGTTCGGTGAGATCATGCGACGCCGGCTTTTCCGTGACATGGGGCACTCTTCCATTAATCAGTACGCCATTCAGGAACTGGGTTTTTCCAAATCGAGGACTGATGACTTCATTCGTCTGGCGCGGCAACTGGACAACCTTCCGGCTGTGCGCGAGGCGGTGGCGTCTGGCGAACTCGGTTACACGAAGGCGCGGGAAATCGTTTCGGTGGCAACACCGGAAACCCAGGACACCTGGCTCAAGGCGGCCGAGGGGACACGCAAGGAATTGATCCACGAAGTGAAAAAGGCCAAACGCGCGGCAAAGGTTGATCCAGGCCAGGGAGAGTTGCTGCCTTCATCGCCCCCGGTTGTGGCGCCGAAGGAATTGCCGGTTTGTTTCAGATTGAACCTGACACCGGAGCAAGAGGCGCGTCGGGCGGCAATGGTCGAGCGGCTGCACAAGCTGGGCGGCGTACCCACCGACCGTGCCGAGTTGATGCTGGAAGCTTTGGCGGCTTTGTTGGAAACAAAAGAGGTACAGAGCCAAAAGTGCCCCCGGGGGCACCTCGCCAGCCGGCCGCCGGTCCAGATCCACGTCCATGAAAACGCAGCCACTGGTCGCGTGACCGTACAAACCGAGGCGGGTGAACGCGAGCTCAGCAAAGCGGAATCCGAACGAATGCGCTGCGATGCCGCGATCTGCGAACAGGGAGGCCGCAACACCACCACAATTCCCCCACGGGTGCGCAGGGAGGTCTTGGCAAGGGACCAACACCGCTGCCAGGCTCCCGGTTGCGGCAGAACACGTTTCCTGGAAATCCATCACATCGTTTCAAGACAGCAAGGTGGGAGCAATAAGGTGGAAAACCTGATGACCCTCTGCGCGTCCTGCCACCGGCTGTGGCATGAACGGGGTGGAGGGGCTGCAATTGAGAATCCAACAGGGATATCCGCTCCCGTGACACCCCACCGTTGATTCCCGGTCTCAATTGGATTAGGTTGGCATCATACAATCACCTGATCATTCCCCATCACCGGGTTCGCCCAAGGAGATGAAATCATGTCTTTGATTCCCATGCGCGTCATGCTCGACCACGCCGCCGATAACGGTTACGGGGTCGGCGCCTTCAATGTCAACAACATGGAACAGATCCAGTCCATCATGATGGCCGCCACCGAAACGAACAGTCCGGTGATCGTCCAGGCCAGCCGCGGGGCGCGTTCCTACTCCAACGACAACTACCTGCGCCATCTGATGCTGGCCGCCGCCGAGCTGAATCCCCAGATTCCCATCGCCATGCACCAGGATCACGGTAACAGCCCCGAGACCTGCTTCAGCGCCATCGACCAGGGCTTTACCAGCGTGATGATGGACGGCTCCCTCATGGAGGACGGCAAGTCGCCCTCTTCATACGAGTACAACGTGGACGTTACGAAGCAGGTCGTCGCCAAAGCCCACGCCCTGGGTGTGACAGTGGAAGCCGAGATCGGTTGTCTGGGTGGCATCGAAGACGGGCACGGCGCCGGGCTGACTGGCGAAGAGGCCCTGGCCCACCTGACCGATCCCGAGGAGGCGCAGCGTTTCGCCGAGGAGACCGGCTGTGATGCTCTGGCCGTGGCCATCGGCACCAGTCATGGCGCCTACAAGTTCACCAGCAAACCCTCGGACGACGTGTTGAAGATGGACCTCATCGAGGAGATCCACCGCCGGCTGCCCAACACTCACCTGGTCATGCACGGGTCGAGTTCGGTGCCGAAGGAACTGATCGACATCATCAACCAGTACGGCGGCGAGATGCCCACGACCTTCGGCGTTCCCGTCGAGGCCATCCAGCAGGGTATCAAACACGGTGTGCGCAAGATCAACGTTGATACGGACAATCGTTTGGCGATCACCGGCGCCATCCGCAAGGTGTTCGCCGAAAGCCCCGGAAAGTTCGATCCCCGCGATTACCTCAAGCCCGCCCGCGTGGCCATGGCCGAGGTGGTCAAGGCCCGCATGATCGCGTTCGGGCAGGCCGGCTGGGCCGACAAGGTGCCCGTGGTCAGCATGGAAGAGATGGCCAAGCGGTACTAAAAGACCGGAAGGATGAGATAGATGTACGGGAAATTCGGAGAGGTTCTGCGGGCCGAGTTGGACTCGATCAGGGAGCAGGGTCTGTACAAGGACGAAAGAGTCCTCGAAGGTCCGCAGGGGGCCGAGATCAGGGTGGGCGGCAAGACCGTCCTGAATTTCTGCGCCAACAACTACCTGGGCCTGGCATCGGATCCCCGGGTCGTGGAAGCCGCGCGCCGCACCCTGAGCGAGTGGGGTTACGGCCTCAGTTCAGTTCGGTTCATTTGCGGGACGACCACTCTGCACCGGCAACTCGAACGGGAACTGAGTGAATTTCTGGGCATGGAGGACACCATCCTTTACGCGGCCTGTTTCGACGCCAACGGCGGGGTGTTCGAACCCCTGTTGGACAAGGACAGCGCCATCATTACAGATCAGTTGAACCATGCCTCGATCATCGATGGTGTTCGGCTGGCCAAGGCCCAGCGGTTCATTTATAACCACGCGGACATGGATCATCTCGAAACCCAGCTGAAGGATGCCCAGAGCGCCGAGTTCCGCCTGGTCGTCACCGATGGGGTGTTTTCGATGGACGGCCATCTGGCGCCGCTGGTTGAAATCTGCGATCTGGCCGAGAAGTACGAGGCCATGGTCCTGGTCGACGACAGCCACGCCACGGGTTTCACCGGTCCCACCGGCCGCGGTACCCACGAAAAGTTCGACGTCATGGACCGGGTGGACCTGATCACCACGACCCTGGGCAAGGCTTTGGGCGGCGCGCTGGGTGGTTGCACGAGCGGTCGCCGGGAGATCATCGAGTGGCTGCGGCAAAAGAGCCGGCCCTATCTGTTCAGCAACTCGGTGCCCATGATGATCTGCGGGGCGGCGCTGGAAGTTCTGAAGATCCTGCGCGAGGACCCGGGTCCTCTTAAAACGCTGGAAAGAAACCAGGTGCGGTTGCGAAGCGGTCTGCGTGAACTCGGTTTTGACGTTGATGAGGGCGATCACCCCATCATTCCGGTGCATTTCCGGAAACACGACAATGACGCCATTCTGGCCCAGGGCATGGCGGCTGATTTGCTGGACGAAGGCATCTACTGCATAGGATTCAGTTTTCCCGTCGTACCGCGGGGACAGGCCCGGATCCGGTTGCAGACCTCGGCGGCCCACTCCGATGCCCATGTGGAGCGGTGCCTGGAGGCTTTCGCGACCGTTGGCAGGAAGCACGGGGCGATCTAACAGGTAGCGGGGGCACAATCTGACAAATAAGGATGAAGTGGGTCAGGTTTGCTTTTTCGGCAGGTCCTGCCTATCTTCCCCGCGCCACGTCTGCGGACCTGCACATCGGGTAGGAGCAGACGTGTGTTTTTATAAGCTGGAATATGGTGTATTCTGTCGGTGGGAATCAGTCCGCCGCGAACCGGGATCAGGGACATGACTACAGATCTGAAAATGATCAGGAATATCGGGATCAGCGCTCATATCGATTCGGGCAAGACGACCCTTACCGAGCGGATCCTTTTTTACACGGGACGTATCCGCGACATCCACGAGGTGCGCGGCAAGGACGGCGTGGGCGCCACCATGGATTCCATGGAACTCGAACGTGAGCGCGGGATCACCATCCAGAGCGCCGCGACCCACACCTCCTGGAACGGGTATCACGTCAACATCATCGACACTCCCGGCCACGTCGATTTCACTATCGAAGTGGAAAGGGCGTTGAAGGTCCTGGACGGCGCTATCCTGGTGTTGTGTTCAGTGGCCGGTGTGCAGAGCCAGTCGATCACCGTCGATCGCCAGATGAAGCGCTACAACGTGCCCCGCGTCGCGTTTGTGAACAAGTGCGACCGCTCCGGCGCCAATCCCGCCAGGGTCACCGAGCAGCTGGTTGAAAAACTGAAGCACAACGCGGTGATGATGCAGATCCCCATCGGACTGGAGGACAAGCACGAAGGCGTGGTTGACCTGATCACCATGAAGGCTTTCACCTTCGAGGGCGAGAACGGGGAGAAGATCGTCGAGGGCGACATCCCCGCTGCCCTGCAGGTCGAGGCTGACGCTCGGCGTGAGGTCATGCTCGACGCGGTGAGCATGTTCAGCGACGATCTCATGGAGGCCATCCTGGAGGAAACGGTCACAGAGGACATGATCCACGAAGCGGTTCGCCGGGGTGTTCTGGCCAACGAATTGACGCCCGTCTACATGGGCAGCGCCTACAAGAACAGGGGTGTGCAGCTGCTGCTCGACGCGGTCATGAAGTATCTGCCGTCACCGACGGACATCGACAACACCGCTATCAGATTGCTGAAGGGCGGTGAGGAAGAGGAGTTCATCCTCTCCAACAGCCCCGACGACGACTTGGTCTGCAACGCCTTCAAACTCGAAGAGGGCTCGTACGGTCAGCTGACCTATGTCCGCATCTACCAGGGCGTCCTCAAGAAGGGCTCGGACATCTACAACAGCCGGACCGGCAAAAAGGTCAAGGTTGGCCGGCTGGGACGGATGCACGCCGACCAGATGGAGGATATCGAGCAGGCAGCAGCGGGCGACATCATCGCCCTGTTCGGAGTGGACTGCGCCAGTGGCGACACGTTCACCAGCGGCGAACGCATCTCTTTGTCGAGCATGCACGTGCCCGAGCCGGTGGTCAGCCTGGCCGTGGTGCCCGAGGACAACAAGGCCGCCACGAACATGTCCAAAGCCCTTCATCGCTTCACCCGAGAGGATCCCACTTTCCGCACCTCGGTGGATGTCGAAACTGGGGACACGATCATCAGTGGGATGGGCGAGCTTCACCTCGAGGTCTACATCGAAAGGATCAAGAGGGAGTTCAACGCGGTGGTGGCCACCGGCGCGCCCCAGGTGAAGTATCGTGAGACCATCACCCAGGCCGTGGAATTCGATTACACCCACAAGAAGCAGACGGGTGGCTCGGGCCAGTACGCCAAGGTCCAGGGCACCATGGAGCCCAGTGAAGACGGCGATTTCCACTTCGAGAGCAAGGT
>JAGLCY010000046.1 GCA_023270185.1 Candidatus Krumholzibacteriia bacterium | reverse complement strand
GGTCAGTACATCGGGGCCCCCGTGCAGGGCCTGAAGGTGACCATGCGCGACGGCAATTCCCACGCGGTGGACTCTTCGGACATGGCCTTCCAGACGGCCTGCCGAGCGACCTTCCGCGAGTTCTACAAAAAAGGCAAACCGGTGGCCCTCGAGCCGCTGATGCTGGTGTCCATCGAAGGTCCCAGCGAGTACCAGGGCGACATCATCAAGACCCTGATGCAACGGCGGGGCGTGATTGTCGGTACCACCGAAGACGAAGGATTCGTCCGGGTCGACGCGAACGTTCCTTTGGCCGAGATGTTCGGTTACGCCACGGTCCTGAGGTCTTCGACCCAGGGCAAGGCCGAGTTCACCATGGAGTTCGCCAGGTACGCTCCGGCACCCCGTGAGGTGGCCGAGGAACTGGTCCAGGAATACATGGAGAAAAAGGCCGCGGGAAAATAAACTGTTATCCTGAGTTATGGGATCAATTCAGCGAGTGAGGAAGACATGGTTGAAAAAAGCATGATGGAACGCAGTCCCGTCCGCATCTTCGAGCGGGCCATCGGCGGCGGTCTGGGTGAGGGGAAAATGGGCGTGGTCCTGTCACGGCGCGGCGTCGGGAAGACAGGATTCCTGATCGGCCTGGCCGTCGATCAGCTGCTGCAGGGCAGGAAGGTGCTCTACATCTCGACCAAGGAGAGCGTCGAGCACATCAACAACTTTTTCGACCAGATTTTTCAAGCCATGGCCGCTTCCCTGGACTTGGATCAGGTTCCCCAGAAGCAACTCCGCATGGAACGCAACCGCTACATCCACGTCTACAACCGCGATTCCTTTTCCCTCGAGAAGCTCGAGCAGTCGGTGGCCTTTCTCAAGGAAGCCTCCGGTTTCGTGCCGGACATGGTCATCCTGGACGGAACTCCGCGCTTCGAAAGCACCGAGGAATGGGAGATCCAGGGCATGAAGAAAATGGCCGCCGAGTGGGGAGCTGAAATCTGGACCAGCAGCAATATCCACCGTCAGGGTCAGGAATCTGATGCTCGTGGCGTTCCCAATACCGTGGCGCGGTTCGATGACGAGATCGGCGTGATCATCAATCTCGAACCGGAAAGTGACCACGTTAAGGTCAAGATCCTCAAGGAGCACGGCAGCACCGAGCCGGCTCAGGTCCAGATCGAACTGGACCCGAAGACCCTGCTGCTGCGCTGGCGATAGGACTGGACATGGCCAACCATCCGGTGGCCGAACGTTTGGCGCGGGTCCGTGACAGGATCGCGGAGGCCTGTAACAAGGCCGGAAGACTTCCCGAAGCGGTCAAACTGGTGGCGGTCAGCAAACGAATTGCCCTACCTCTGGTGGTCGAAGCCTGTCGGGCCGGCCAGTGGGACCTGGGCGAAAACAGGGTCGTCGAAGCGGTGGACCGGCAGCCTGAAATGGCTCGTCTTCTGGCTGAGGCCGGACTTCAGGCCGAACGCCTGCGCTGGCACTTCATCGGACATCTCCAAAGCAACAAGGCCGGCAAGGCAGCCGGCCGTTTTCATATGCTCCACAGTGTGGATTCGGTCAAACTGGCCGAAAAACTGTCCCGTCTGGCGATCGATGAAGGTCGCATCGAGACTGTCCTGATGGAGATCAACATATCCGGAGAGGCCCGGAAACAGGGCTTGGCACCCGAGGAAGCCTGTGATGCAGTTGCCCGGATCGCCCTTTTGCAGGGCCTGGATCCGCGGGGCCTGATGGGGATGGCGAAATTCGGATCATCGGAAAGCGAGTTGCGAACGAGTTTCGCCTCGCTGCGGCTTCTGGCGGAAGACGTCCAGGCGGCCACCGGCCTGGCCCTGCCTGAGTTGAGCATGGGCATGAGCGGTGATTTCGAGGCGGCCATCGCCGAAGGCAGCACCATGGTCCGGATCGGCGGCGCCATTTTTGGACCAAGGATGACATGACACTGGATTACCACCGGCCAGAATCAGGTCGGAAAGGTTGATATATGACCATCACGAAACTCCTCGTGGCCGTTCTGCAGGTCTATTCCTGGCTGATCATTGTTCGCGTTATCCAGGGCTGGCTGAACCCCAGGCCCCGTAACGAGATTCTTTTGATGGTCATCCGGGTGACTGAACCGGTGTTGGGCTTCCTGCGGGCCCTCATTCCCCTGCG
>JAGLCY010000045.1 GCA_023270185.1 Candidatus Krumholzibacteriia bacterium | reverse complement strand
CTGATACGGATTATTGAATTTCTGTCTGGTCCATGGTGGGTCCGGCAATCCGATTCAGGGGCTCTGAATCCGCAGTTGGAGGAGAATGACATGAGGATCACGCCGCTCGACGTTCGCAAACAGGAATTCCGCAAAGCAGTCCGAGGTTTCGATTGTGACGAAGTCCGGGCCTTTCTCTCGACTCTTGCCGACGAGTACGAAACCGTTCTCGTGGACAACAAGCAGATCCGAGAGTTGATCATGGAGCAGGAAGACAAGATCCAGGAGTATCAGGGCATGGAGCGCAATCTGCGGGATACCCTGATGACCGCCGAGCGTGTCATGAAGGAAACCCGTGACAACGCCAGCAAAAAAGGCGAACTGATCGTCAAGGACGCCGAGATGCAGGCCCAGCGGATTCTCGAGGAATGCCGTCTGCGCACCGAGGAACTGCGCCGCGAAATAGTGGTGTTGCGTAAGGAAAAAGAATCCTATCTGGTCCGGTTCAAGAACCTGGCGCAGGCCCAGATCCAGTTCGTCGAGACCCACGAGAGCGATTTCGAGGATCTGGACAATCGTCTGACCAATATCGTCGATTCGGTCGTTTCCACGGCCGGACGCACTCGCCGGTCAACGGATAAACCGCATGATATCACGCCTGAGGCCACACCAAAGGCGACTCCGGTGGCGACTCTGGATCCCTTCGCCGTGGAGAACCGGATCGAGGGCGATCCGTCCGCGCCGCGTGACCTGCCTTCCAACGAAGGTGGCGACCCGGTCGATAGCGAAGACAAGCTTGAAGTGGCCGCGCCCGCCGCGCCGATGGAAACCGATGTCTGGCGTGATTATGATCCGGGAACCGACAACAAGGGCGATGATGAAACCAACGGTTCCATCGCCGATCTGGTTTCGGAATCGCTGTCCGAATCGGAAGAGGAAACTTCCCTGGCCGATGGGCCGGTAATGACCAAGGACGAGGAACCTGTCGCCGTGGGGCCTGACAAGGACTCCATCTGACAATCTTCAATCTCACTGCGGATAATGGCGGGAATCCACGGATTCCCGCTTTTTTCTTGGTAGGTCGCTGAGGCCATGTTAGTTTGTCTCGTTCCCGAAACCCCTGTTCCCCACCTGGAGGGTCGCCTTGAACGATATGCACCAGCAGATCGAAGAAGCCGCCGGTTTCATCCGCACAAAGACGGATTTCGAGCCCGAAATCGGTCTGATCCTGGGTACGGGCCTGGGGGAACTCGGGCATCGAATAGAGACGGTCTGCTCCATTCCCTTTGGCGATGTGCCTCATTTCGTGGAATCCACCGCCACGAGTCACGACGGCAACCTGGTATTCGGCACCCTTGGGGGACGCAAAGTCATCGCCATGCAGGGGCGGGTCCACTATTACGAGGGCTACAGCATGATGCAGATCACCCTGCCGGTCCGGGTGATGAAGGCCCTGGGCTGCGGGGCGCTGCTGATGAGCAACGCGGTCGGCGGCATGAACCCCCTGCACGGTCCCGGTGACATCAGCGTCATGACCGATCATATCAACCTGATGGGCGACAACCCTTTGATCGGCTGGAACGACGATCGGCTCGGCCCCCGTTTCCCGGACATGTCCGAGCCCTATGACCGCGAGTTCCTGGCGACCATGGAGGCGGTGGCCCTGGATCTGAAGATTCCCCTGAAGAAGGTGGTTTACGCCGCGGTCGCCGGTCCGAACCTGGAAACAGGAGCCGAATACCGGTTTCTGCGCACCATCGGGGCCGATACGGTGGGCATGTCAAGTGTCCCGGAGTGTTTGGCCGCCGTGCACGGGGGCATGAGGGTCATCGGCATGTCGGTGATCACCGATGCCTGCTTCCCCGACGCGCTGCATCCGGCCAACGTGGAGGAAATCATCAAGGTGGCCAACGCCGCCCAGCCCAACCTCGAGGCCCTGGTGACCGGGTTCCTGAAAAAAGTGACTCTTTAATACGGGCTCAATCGCCAAAGGACGAAACGGAACGATGGCCAAAACAACATCGGGAGACAGGAAACCCGCTTATCCTGCCCTGGCTAGCAAATTCCACGATTCCCATTCCGAGGAACTGATCAGCGGTTTCTGGAAAGAGGACGACACCTTCCGGCGCAGCATCGCCCAGCGGGAAGGCGCGCCGGAATGGGTGTTCTACGAGGGTCCGCCGACGGCCAACGGCCTGCCGGGCGTGCACCACGTCATGGCCCGGCTGTGCAAGGATGTCATGTGTCGGTTCAAGACCATGACCGGTCACCGTGTGGTGCGCAAGGCGGGTTGGGATACCCACGGCCTGCCGGTCGAACGGGCCGTCGAGAAAATTTTGGGAATCCAGGGCGCCCAGGCCATCCAGGATTTCGGACTGGTGCCGTTCAACGAGAAGTGCCGCGAAAGTGTCTGGACCTGCAAGACCGACTGGGATGAATTCACCGAGCGGTTGGGCTACTGGGTCGATCTGGACGACCCCTACATCACCTACGACAACAATTACATCGAGACGGTCTGGTGGATCCTCAGCCGTTTCCACGCCGAGGACATGCTCTACAAGGGGCACAAGGTCGTTCCCTACTGTCCCGTCTGCGCCACGCCGATTTCCAGCCACGAGATGGCCAACAGCTATCGCACGGTCACCGATCCGAGCATCTACGTCAAATTGAAGGCCACCGACGCGGATGAATATTTTGTGACCTGGACCACCACGCCCTGGACATTGCCTTCGAACGTGGCCCTGGCTGTCGGCGTCGATTTCGACTACGTGCGCGTACGTCACGGCGACGAGATCCTGATCCTTGCCGAAGCCCGGCTGGGGGTATTGGATCCCGAAACACCGACCGAGGTTCTGGACAAGTTCAAGGGCGCCGATCTGCTCGGTCGCACCTACGAACAACTGCTTCCATTCGTGTCGCCTGCGGGCGAGAGAGCCTTCGTGGTGGTCGAGGCCGATTTCGTGACCCTCGATTCGGGTACCGGCATCGTTCATATGGCGCCGGCTTTCGGCGAGGACGATTACCAGATCGGCAAACGCGAAAAACTGGCCTTCTTCAAGCCGGTGGATGCCAACGGACAATTCACCGAAGAGGTTACTCCCTGGGCGGGGTTGCACGTCAAGAAGGCCGATCGGAAGATCATCAGGCATTTGCAGGAAGAGGGTAAACTGCTGCGGGAAGAAATCTACAGCCACGATTATCCCTTCCATGACCGCTGTGACAACCCTCTGATCTACTTCGCGACTCCGAGCTGGTTCATCAAGACCAGTTCCATGCGGGATCAGCTGGTCGAGGCCAACAAGGCGATCACTTGGGCCCCGCCGGAAGTCGGCAGCGGCCGCTTCGGCAACTGGCTGGCCGGCAACATCGACTGGAGCCTGAGCAGGAACCGGTTCTGGGGCACGCCGCTGAATATCTGGATCTGCGACGATTGCGGACACCAGCACATGCCCACCTGCCGCGCGGATCTGAGCGAGCTGACCGGCGACGACCATTCGGAGCTCGATCTGCACCGGCCCCACGTGGACAATATCACCTTCGGCTGCAAGGCCGACGGATGCTCAGGGACCATGCGCCGGACCAGTGAAGTCATCGACTGCTGGTTCGATTCCGGCAGCATGCCCTTCGCCCAATATCACTATCCCTTCGAGAACAAGGAGCTGTTCGAAAGCCAGTTCCCCGCGGACTTCATCAGTGAGGGCATCGACCAGACCCGCGGCTGGTTCTACACCATGCTGGTGATCAGCACCTTCCTGAAAGGGACAAGCAGCTACAAGAGCTGCCTGGTGAACGAGCTTATCCTGGATAAAAAAGGTAAGAAGATGTCCAAGAGTGTGGGGAACACCGTGAACCCCATGGACATCATGCGCACAGTGGGCGCCGACCCGCTGCGCTGGTACATGGTCACCTGCAGCCCGGTCTGGACAACCACCCGTTTCGACGGGGAGGGAGTGAAGGAAGCTCAGCGCAAGCTGTTGGCTACCCTCGAAAACACCTACAACTTCTTTTCGCTTTACGCCAACCTCGACGGGTTTGCGCCCGCGGACGGCGGAAAGCAGGAACTCGACAAGCTGGACCACTGGATCCTCAGTCGTCTGCAGAGTGTGACCCGGTCGGTGACCGCCGATCTCGAATCGCTGCACCTGACCCGGGCGGCCAAGACCATCGGCACTTTTATCCTGGACGATGTGAGCAACTGGTACCTCAGGCTCAGCCGCCGCCGCTTCTGGAAGGGGGAGATGACGCCCGATAAACGGGCCGCCTTCACCACCCTTTACACGGTTCTGGAATCCAGCCTGCGCCTGCTGGCTCCGTTCATTCCTTTTGTCGCGGAGGAGATTTTCCGCGCCCTGACCGCACACGCGGATCCCCATGGATCGGTGCACCTCCAGGATTTCCCGGTGGCGGACGAATCATTGATCGACGAGGCGTTGGAAAAATCCATGGCCGCCGCCCAGGCCGTGGTGGGGTTGGGTCGCAGTCTGCGCCAGGACGCGAGTCTCAAGACCCGGCAACCCCTGGGCAAACTGGTCATGCACGCGGACGACGACCGTGTGACATTGCTGATGGCGGATGAACTCCTGACCGGGTATATCGCCGGTGAGTTGAACGTCAAGGAGGTGGGCACGGTCGCCGATCCCCGCGAGATCGCGAATCTGTCGGCCAAGGCCAATTTTCGCGCCCTTGGGCCTCGTTTCGGTAAACGTTCTCCCCTGGCTGCCAAACGCATCACTTCGATGACTTCTGATGAAATCATGACTCTGCGCGCCGATGGCCGGGTCGGCCTGGATTTCGAGGGGGAAGACGTCGATTTCACCTTCGAAGAGGTGATGGTGGTCGAAGAGGGCGTGGGGCCCTTCGTGGCCACTGGGGGACAGGGATTGACCGTGGCTTTGGACACCACCCTGACAAAGGATCTGAAACAGGAGGGGCTGGCCCGGGAGATCATCAACAAGGTCCAGAATCTGCGAAAAAAGAGTGGGCTGGAAGTTTCAGACAGGATCAATTTGGCCATTAACGGTCCCGAGGACGTTCTGACGGCGGTTTCACGTTTTTCCGAGCGAATTTCCACCGAAACCCTCGCCCTTGACGTTGCTTCAAACGTGGAATTGGCTTATAAAGACACATTCAAGATCGACGAAAATGAAATCGGCATCTCCCTGGACAGGGTTTGATGCACGACGGGGAGGGACCCCTTGCGAAAAACTGAGCTACAGAGATTCAGGAAATTGCTCACCGCCGAGAAGGATCGGGTGACGCAATCTCTGGCCCAGCATGAAAAGATCATCAAGCACACCGACGACCAATCGGGGCTGGAGGCGGGCAAGTCCCATTCCAACCACATGGCGGACCAGGGCTCGGATGAGTTCCAGTATGAAACCACCATCAAGTTCGCCAACACCGAGGGACGTTATCTCTACAATATAGAAGAGGCCCTTGGCCGGATCGAAGACGGCAGCTACGGCAAGTGTCAGGAATGCACCAAGGCCATCGGCCTGGCTCGCCTGAAGCGGTTGCCCTACACACGTTTATGCATCGAATGCAAGGAGAAGGAGGAGGCGGGGACCCTCTGATGCTCAGCCGAATCCTGGCGCCCTGGATGTGGGCTCCTCTTGTCTTCATACTCGATTTCGTATCCAAAAGAGCGGTGCTCGCCAACGAGGCGGCACTTCGTGCCAAGGTTTCGGTCATAGGGGAATTTTTGCGTTTCGTCTACGTCCGCAATCCCGGTTCGGCCATGGGGCTGTTTCCGGTGGGCCGCATGGTCCTGGTGGGCATCAGTCTGGCCGCTTCGATCTTCCTGATCTACCTCTATAGAACCACCGATCCCGGGTTGAAAATCCGCCGTGGGGCCATGGCTGCCATTCTGGGCGGCGCCGTGGGCAACCTGGTCGACCGTGTCTTCTATGGCGGCCATGTGGTCGATTTCATCGACGTGGGCATCGGCACGCACCGGTTCTACACCTTCAATGTGGCTGATATGGGTGTGACGGTTGGCGGAACGCTTCTTTTCCTGTGCATCCTGTTCGACGGAAGGCGTTCCCATGACTGACGCGGAATCCACAGAACGGCGTTTCACCGTGGGCCCTGATGAAGATGGGCAGCGGCTGGACAGTTTCCTGACCGGGCAGTGCCCCGATCTTTCCCGCAGCCGCATCCATACGGACATGAAAGATGACCGGGTCCTGGTGGACGACCGCAAGCGCCCCAAAGGCTTTCGCCTGAAGGCCGGCAGCAGGGTCGTTTTCCGGCCGGGAGTGAAGGCGGAAATGGTCGCCGTGCCCCAGGATATCCCCCTGGATATCGTCCATGAGGATGAGCACGTTCTGGTGGTCAACAAACCGGTGGGTATGGTGGTTCATCCTGCCGTGGGGCACCCGGATGGTACGTTGGTGAATGCCCTGCTTTACCACTGCAAAAATCTGTCCACCGAAGGTGGCCCCCTTCGCCCGGGAATCGTCCACCGCCTGGACCGGGACACATCCGGATTGATGACCGTGGCTTTGTCGGATATGGCCCATCGGCATCTTTCCGAACAACTCCAGGATCGCCGCATGGGACGTACCTACCTGACGGTGTCCTGGGGCCGCTGGAAAGAGGATGAAGACACCCTGACCGGTGACATCGGCAGGCATCCCCGGTTTCGCCAGAAAATGGCCGTCGTGACCCAGGG
>JAGLCY010000044.1 GCA_023270185.1 Candidatus Krumholzibacteriia bacterium | reverse complement strand
CTGATGTACGGGGACGACCAACGGGCCCGCGGTATCCACAACCTCGACCGACGCCAGGCCGACCGCATGGTCAAGGCCGCTGGCCGCCAGATGCTGCATGCCACTGGCTTGAAACTGGTTCATCCGGCCACCGGAGAGACTCTTGAATTCTCGGCAGAACCACCGGCTGACATGGCCGGTGTCCTGTCCATTCTCAGGGAAATATCCTGAATTCGCGGGGCGGCGGGCCATACCACGTGTGGACATGATGGTTCCCGTGTCCTATGCTGTTGCGGTCAATGGATGCTCCGGGATTTCTGAGGATCAGATCCCGGTTCATGATCCGACTCCTTCAAAGGGTGATAATGCGTGAAGATCAAGGAACGCAAGCGGGATGGCGTGGCCATCCTGGAGATGAGCGGCAAACTCATGGGGGGTCCTGACTCGGACGCCTTCGATGAGACGATCAAGACCCTGATCCACGAAGGTTACCACAACGTCGTGGTGAGCATGGAGAAGGTCAAGTGGGTCAACAGCACCGGCCTTGGAATCCTCATCTCCGGTTACACCACCCTCAAGAAAAGTGGAGGAGAGCTGAAACTCCTCAAGGTCTCGGACCGTATCGAGAACATCTTCATCGTCTCGAAGCTCTACACCGTTTTCGAGTCATTCCAGGATGAAGAGGAAGCCGTCAGGAGTTTTTCCTGATGCTGATTGGTGATATTGATTCCGAGTGCGGGCAGGTGAATTGATCGTGGCCTCCAGAGTCGAAATTAAACTGCCCAGTGATATGCAATTCCTCGGTGTGCCGGATGCCGTGCTGATGGAAATCGGCGGTGACATGGAATGCGACAAACGGGCTCTTGAGGAACTCGGCACCTCGGTGATCGAGGCATGCACCAACGCCATGGAGCACGGGAACAAACTGGACGACGTGCTTCCCATCCAGGTGATCTTCGAAGTCGAGGGCAACGAGATCACCATCACGGTCCTGGACCAGGGCCCCGGCTTCGACTTCGAACACTGGACGCCTTCGGACGAACTCATGCGACAGCGTGGTCGCGGTATCCTCATCATGCGCGAATTCACCGACACCCTCGAGTTCGGCCGTCACCAAGACGGTCGTTTCATGATCCGCATGGTCAAGAAACTCGAGCCTTCCGAAGACGGCTGAACCCATGTCATGTTATCTGGGCCTTGATTACGGTCTGCGCCGCATCGGCATCGCGGTGAGCGATCCCGCCAAGTCCCTGGCCTTTGCCCTGGGTACCCACGTGGAGGGGCGTGACGGTTCAATCCTGACTCACCTGGGGGGATTGATAACCGAAAGAACCGTCACCGGACTGGTGTTGGGACTGCCGCTGACGGCGGACGGCCGCGAGGGTGAAATGGTCGAACGTGTCCGCAAATTCGCGGGACGTCTGGAAAGGGAATTCGAGGTGGAAGTTATTCTTTGGGATGAAAGGTTCTCCAGCGCCGAGGCCGACCGTTGGCTCAAAAACAGCCGCGGATCCCGTAAGGAAGACAGGGATGCCGTGGCCGCCCAGATCATTCTCCAATCCTACCTGGACAGCCTGAACGCGGGGGCCGGGCCACAAGGGGAGCAATCGTGATTAAGCGCTGGGCAACAGTTGCGGGGGTCGCTTTCCTGTTGGGATTGGTGATTGTCCTGTGGGGCTGGCGCCTGTGGACGGGACCTGGTCCGTCTTCCGAAGTGGACAGGGATTCGGGCCCGGTTTCTTCGACAGTCCAGATGCGGATTCCCCCCGGCATGACCCTTTCCGCCGCCGCGGATTCCCTGGCCGCGCTCGGCCTGCTGAAGCACCCCAAGGTTTTTCTGGCGGGTGCCAGGCTGACGGGAAAGGGGCGGGCCTTGAGGACCGGTCTCTACGAATTGCCCGTCGGCGGTTCGCCCCGGGACCTGCTGCTGGCCCTGACCACCGGATCGGCCGTGCAGGTGAAGGTGACGATTCCCGAGGGTTTGGACGTTGGGGAGATCGCCGACATCGTGTCCCGGGAACTGGGGTTCTCCCGAGACGACTTCCTGTCTGCCGCGGATTCCCTGGTGATGAGCGCCGCGTACCATGGACGCCTGATGGGGGGAGACGGGCCTACGGTGGAAGAGTACGATTCCCTGCTGGCCGCCGAGTCCGCCCGCCATCCTCGACAGTTTAGGTGGTGCGAGGGATACCTGGCACCCGACACCTTTCATTTCGCCGAGGGAACGAATGCGGCCAGGGCGGCCCACTTTCTTGTTTCGACCCAGTTTGCGCGCCTGGACTCGGTGATGGCCGACAGCGAATCCGCGAAAGCCCTGGAGCTTTCCGGGCAGGAACTTCTCGCCCTGGCCTCCATCGTCGAGGCTGAGGCACGTCGTGACGATGAGCGCGCTCTCATTGCCGCGGTCTATGTCAATCGCCTGCGACAGGGGAGGCGATTGGAAGCGGATCCCACCGTGGCCTTCATCCTGGAAAAAAAGGGGAAACGGCTTTTCTACCGGGATCTGGAAGTTGCTTCACCCTTTAACACGTATCGCAACAAGGGACTGCCCCCGGGACCGATCGGAAGTCCCGGGTTCGCCGCTCTTGAGGCGGCGGCCCATCCTGATTCCTCATGCCGTGCCATGTATTTCGTGTCCGACGGCCAGGATGGCCACGTGTTTTCCCGGACCGCCCGGGAGCACGAGGCTGCCGTTCAGAAGTTCCGGCGTACCAGGGCCGGGGACCGTCGCAACCAGAATAATTGACGGAACCGATGCCCCCTTTTATTGTTCAGCTTATCTGGAACGGGTCCCGGTTGGTTAAATTGTGGGGTCCCGGGATGTTTTTGCGTTTCCGGAGGGTTGGAGATGGATCTGATGAAAAAATTCTGGTTGTTATTGACTTCCCTGGGAGCGATCATTCTGGGCTTCATCACCCTGTCCGCGGGGATGCTCACAATCGGTCCTGTTCTACTGGTTCTCGGTTATTGTGTGTTGTTACCCTTCTTCTTGTGGCGTTCGTTTCGGGAAAGTGTGGGCGAATAGTTCAGTTGGCTAGAGCGCCTGCTTTACACGCAGGAAGTCGCAGGTTCGAGTCCTGCTTCGCCCACCACGAATTAAAAAACATCATTTATTCTCAAAAAACCCTCGGTTCTCCCCAAAAATGGAGCCGGGGGTATGTTTTTCCTCATCGAAATTGAAGATTCCCTGTTTTTTTCCAATTTTCCGCAGAAGACAAGAAATTATGGGTTGCATTGAGAGGGTGCGTGTGGTAATCTAATGATGTCAAGTGATGGACATGTGAGTGGGAAGGAGAGCTCAACGCAGTTGTCAATGTGTCCGCTTGGGTTAGCCACCCTCGCTAGAATGTGCCTTTTTTGGAGGTGTCCTAATGGTTCTTAGGAAACTCATGGGTATTTTTGCAATTACCCTGATTGTTGGTGCCGCTTCGCTCGCTATGGCGGGTGTCCCGGATGTAACGCAGTGCAGTGCTACTCGGGCCTATACCGGTCCCGAAGGAACTGTCCTGTTTAATGTTCCTGACGGTAACGGTAACCCGTTCACCGCTGCTGTGAAGGTTGGAGGCGGCACTGCCGACGCCACCATCACACTGATTATTCGGGATGGCGCTGGCCTTCCCATCGCCAACTATCCTTCCGAGGATGCTTGGATCGAGTCCGCTGATGGCGGAATGGTTGCATGCAGTGGTGGTGCCACCGCTGATTTCAGCACCGATGTTAATGGTGAAACCAGGTTCCAGAACGCCCTTCAGGCGGGTGGAGCCAGTCTTGCCGCAACGGTTGTTCTGAT
The DNA here is from genome assembly GCA_023270185.1 of Candidatus Krumholzibacteriia bacterium. Lineage (GTDB taxonomy): Bacteria > Krumholzibacteriota > Krumholzibacteriia > LZORAL124-64-63 > LZORAL124-64-63 > JAGLCY01. The sequence continues at coordinate 24,116 of JAGLCY010000044.1, read as the reverse complement.
CAACGGCAATGCCTTGGCCAACACTCTTCCCATCGGCTACAACAGTCCTGACATCGACGGCAGCGGCGCGGTCAACCTGACTGATGTTCAGCTGTTTGCCGGTGATTTCTCCGGTACGAGCTACATGTTCCGGTCTGACATTTGGTTTGACAACATTGTCAACCTTTCGGACATTCCGGTTCTTGCTGCTAGCATTGGAGCGGCCTGTCCCTAGGATTTCCCAGTCATGCCCGGTTCGCCCTGGTGTGACGAAGAAATTCTCTGGAGTCATGACAAATGAGTGGCCCTGCTGATGCAGGTGGCGGGGCCACACTTAAAATCTCGCCCAAATAGTTATGGCGATTTCACTGGAAGTACCTGCTCAACTTGCTTAGGAGAAACAACATGAAGAAGTTGGTAGTTCTGCTGCTGGCCAGTCTGGTTGCAACTTCGGCTTTTGCTGTCATCGATGAAGATCCCGACATGATCGGAATCTACTTTGACATGAACGCTGACAGTAACTGTCTTACCACGCCCACTAACACGCCTTTCATGGCCTACTTGGTTGCCACTAACCCGACTCCGGCCTTGATCAATGCCTACGAGTTTGGTTATAGACTTGATGTCCCTGTTGGAATGGAAGGTATGCTGTTCCGGATGGCTGATACCAGTGCCGGTACCGGTGCCGTTGATGTTGGTGACAGCTCAAACCTTCTGGAAGGCGATTACGTCATCGGTCTCGCTGCTGCGATTCCGACAACCGCTGCTACTGTTCTGCACTCGTGGAACTACATGGTTCTGGCCGTGTTCCCGGTTGAGATGTATATCTACCAGTCCGTGAAACCTTCAGTTCCTGGTACTTTCCCGGTTCTGCAAAACGCCGACGGATCCATCCTGTATACGGCTGGTCAGTCGACTGGTGGATGGGAATTCCCCGTAGCAACAGTTAACACTGATTGTGTCGTGGGTGTCGAGGATGCCAGTTTCGGTAGCGTCAAGAGCTTGTTCCGGTAAATCCGGTATGAGTTGCGGCTTCGGCTGCTGGACACAGGTCCAAAGGCCCGGGTGGAATTTCCACCCGGGCCTTTTTTGATCTTCCTTTCCCACCGCTTGTTAGCCCTTGACAGACCTGGATAATGCCCGGATATTCACCGTGGGTTGTCTCTGAAACCTGAAAAGCGTCTGATATTCGGTCCGGATAATTCTTATTCGGACTGAAAAGAGTGCTTGTCGGGAAGGGAGAGACTCGGTATCTTTTTGCTGTTGTCGCTGTAAGCGTTTCCTGTTTCTGGCCCAGTCTGGACCCGGCATGAAGGATCGTCGCTCTGGCCGGTTCCGGAATTCACAGGATCGCCAATTGTCCCAGGGCTGAAAAATGGATTTTCCAAGAAAGGGGAATCGTAACATGAAGAAGTTGCTTTTCGCTGTGTCCGCGCTTGCTGCCCTTTCCCTGCTGGCTCCCAGCACGGGGTTTGCATCTGACCACGTCTATCCCAACCAGGTTGGCATGTATGAATTTTCGGACGGCACCGGCGCTACCGGTACCTTTGACGTTAATTCCATCGTCACCGTATTCCTGGTTCTGACCAAGCCGGAAAAAGATGGAGTGCCCTATGAAACCATCAACGCCTTCGAACTGACCTTGAACTTCAATCCTGCCGGAAACATGTTCAAGTTGGGAGAGGTCTACCCCGGAACTAATGTTGATGTCGGTGACAGCGCCAACATCGGCTTGGGCTACCTGACATACATCGTGGGCTTGGCCGAATCCCATCCCGTGACCGACGAGTCGTTCACGCTTCTCGAATTCTCTTTCATGCACACCGCTCCCGGCATAATCGAAGTCAGTCTGGCTCCGACCCCCAAACCCGGCATCGATGGTGAAATGGCTTACCAGTCGGTATCCGGTGATCTGCGGATCATGTACTCTGCTGCTGGTCCCGATGGCGGTCCCGTATATATCTTCGACGGCGCTGCCGTGGCAGTCGAGAACGAATCCTTCGGTTCGGTCAAGTCTCTGTACCGGTAAGGTAACTGCCTGATAAGAACCGGAGTGATTCCGGTTCCGCGATTGTCGAAAGGGGCGGGTTGATCCGCCCCTTTCGTTTGCCTACCGGATTCATGCTCGATTTTCGGGGCAAGGCATTGACCCCGTCCCCATTCGGTCATATAATAAATACATGCCCAACCGGGCTGTACCTGCCCCTGATCGATTATTCAGCAATTTCTGTCCAGGAGACCGGAATGGATGGTTGTGTGTATCGTCTGACTTGTTTGGTCCGAACTCTTTCTTTCCGTAGATCGGTCTCGCTGGTTTGCAGGGGAGGGATTTTGGGGCTGCTCATGTTGAGCATATCTCTGCCCACACCGTCTGTTTCAGCTTCTTCCTCGGGAGAGGTGACGGGGGTTTTCGTCGAATCAAGTGGGCGGGAAGCTCTCCGATTTTCGATCAGCGGTCTTGAACCGATCTGGACTCCGTTGACTGTCGGTGATCCTGCGGTCACCCTTTATGATGTGAGCTTGGGGGGCTTCGTGTCTTCCGGCGAACCAGGTCATCCCAGGTTGCCACGGACCGGTGGGTGGGTTGTGGTGCCCCCGGGAACTCGACCTGAACTGAGGATCATTGAGGAACAATGGGAACCCGCGGGGGATCGTCCCCTGATGGTGGAGGGTGTGCCGGTCATCATCCGGGGCGCCGAATCCTGGGAAAATTCCGCTTCCGAGATCCTGGTGCTGCCAAGTCAGGAGCCACCCGCGGAAGCTGATATTCCGCCTTCGGCGCTCGCGGCTCTGGCCAGCCGCGGCAGGGTCACCGCTTCGGTCGCCGTGACGCTGGGCGAGGTGTCCTGGTGGCGTGGCCGGCGCATCGTTTCCTACCAGGTGATTCCCGTTCGTCACGACACTGCCGGCAAGGCGAGCCGGACACTAACTGGCGGTACCTGGGAAATCCGTTTTGTGCCCGACAGCTCCGCCGGTCGATCCATGTCGGCTGGACACGCCCGCAAATCATCGACCCGTAACGACGACAGGTTCGGAACCATTTTCCTGAACGGTGAACTGCTGACTCAACTGCCGTCGGAAGCAGCCTGGCAGGGAGTCGATTCCTCATTTCTCGAAGACGCGGGTGAATCCGGCCTGAGCCAGGCGCGGGGCGCCAAGACAGGAACCCTGTTGGGTCCCGAGACCCGTCTTGCGGTCTGGAAGACCGGACTCGTGCGGATAACCTATGACAGGCTGAGAGCGCGGGGGCTGCTGCCGGATGTCGTGATCGGCGAGAATCAGATCAGGCTCTACCAGCGCCGATACATCGCCGCCCTCGATGACGGGTCCGGACAGGCTCCGTACGTGGATATCGAGGTCCCCCTTCACATGGTGGGGGAAGGGGACAATTTCGACGGGGACGATTTTTTTGTCTTCTACGGCTTGCGCCTGATGGACGATGTTTCATATGTCGCCGATTTCGGGAACGGCCCGGAAACCATTCCAGGCTGCGGCGATGCCTGGGAAATTAACAACGAGGCGAATGTCTACTGGCTTTCCGCCAGTGAACCTGAACCGGGTGAGCCCTGGTCCCGGATGGCGAAAACCACCCTGTCCGCGGCGACAGTCGCGCCTCTGTCCGGTTACCATCGCAACGATCACATCGAGGAACAGCTGGCGTTCAGGGAAAACCTGCCCAAGGGCCATTCCGATCGGGTCTACTACAACACCTATCGCGCGGTGGACGTTCGGGCGGGGATTAATCCCCTGTGGGCCCCGGATCCGGCCGGAGCCGACGTTGAAATCAAAATCGGTGTCGTGGGCAAGAATAATTCGTCCCGTCCGCTTCGCTTCGAATTGGTCACCGACTCGAGTCTGACCACACACCTCGGTGACTATTCCATGGAAAGCATTTACGAGGATACCCTGCTCTACACGGTGCCGGCTTCGGCTCTAGCGGGCAATTTTTCCGAAATCCGCATGTACGATCCGGTTGTGGGGAGCTGGGTGTACAGTTTCCTGAATTGGGTGGAAATATCCTACGACGCGCTCTACAAGGCGACCAGGGACATGATCGTTTTCAATTGCGGCGAGGGCCTTGGGCCGCGGCCGGTGGAAGTGACCGGTTTTGCGTCGGCGGACATCGGTCTGGTCGAAGTGACGGATCCACGGCAACCTGTGGTGGTGGAACTGGACGGCGCCAATATTACGACTGCCGATGACGTGACATGGACCCTGTCGGTGATGCCTGACCAGTCCGGGCCGACCCGATCCTTCACTGCGGTCGGTGATTTCTCCACCGACGGCATTGTCGAATTCCCCTCCCACCTGTCGTCCGTGGCGACGGACCCGACCAATCCAACCGAACTGGCGGGGGCGGACCCCGATCTGATCGTGATCACCCATCCCGCCTTTCGGGCCGCGCTGGATCGATGGATCGCGCACCGCGTGAACCGCGCGGGCGGGAATCTCAACATCCACGTGGTTGAAGTGGATGACCTTTTCGACTGGTACAGCGGCGGGTTGAAGGATCCCTGGGCCCTTAAACGTTTCGTGACCCATGCCATCACCCGCTGGAACAGTTGGGCCTTGACGGTCGTGGGGGACGCCAACGAAAACGTCCTCGAAATGGGCGTGCTGTCCTCCGCCCGCGCCTGGGCCAAGGATTGGGTGCCGACCCATTATCACTCGCAACAGGCGGCGGGCAATTTCGAACCTGAGCTGATGGCGACGGACAAATGGTATATCACCCTGGAGTCGGGCAACAACTACCCGGAGGACCTTTTCCCTTCCGACGTCCACGCCCCCTGGGCCATGTACTCCGGTCGGTTCCCCTGCAATTCGGTGGCGGAGTTGGACGTCATGATAGACAAGGTCATGACGGTGGAAAATGTGGCGGCCGGCCAGGCTTGGCGTCGCAGAGGCATCTTCTTTGCCGATGACAGCTGGTCCAACGGGTACGGGGATGACGCTCTGTTTACCCTTGCCTACAAACCGAATGAATGGGTGTTCGCGGGGAGTGAACGGGATTCCCTCGCTCCGTTGTGGGCCGACGGTTCCCCGGTTACCCTGGAAAGTGATCTGATCCTGTTGGAAGACACCCTGGATCCGAAGCTGGATCCGCCGCCCGGACCACGTGATCTGAGTGAAACCAGGAGTTACACTGCAGCCGCGGCCACACCAATCCTGCTCTCCCATCTCAGTGGAGGAGGCTTGGTCGCCCATTACCAGGGGCACGCGAATCCCTACGTGCTGTCTTCGGAATATTGGATGGAAGACCGGAACGACTACGTGGGGCGCCAGGATGTGGCCAAGCTCGGCAACACCGATAAGCCATGGGTATTCATGGGGTTGGGTTGTCACATTACGGACTGGGCCCAGAATACGGTGCTCACCAGCACCCGGGCGCATGAATCATCCATCTCGGAGAAATTTCTTTTGAGATCCCGGGCCGGCGCCTCGGCCACCTATGGCAGTTCGGGCTACGAATACATCGGTGAGAACAAGGTTTTCGGGGAGTATATTTTCCGGCGCTGGATGATCAACCCTCCCGCACAGCGCTCCGTTGGCGCTGGCGCCGCCATGCGCAGCCGCTGGGTCCTGGGCGAGTTGATGTGGGCGGCCGAGGCCGACGTCTACGCGGTGAAAAAGGGAGAAATCGTCCAGCAGATGATTTCCCAGTATGTCCTTCTGGGCGATCCCCTGATGAAACTGGACGCGGGCGAGGCGCAGGTCACAGCCACCCTCGTGGGGTCCCCGGAGGGAGAGATCTCTGGCGAGGTTGAAATTATCGCTACCGATGAGACCAACGAGCGCATCGTCACTCTGGTTGCCCGGGATGAAGCCGGCATCGACCACATCAAGGTGGTGAATCCCACCGGTCCGGATCCGTCCGAGGACCTGGTTACCGAAACCTTTCCGCCCGGGGCGACGAATCACCAGTTGGTGAACTACAGCATACGGGTGCCGATTCTGCCCTACGACCACGAACTGATCGTCAAGGTGTGGGACACGGGTGGTCCCCTGGAAACGGACCGGCATTACGAACTTGTTCTGAAGATGCCCCAGACCGCGGCTTTTTCGATCGGCGGCAGTCCCATCGATCCGGCGACTTTCGTGTTTCCCGCCGAAACCCCCCTTCGATTCAAAACCGAGGTCGATAGCGCGGCCTGGCTGCTTGGGTACGATCAGGACACCGACTTTGCCCTGGATGGCGAGACGCTCATCCTGGAAGACGTGGATTTCCTGTTGGACAAGAACCAGCATCTGACCGTGAATTTCACGGCCACATCGGCGACCGAAAACCCGGATGATCAGCACACGGTCATATTGACGATCGATGGCTATTCAACCGACCTGGTGTTGCAGGAAGGCACCGGGGGCGATGTCACCCAGACCATCGGCAAGGTCTACAATTTCCCGAATCCCATGCAGCAGAACACGCGGTTCGTGTTTGAAAGCGGACTGACCGGCGGGTCCGGCACCATTCGTGTCTTTTCGGTGGCGGGCCGGCCGGTGGCTCGCATCACATTCCGGTTCAACGGCGGCGGGATAGGAATGGTGGAATGGGACGGCCGCGACAACGCCGGCGACGAGATGGGCAATGGTACCTATCTGTACCGGGTGGAGATCGATACCGGCGAGAGTCTTGTCGTCAGTGATATGCAGCGACTGGTGATGATGCGTTGACTTTGCCCTTTCCCGGTGGCAGGCTGGTTATCAACCTGGAAGGGGTGGTATGAGACGGATCTCGACCCTGCATGATGTGTTTGCCCGGGGCGACATTGTTCCGTGGCGTGTTGTCTTGATGACCTTTGTATTGATAAGCTTTGGGCTGGGCGGATGCTCCGGTCCCAAGCGCACCCAGCCCGTTGAGACCGAACCCTGGCCGGATCCGGAGCCAGCGGCAGGGACACCGACCCTGCTGGCCGTCGGTCTTCTCGAAAAGGCAAAATCCCTGGAATTATCAGCTGATGGCCCCGCGTTGGTTATGGACGGAGCCAGCGGGCGTCGTTTGGCTCGTCTTGACGGGCCGGGCAAGGTGGTCTGCAAACGGGATGGCCGCAAGGTCGCTTGGCAGGCGGGTGGTTTGCGGGGAACTTCCGAAACGGTGATCCTCCAACCACTGGATCCCGGGCATCGGGTGAACCACGGTGAATTCGAGTACCGCGGGGAATTCCTGGTGCGGCCAACCCCCGGCGGCGAGGGACTCACCCTGGTCAACAACCTGGACCTGGAGTCTTATCTGCGGGGTGTGGTTCCCTGGGAAATCGGTCGCCATGAACGCAACCGGATGGCCGCCCTCGAAGCCCAGGCCGTGGCAGCCCGCACCTACACGCTTTCCCATCTCGGCACCCGCAAGAGCCGCGGCTTTGACTTGTACGCCAGCGTCAAGGACCAGGTCTACAAGGGGTCCGCGGACGAGGATCCCCTCTGCAATTTGGCGGTGGACAATACCGCCGGTCTGGTTTTGCGTTTCGAAGGTCGGGAGATTGAAGCCTACTACAGCGCCTGCTGCGGGGGTGTTTCCAGCAACATCGAAGAAGTGTGGGCGCGGGGGCCCAAGCCTTATCTGATCAGCAAGCCGGACAGCCCCGGCGCGGATGAGGATGCCTATTGCTCCACCTTCCGGCACTTCCACTGGCGGGAAGTCTGGACCGCGAAACGGCTGGAAGAGATCATGCGGAAAAGTCTTCCGGAATACGTGAAGTACATGACCCAACCGGGCAGGACCGATTGGGCGGGGCCCGTGTTCTCGCCCCGGGATGGATCGGCTTCCGCGGACAGGCCCGGCGGGTTGAGGAATCTGGAAATCCTGGCCAGGACAACCAGCGGGCGGGTGGCCCAACTCGCGGTCACCACCGACGCGGGTGTCTATCACGTCAGGGGGGATCGGGTGCGCTGGGTTCTCAAGCCGTCCGATGGCAACCCTTTCATCCTGCGCAGCGCGATGTTCGAAGTGGAGCTGGTCAGGGACGGGGACCATCTGGTGGAGGTGGCGACCCGGGGCCGGGGATACGGTCACGGGATCGGGCTGTGCCAGACCGGAGCCCTGGTCATGGCCGAACAGGGAAATAACGTGCGGGAAATTTTGGCCCATTATTATCCAGGCGCCGTCCTGGACGAGGTGGGTCCGTGAGCCGCGACCTCGCCGCGCGGCTCGTGGTGGGGCTGGAAGGGGAATGGCCAACGGCCTTCGAGTTCGCCTGGCTGGCCGAATGGCAACCGGCCGGTGTCATTTTGTTTTCTCGTAACGTAAAAAATTACAACGCATTACATGATCTTTGCACGGTGCTTCATGAGCTGGTTCCCGACCTGGAAATCATGGCTGACCACGAGGGTGGGCCGGTTTCCCAACTTGCCGCGGCTCTTGGCAGACCGCCCTGCCCGTGGGCCATGGGGGTCCTTGATGACGTGGGATTGACGGCTCGCGTCTTCGAACAAACGGGCATCCGCCTTCTCGAGGTCGGGATCGACCGTGTCCTGGCGCCGGTGGCCGATGTCCTGACTGAACCGCGCAACCCGGTGATCGGCGCCCGTTCCTTCGGTTCCGATTCTTCGCTGGTTTCCCGGCACACGATTGCCGCGGTTACCGGCCTGCTTGAAGCGGGGGTGAAGGTCTGTCTGAAACACTGGCCGGGTCACGGTGGCAGCAGCGGTGACAGCCATCTCGTTGAAACTGCTGTTCACCGGGGCGCGCTCCCTGCTCCATTCGAAAGTGGGCTGACCGCGGGCGCCGGCGCGGTGATGGTCGGGCATCTGCTCGTTGGTCACCACAAGGATGGAGCCGATGTGCTTCCGGCCACTCTCGACCGGAAATTCATTGCGGATTCAAAACGGAAACTCGGGCGCGGGCATGTGGAACACCTGCTCTTTTTCGCGGACGACATCACCATGGGCGCCTTGGGTCCGGCAATGCAACGCCTGGGTGTTGATGTGCCGGATACCCGGGAGACGGGGCTATTCGATCCCGGGTCGCTTCCGGTGGCCTGGTTCGAACATCTGGCTGCCGCCGGGTGTGATCGACTGTTGATCCGGGGCATTCCCGCGGCGGCTTTCCCTCTGACAAGGGAGCCCGACGGTCGGGAAGTGGGGGTGGATGTCGAATCGCCGGCTGGCCCGGAGTTTTTTCCTGGGCCCTATGCGGAAACTAGGCAACGGTCGTGGGCCGCGGTCGGTTCGGTTTTCCCGGATCGGGACGCCGATCTATTGTGGCTGGATTTTTCCCGTTCGGATCGGTGGGGGGCCGCGGCGGGTCAGGATACTGCCCATGGTAGTGAAGGCCCGCTGGAAATGATCCACGCCCACCTTTCCCGGATGTTTCATTCGGTGAACATTGGGCTTGCTGAGAATCCTTCGGATCAGCCCCGGAATCGCTTGCTGGTGTCGTCTCACCGGCCTTTGCCGGACATGGAGGACCTTTTGGACGGTCTGGCGTCCAGTGGTGTCTGTCTGGCTCTGGGTCATCCCTCACTCAAAACCGACCTGGAGCACCTGTTGGGGATGGATTGGAAGGTTGTGGCCCTGTACGATATCGCCCCGGATGACCTGATTGGCGTCCTGTCGGGGCCGGAAAGTTAATTTGACATGGCCCGGGGCTGTCGCTATATTCCGGGCTCTTTCGAGTTAGGCGGGGGCGTAGTTCAGTTTGGTTAGAACGCCGGCCTGTCAAGCCGGAGGTCGCGAGTTCAAGTCTCGTCGCTCCCGCCAGCTTTCAACCGCGGCTTCATGTCGCGGTTTTTTTTTGGTCCTCGGATCCCGCTGTCATCATTTTTTTCCCTGTAAGGAGTCGGCTATGAACCCCTTCGGATCGTCCGTCAAAGCACTGCCCATCGTGATTCTGGTCATGCTGGTCGTGGTGGCCGGTTGTAGCCAGGAAAAGGAAGAAACCGTGAGTGAACAGCAATCCGACAAGTCCGACTCCGGGCCTTGCAGCTGGGCCGCGCAGGGAGACTTGCCGGTGGTTGCGGATCTCGACGACAGGCTCGCCGGCTACGTGCCGACTGAGCTTTCCCCGGATCTGTCACATCTGGATGCCACCCAGACACAGGTACTGGAGAAGCTCGTGGCCGCCAGTAAGCTGATGAACGAAATCTTCCATATCCAGGCCACCCCCTGCCGGGATGAACTCGTCGCCCGGATCGCGGAACTGCCCGCGGATCGTCAGGCCGGTGTGGAGAGGTATTTCCGGATCAACGTCGGTCCATGGGATCGGCGTTTCCACCACGAACCATTCTTCGGGACCTGGTCCCATCCCGAAGGGGCGAATTACTATCCCCGCGATATGACGGCCGAGGAAATCGCCTTCGTCGAGGACGGCGCCAATGGCATGGACGGACTGTTCACCATGGTGCGACGGGATGAGGCGGGGTCGCTGCGCGCGGTTCCCTACTCGGAATTTTTCGCCGTCCGGTTGAAGAAGGCCGCCGCCTTGTTGAATGAAGCGGCCGCCCTGACAGAAAACGCCAGTCTGAAGGCTTTCCTGGAATCCCGGGCCGCGGCGTTCTTGTCCGACGACTACTACGAATCAGACATGTTGTGGATGGACCTGGACAGTATTGTCGAAGTAACCATTGGCCCCTACGAGACTTACGAAGACGGCCTTTTCGGCTACAAGGCGGCTTTCGAATCCTTCGTGACGATCACCGACCCCGTCGAAAGCAGTCGTCTGGGCAAGTTCAAGGATGAACTGCCGTGGCTGGAATCCCAGCTTCCCATCCCCGACGAGCACAAGAACATGAACCGGGGTTCCGAATCACCCATCCGGGTCGTGGACGAGGTCTATTCTGCCGGCGACACCCGCGCGGGCGTTCAGACAATCGCCTTCAATCTGCCCAACGACGAAAGAGTGCGGGAGGCCAAGGGCAGCAAAAAAGTTCTGCTGCGCAACGTGATGAAGGCCAAGTTCGATCAGATCCTCATGCCCATCGCCGAGGTGTTGGTGGCTGATGACCAGTTGGGCGACCTGACGGCGGAATCCTTTTTCCTGCACACCCTGTGGCACGAGATGAGCCACGGCCTGGGTCCCGGCAAGATCACAATCGACGGGCGGGAAACCGAGGTGCGTCTTGAACTCAAGGAGACCTATTCCATCATTGAAGAGGCCAAGGCCGACGCGATGGGCGAGTGGGATATCTTCGTGTTGACACGGGCGGGCAAGGGTTATTTCCCGGAATCCATATACCGGGAGCAGGCGGCCACCTATCTGGCGGGTCTGTTCCGTTCGGTCCGCTTCGGCATCGGTGAGGCTCACGGCGCGGCCAACGCCATCCAGTTCAACTATCTGATGGCAAAGGAGGCCATCTCCGTCGATGAAACGTCTGGCCGTTTTTCCATCGACGTGGCGGTTTTCGAGAAGGCCATCGCGGATCTGGTGTCGGATATCTGCATGATCCAGGCCGTCGGCGACTACGAGGCCTCGGTGAAGTTCATCGAACAGTACGGCGGCATGGCGCCCGTCCTGGCCGAGGCTCTGGAGAAACTGGGGGACATCCCCGTTGATGTCGAACCGATCTTTTCGCGGTACGAAAAATAGCGCTTAATCAGGGAAAACCCTGGTCAGCATGGTCTCCAGTTTGGTGAAGATTTCAGGATCCAGGGGTGGCACGGTATTGAAGAGTTCTACGTTCGGAGCACCAGGCACCGGGGCAGGTACCGGATTTGCCAAGGCCGCTTCCTGATAGGCGGCCAGGAATGCCGGGATCGAACGACCGGCGTCCCGGAGACGTTCCGGGCCCAGGTGGGCGGCAATCACCGCGGACATACTGAAACCGGTATGGCTTAAAGCGTTCATCCCCGCCAGATGAATGGCGAAATTCTGCCCCTTCTCGACCATGGTGGCCTCATCGTCGAGCATGGGTCCCAGATGGCCATTCATGATGTCGATCGCTTGCTGAGCCTTCAGGAAAAAATCCTCGGGGATGATTTTGACCTTGTACAGGACGGGATGACTGCTGTCGAATTCAAAGGCGACGGTCTGTTCGATCCAGCCTGTGATACCTTCGTTCATCATCACCCTGAAGCAGTGGGCGACCGCTTCTTCGCCTTCCAGGTCAATGGGATTGGGTCCCGGTATCGTTTGGTATTTGCGGTAGAGCAGGGCGGCCATATGGCGAATGACCTGGTCGGAGTTGCCGGCGCCCACAACCCCGGTATCGACCAGGAGGGATCCTTCGAAGATCCGGATTTCCGTCTTGGCCGGCAGGAAATGGATGTCCAGGGTTGCGGGTAGAAGGTCGGATTCGACCCAGAAACGAGCCATTTCATCTATGTCGCATTTCCGGGGACCGGTCAATTCGGCCAGTCGTTTGTTGATGCGGTCCCGGTTGTCCAGGCTGTAACGGTAACTACGCGTGAAGATGGCCCGGTCGGCGCCTTTTTTCTGGTTTCCTTCGCGACCCAGTTCATCCCAGAAGGTACTCTCCAACCAGTTGCCAACGCGATTGGCGGATGGGATGGGGGCTCCCAGACTGTTGCGCCAGAGGGTGACAGTCGGCAGGTCGCCGAAAGCATCCAGCTCCTCTTTGGAAACGTTTGTTCCCGATCCGACCCGGTCCGCCAACTTTTCGAAGGCAACCCAGGCGCTGGTGTCGGTAGTAAGGGCGCAAGGGGAAGATTGGTCTGCGGATTCAGCGGACGAATTCCCATCCGTGCCGGCATCCCGCGAGCAGGCGGCGGCTGTCATGATCAGACCGATCAGGAACATCACGGTCAGGACTCTCCGGCTGAACCGGGCGGAACGGAGTGCGGCCTCATTGTGGTGGGCCAATTCATGGGTTATCATTCGCAATTCGGCGACTCTCCTTTGATTTCATCGTTTCGGGCGACCGGCTACCGATCCGGCCGGGAAAACAAAATGCTTCTGATCAACGAAATATACCCCGCCATCTGCGGGGAGTCACGTTTCATCGGGCGAACCTGCACCCTGGTGAGGCTGACGGGATGTCATATCCGTTGCGTCTGGTGCGATTCGGAGCATTCCTTTTCGGGCGGCCGTTCCCTGAGCGTACCCGATATTCTTGCCGAGGTCCGCACCCAAGGTTTTTCCACTGTCCTGGTGACCGGAGGCGAACCCCTTCTGCAACCCGGGGTGGTGGATCTTTTGGCGGCCCTCCTGGCCGACGGGCGCGCGGTTCTGCTGGAAACCAGCGGCACCCTCGGCCATGATAAACTCGTTCCTCTCGAACAGGTTCCCACCGGTGTGCACCGAATCGTCGATCTCAAGGCCCCGGGAAGCGGCATCCCCGCTGAACTCATCGACTGGGAGGGTGTCGCCGGTCTGGGCGTGGAGGACGAGATCAAGATAGTGTGCGCGGACAGGAACGACTACGAATGGGGCCGCCACTTGGTCCGGACCGGTGATCGGATTCCAGTCGGGACCGAGGTCACTTTTTCTCCGGTCGAGGGGAAGTTGCTTCCCCGCGATCTGGCTGAATGGATCCTGGCCGATGGTCTTGATGTCTGTTTCCAGATCCAATTGCACCGGGCCGTCTGGCCCGATGTCGACCGGGGAGTCTGATTTGACCGGTTCCTTGAACAAGAAACAATCCCTGGCCGTGGTCCTGGCCAGCGGCGGCCTTGATTCGGCGGTGTGCCTGGCTGAGGCGACACGCCGGTTCGAGGTAGCTCTGCTGCACATCAACTACGGACAGCGTACCGAGGCCCGTGAGCTCAGGGCCTTTCGGGAGCTGGCCGACCATTACGAAATCACCAGGCGTCTTGTGGCGGACATTTCCTATCTGAAGGAAATCGGGGGATCATCGCTGGTGGATGAGAACCTGCAGGTCGAGACAGGTATGCCGACCGGAAAATCGGAAGTGCCCTCGACCTATGTTCCGTTTCGGAACGCCCACATCCTGTGCGTGGGGGTTTCCTGGGCCGAGGTTACCGGCGCCGAGGCGTTGTTCATCGGAGCAGTGGAGGAGGACGGCAGCGGTTATCCCGATTGCCGTGAGGAATTCTACCGAAAGTTCTCCGCGGCCGTGGACGCGGGGACCAAACCCGACACGAAGATCGCCATCATGACACCGTTGATAGGAATGGACAAGGCGGCCATCGTGCGCCGGGGTATCGAATTGGACGTGCCTTTGGAACTGACCTGGTCCTGCTACACGGAATCCGAGGAAGCCTGCGGGGTGTGCGAGAGTTGCCGCCTGCGCCTGCGAGGGTTCGAGCGGGCCGGAATCAAGGACCCTATCCCGTACCGGCGTCCGTAGCAAACCTGGAAAAATCGTATTCCTGATAGGCGTTGCAGCGGCTGCAAAGATTCAGCAGGTCGCGCCGGCCGTCGTCCAGGGTCGCCCGCATGCATCGCGCGGCGTAACTCTCCCAGATCTCTCCCACCGACTGTTCATTGACGTTGCCCACGACGGCCCGCTCATGGACGTCCCAGCAACAGATCGTCGCGTTGCCGTTGGTGTAGAAGAACATCTCGTCCAGAACCTTCAGGCACGGCTTGAGAACCACGTCCTCGCGCTTCTGCCCGGTCCAGGGCCATTGGTACATATGCGTGATCAGGACCTCGCTGCAGCGGGGACCCCAGAAGTCCTTGTAGGCCTCGACCTCGTGCTTGTTTTCGGGAACCTCGATCATGCGCAGTTCGGTGAACACCTTGTCCCGGTAGCCACCCTCGTCCCACAGCTCCAGGAAGCGCTGTGTCCGTTCCATCACTTTGGTGAAATCGATGCCGATGCGCGAGGGCTCATAGATTTCGCGGCTCAAACCGTCGATGGAAAAGCGCATGATGTCCACGCCGGCTTCCAGCAGTTCGCCGGACAGCTTTTCGGTCATCAGTTCGCCGTTGGTGTTGAACTCCACCCGGGCGGTGGGATCGTTGTCCTTGATGTAACGCACGATCTCGGGCATGCGGTTGTCGACGAACGGTTCGTTGGTCAGGAACGGCCGGTAGGTGATGCCCCAGCCGCGGGTGTCGTCGACGATCTTTTTCCAGGTTTCCGTCGGCATGCGCGCGGGATCCCGCACGATCTCGTTCTGCGGGCAGAAAGGGCATTTGGCGTTGCACTTGGTTACGGTTTCCATCTGGATGAAGCGGGGTTTCGCGGTGTAGGGCATGCGCCACCGCGCGGAGGCGTCATTGATGGGCAGCGTGCTGATGTTTTGAACCTCGTCGGCCTGTTCCGGTCGCATATGTTTCCTCCGCTCAACGGTTCGGTTCGTCAAAGATAGGGTTCGATCATGGCCATGCTGCGGGTGGTGGCCCCACGTTGGTCCAGGACGACCTGCCGGGCAGTTTGGCCCAAGGTCTCCAGGCGGGCCGGATCTTTCAGCAGATCGCCGGCGACAGCCAGGGCCTGGTCGGGTTTTTCCAGGACAAATCCCGCGCCTCGCCGGACAAGCAATCCCGCTTCCTCGGCGTTGTGGATCACGGGACCGAACATGACCGGCATACTGGCCACGGCGGGCTCCATGGTGTTGTGGACTCCGGTGGTGAAACTGCCCCCGACGTACGTAAGATGGCCTGCCCGGTAGATCTCCGCCAGCACTCCGATCGAATCGGTGAGAATGACCCGGGCGTCCTCACCGCTGCCGCGGGCCTCGGCCATGAACCTGGAGAGGCGGCGATGAGGAATTTTCCTGCGGTCCAGCGCGCGCTCAAGGGATTCCAGCCGGTCGGTGGTGGGTTCGTGCGGAGTCAGGACGACTCGCAGATCGAGGTTGGAATCCAGCAATTTCCCCAGCACGGGCATCCACAACTTCTCGTCCGGAGGCCAGGTGCTGCCAAGGATGAGCAGGCGTCCGCCCAATTCCCGCAGGCGCGCGGCGGTTTCGCCGGCGCGGGCCGCTTCGTAGCGGAGGATCACCTGTTCCACGCGTGTGTCTCCGGTGACCGATACCGGACAGGTTACACCCAATCCGTCAATGAAACGCTCTTTGTCTTCGGGTGTGCACACCCCGATATGAGCGAAGCGGTTGAACACATCCCGGAACAGCGGTCGGCCCAGTGGTTTGAGCCGGGCGCTGTGAGGTTGGAGGGAGCCGGCGACCAGAACCACCGGAACATTTCTCCTGGTCGCGGCAACGACCTGGTTGGGCCAGCAGTCGAATTTCACGAATACGAGCAGGCGGGGGCGCCACAGATCCATCAGTCGGGCCATGTCCGCGGGATGATCGAAAGGGAGGTAATCATGCAGATCGGCACAGGGACGACTCCTGGCGTATTCGTATCCCGAAGGGGAAAAGTGGGTCACGGCGATCGGGGGAGGGTCGGGTCGGTCCTTCAACGCGGCAATGATCGGCCGCGCCTGCTCGTATTCTCCCACGGAGGTGACGTGGAACCAGACTCCGCCCCGCACCAGGGGAGCTCCCGCGGCCAGCCGGTCCATCAAACCCCGCCTTCCGGAGATGCCCTCAGCAAGTTTTGCCGACAGGGGTCCGGCCAGCCGGGTCGCTGAGCAGAGGGCGGGGCTCAGTCCCCGGTAGAGACCGAGCAGGAAGCCGGTCCGGGGCTGCCGTTCGGCAGGGTCGGAGTCACGCGGAGTCATCTACTCTCCTTCATCTCGCTCAGGACGGCGTAGGCCTTGTCCGGGGAAATGTCGCGCAGGCAGGCCAGGTCCCCCCGGTGGCAGGGCCGCTTGCCGTTGCGTGAACAGGGCCGGCAATCCATGGGCATTTCCAGCACCTTGCTGCCGTCCAATACCGGGAAGTAACCGAATTCCCTTACGGTCGGTCCGAAAAAGGCCAGGACGGGCGTGCCGACGGCCTCGGCCACGTGAAGCAGGCCGCTGTCATTGGTCACAAGGTGGCTGCACTCGGACAGAAGGGCCGCCACCTCGGTCAGGGAACGACCACGGATGATTTCCGTCCGTTCACTTGCTTCGGCCGCCCTTTCCAGGGAGCCGTCGGCGAACCAGTTTTCCTCCCGCGGACCAAGGAAGATACGGACGGGCCCGGGATGATCCCGCAGGTGCATATCCAGCAAGGCGACGAAATTATTTTCGGGCCACCGTTTGGTGTCCCACTGGGCACCAGGGGCGAATGCCAGGATTTTCGTGGAAGGTTGAACCCTCAGGGAGGCCATGGGGGGCAGTGTGCCGACACTGTCGCCGTTGGATTCCGACGCCAGGCCGGCTGTCAATTCCTCGAAACGATCGTGCATCGTGCGGTCCAGGCTGCCCTGGCGATGCCCGAATCCCATGAAGGCCAGCCGGGCGGCCGTGTCCTTGGCCAGCCTTCGGTCGGGTCGGCGCCTCATCATCCCGAACAGGAGGTGGCCCCGCAGGATGTTGTGGGCGTCGATGACCAGGTCCCAATTCCGGTCGCGCAAATCCGCGGCCAGGCGGGTCACATTCGCAACGCCGGATCCCTTCAGGGGAACCACCCGGTGGATTCCCCGCACATGTTCCATCAGGGGCGCGAAAGCTGATTTGGTGACCAGGGTCACCCGACGGTCCTTTCCGTCCGGACGGTCAGCCAAGCGGGCCAGGGCCCAACCCAACAGACACAGGTCGCCAAGCGAACCGAAGCGCACGACAAGGATGTCTCGCCGGGAGTCCGATGTAGGCTGGGACGGATTGATGGACATGGGACCTTTCTGATCAAATTCAAGTGCGGTAGCAAGCGCCAGTTGAATATTCACCTAAAAACGTGCCGGGGAAAATGTTTTTCCTGTCGAAGTCAAATACAGGTGGTGGCCGCAGGTCTTGCTCACTCAGCTGTTCCAAGGTAACATCGCCACGAAGATCGACCTCTAACGGATTACCCCGGCGTGGAGAACCTATTCTTGGAACTGTTGCTGCTTCTTGTTCTCTTGGGATTGTCCGCCGCCTTCTCCGGTTCGGAAACCGCTTTTTTTTCCCTGGGCGCGGTGGAACTTGCCCGGATGGAAGAGGAAGGAGCCCGCGCCGGCCTGCGGGTGCTGAACCTGTTACGTCGCTCCCACGAGTTGTTATCCGCCCTTCTGATCGGAAATCTGCTGGTGAACACCGCCGCCAGCGTTGTGGCAACCAGCCTGTGCCTGCAATGGTTCGGGCCCAGGGGACTATTGGTGGCGGTGCCGGCCACGACCCTGGCCCTGCTCCTGCTGGGGGAAATCACACCCAAAATGCTGGCCCTGCGTTTCCGGCAAAGGGTGTCGATGCTGGCCCAGGCGCCCCTGGGAATCTGGCTGACCGTGACCGGTCCCGTGCTGGGGATCATCGGCGGCCTGGTGAAACTCCTGATCGACAGCCTGCCATTCGAACGCACCGGCTCCCGGAACCTGACGACCACCGAACTCCAGACCGCCTGTGATCTGGCCGTTGAAGACGGAACCCTGACCGAAACCGAGGGCCGGTCCCTGGCCAGGCTCCTCCAGTTGGAGGATCTGGAGGTGTTCCACATCATGACCCCCCGGACTTCGGTGATTGCCATGCGCAAGGATATGTCCCTGCGGCAGGTGTTGGCCACTGCCCGCCGCGCCGGTTTCAATCGCTACCCGGTCATGGATGTTTCCGGCGACCGGCCGATGGGCCTGTTCCACCTGAAGGATCTTCTGGCCGGAACCCCCTCATCGGACCATCCCCTTCGGGGTGAACTACGGGAACTCCTGTTCATTCCCGAAAGCAAGGATGTGGCTGCCCTGTTGGCCGAGATGCGGGATGGGCGGACCCACCTGGCCGCCATTGTGGATGAACACGGGGATTTTACGGGAATCGTGACCCTGGCCGATTGCCTGCAGGCTCTCATGGGCCCGGTTGCGGACATCCTGGACAGGACCCAGGAAATGATTCCGCTCGGGGGTGGCCGCTGGGTCATCAGCGGGCGGACCGATCTGCGGGAACTCGAGGAGAATTGCGGGATCGGTTTGCCGCCCAGCCGGGATTATGTGACGGTGGCGGGGTTCATGATGACCAGCCTGGGCCGGGTGCTCGAGCCGGGCGACAAGGTGACCATCCCGACGGCGCGATTGTCCGTTCTCGAGATGACCGGCCATACGGTGGACCGCATCCAGGTGACGTTGTTGGGGGATCAACGGGTCACTGGCACCCTGCGAGGTGGGCCGTGAACGGCATCATCGAAGGGCTGACCGGTCTGGGACCCGGTGGTGTTGTTGGTCTGGGAGTCTTCAGCCTTTTCATGTCGGGCTTTTTCTCCGGCAGCGAAACCGGCTACATGAGCGTCAGCCGGGTCAGGTTACGAACTCTTCCGGAGGGGGACAGGCCACTTGCCCGCCGGCTGCATCTGCAATTGCGCAGGATCGAGGATCCCATCCTGACCTGCCTGATCGGGACCAATCTTTTTAATGTCTTTTTTACCGCCCTGGTGACCGCGGTTTTAGCCGAGCGGTTCGGTGCCCGGGGACAGTGGTTGGCCATGGGACTCGTGTCGGTCCTGGTGATCCTTTTTGGCGAAATCCTGCCCAAGGTCCTGTACCGGGAGTTCCCCGAGAGAATGACCATCGCCTCGGCGCCCGTCATTTCCGTGGCCATGGGGGTCCTGTGGCCGGTCCGGTGGCTGCTGCGGGGATATACCGCGCTTTGGCGCCGCTTTTTGCCGGCGACCGGATCCGACGGCGATGACCTGAACCGAAAGAATCTGGCCGCCCTGTTGCTGACCAACACAGTGCCAAACGACAATGATCAGCGCTTCGCCGAAACGATGGACCGGTTTCTCAAACTCGCGGGACATCCGCTTTCGGGTTATATGCGGCCCCTGGACAGCCTGGTGACCGTCGGGCCGGAAGTCACGGTCGCCGAATGCCTGGGCACGGCTTCGCAATCGGGGTTCAGCCGACTGCCCGTCACTCGTGAAGACGGCCGGGATCTGCAAGGGTACGTGTTGGTGCGCGATCTTTTGTTCCTGTCCCGCGAGGAACATGACCAGATCCTGCCGCGAAAATTCATCCGGTCGTTTTTACTGGTGGACGAACGCATGTCCCCGTATGAACTTTTTGAGGAATTGCGGAGCCAGAGTCGGCAACTCGCGGTGGTTGTCGACGGAAGCGGGAACCCGCGGGGGATGATCACGCTTGAAGATCTGATCGAAACCGTCGTCGGCTCCATTCAGGATGAGTTCGATCCGCCGGCGGATCGGGAATGAATTTCCGGGCAGATAATTATTCAAGGGAGAATTGAACATGGGCAGCAACGAGATGAGCAAACACGATCACGTCCTGGCGGGACTTGTTTTCAGTCTTCAGGCGGCAGCCATGCAACAGATGGGCAAGATCCAGAACCCCATGACCGGAGAGATCGAAAAGGATCTGGATCAGGCCAAGGGTTCGATCGACATCCTGGACATGCTCAAGGTGAAGTGCCGCACGGACACGCCCGAGGAATTGCTGCGCTTGATCGACGGGGCGGTGATGGATCTCCAACTCAATTACATGGATGAGATGAAGAAGCCGGCAGCAAGTGAAGATGAGACCGATGCTGAAAAGGAAGCAACCCCGGAAGACCCGAAAGATGATGTCGAACCGGAAAACGATCCCGAGGCCGAAGGTTGAGATTCCTGTTTCCGGCAATACTGACCTTTTGCTTGTCGTTATCCGCCGCGGCCCAAACGGAGATGCGGCAGTCATCCGTCGACCCGGTGGGGGTTCCTCCCTCCAACCATCAGGATTCGGTCCGATTGACCCGGTTGACCTCTGCTGTCATGCCCGCGGACGGCCTTTGGAGCGTGGGTCTGGGTGGAAAGACCTACAACACCGTCTATCTCCTGGACGGTTTTCTGAACCGGGTGAGTCAGAAGGATGCCTTCCTGCAGACCGAACTGGCCATGTGGTCCTGGTTGAACGTGTGGGCTGAAGTTCCCTGGCGGACGTGGTCCGAGGGCACTTCCTACATCCCGGAAAGCGGTTCGGGTCTGGGCGACGGCAGTTGGCAGGTCACCATCGGGCATCCGCTCAAGCGCGGGTTCCTTCACGCCGCCCTGATCGGTGGGGGAAACATACCGGTGGGCGACGAAGAGCAGGGTCTGGCCGAGGGAGTGTTCTCCCCGCGTGCCGGTGGCGCCTTGACCTTCCGTTTCTGGACGGACAACCAGGTCCCCGAAATGCGCCTTCATCTGAATGCCTGGTACAGGTGGAACAAGGCCGAGGATATCGGTTACGGCATGGAGGCGGGAGGGTACCAGCCCTGGCCACCCCGTTACCAGTCCGCCGAGACCGCCGGTGGAACCAGCCAAAATGATGCCCTGACCTACGCCGGCGCGGTGGAATTCCGCAAGGGCACCACCAGTCTCTGGCTCGAGTACAGCCAGGAAAATTTCCTTGGCAATGACACGGTTTCCCCCAAGGAGCATCTGCGCATGCTCGGGGCCGGACTGCGTTGGGGTGTGGTCGAGGGGTGGGCCCTGCACGGCAACTATCTGGTCAGTCTGGCCAACGACGACGAGTCCACCGACTGGTTTCCCGCCTATCCCGACTGGCTGATGAGCGTGGCGGGGTCGCGTCAGTTCTCGATCGGCGGAAGTGATCGCGACGGGGACGGGATCGTCGACCGGAAGGACCAGTGCCCCGAAGTGCCCGAGGACCATGACGGCTGGTATGATGAGGACGGGTGCCCGGAATACGACAACGACATGGACGGGATCCCCGATGTGCACGACGGCGCCCCCGACGAGCCCGAAGACTATGACGGATTCATGGATGAGGATGGAATTCCCGACCGGGACAATGACCAGGATGGCATCTCCGATCGCCGTGACCTTTGTCCGGACGAACCAGAAGATTTTGATGGCCACAACGATGACGACGGCTGCCCCGACGACTTCCGCGATGCCGACGGTGACGGGGTAGAGGATGACAACGATCGCTGCCCGGATGTTGCCGAAGACATCGATGGATTCGAGGATGATGACGGCTGTCCCGAAGTGGATAATGACCTGGACGGTATTCTGGATGAAGACGATGAATGTCCCGATGACCCCGAGGATTACGATGGTGATGCGGATGATGACGGCTGTCCTGATTGATCCCCGGATTGGTGTTTTTCAGCTCTGACCTTTGTTCCGGTGGACAAAGGTCAGGGCTGGGACGTACCAAGGTGGGAATCGATCAGGAGAGCCGTCGCTTCGCATCCTGCCAGGAAGCCTCCAGAGCGTCGATACCCGCATCCTTCATATCGACACCACGGGATTTGAAGTCTTCCTCCACCAAATGGAAACGGTCTCGGAAACGGTTGTTGGCTTGTCGTAAGGCCATGTCCGGTTGGATCTTGTGCCAGCGGGCCAGGTTAACGATTGAGAAGAGAAGATCGCCCAGCTCGTGCTGGATGGCTGCAGGTTTGCCGTCTTCGACGGCATCCTTGAATTCGGTCAATTCCTCATCGAGTTTGGCCCAGACTCCATTTACATCAGGCCAATCGAAGCCGTGGTCAGCGGCATCCTTCTGGTACGTGTAGGCCTGGTGTAAGGGGGCGGTGGAAGAGGGCATGTCCTTGAGGGAGGATTCCCTGTCGGGGTCGATTCCCTTGGCCCGCTTCTCTTCCCGCTTGATGGCGTTCCATTGTTCCTGGCTTTCGGCGGTGGTGCGGGCCTCGGTGTCGCCGAAGACGTGGGGATGACGGCGGATGAGTTTGGCGTTTCCCTCGCGGGCGATGTCCTGCATCGTCACTTTTTCGGTTTCGCCCAGGATTTCGGTGCAGAAACAGGTCATGAACAGCAGGTCGGCCAGTTCTTCCCGGGAACCTTCGATATCTTCGTCCAGGGTGGCGTCGACAAGTTCTCCGGCTTCGTCCATGAGGTAGCGGGCGGCGTTGTGGAGGGTCTGCTTCCGGTCCCAGGGGCACCCGCCGGGCGCGCGCAGGGTGCGGATGGTGGCGAGAAGTTCCTCGAAGTGGCTGGGCATGGGCGTCCTTTCAGGATTGGCTGGAATCGGTTGTTTGAGTCAGTCTAAATTAATTCACATTGTCCGTCCGGCAAACCTCTGTTATCGTATTTCACTGCAAATTTGCCGATTTCCCGGAACCGGATGGAGCCAGAAGTTTGTCAGAATGGATCCGCATCAAGGGCGCGCGTCAGCATAATCTGCGTAACGTCGACGTCGATTTTCCCCGCGGGGTGATGACATCGGTCTCGGGGGTGTCCGGGTCCGGAAAGTCCTCCCTCGTGTTCGACACTCTTTACGCCGAGGGTCAGCGGTGTTACGTGGAGTCCCTGTCCACCTATGCCCGCCAGTTCCTGGCCCGGCTTCCCAAGCCGGATGTCGACTGGATAGACGGCATCAGTCCCGCCATAGCCATCGAACAGCGCAACGCCGTGACCAGCGGACGCAGCACCGTGGGCACCGTCACCGAGATCAACGACTACCTGCGGGTGCTTTGGGCCAGGGTCGGCAAGGTGATCTGCCCCGACTGTGAAGTCCCGGTGGACAGGGAAACCCCTGAAACGATCTGGCGCGCCATTCGGAAGGATCAAGCGGACGGAGCCATGGTTCTGGTCTGCTACCCTCTTGTCCTTTCAGGGGAGGGCTCGACGGATGGTTGGTGGGAGCCGCTTCTGGCCCAGGGTTTTCAAAGGGCCGTGTTAAACGATGCGGTAGTCAGGTTGGACGACCCTCAGGTGAAGGATTTCCCTCTCCCGGACGCAGAAACCGCCATCGACGTGGTGGTGGATCGCCTGAAATTATCGGCCAGGATCCGTTCACGTTTCATCGAGGCCGTTGAAATGTCCTTCGGCCAGTCGGGCGGGTTGGTCGTTGTGCGGGATCGGGATGGCTCTTGGCGCAAGGAATTCTCGAATGACCTGCGCTGCAACGGTTGCAGCCGAATTTTTCCCGAACCGACGGCCCGCCTGTTCTCCTTCAATTCACCGGAAGGCGCGTGCCCTGCCTGCAAGGGCTTCGGCAACCGTTTGGAATTCGATGAAGAAAAGATTGTTCCCGATCCCGGGATGACGGTGCGCGACGGGGTGATCAAACCCTGGAGCACCGAAAGTTTTTCCCGCAATTTCACCGGTCTGCTCCGTTTCTGTGCCCGCAGGAAGATCCCCTCGGACAAACCCTTCCACAAGTTGACCCGGAAACAGCAGCTGTTGATCCTCGAAGGTGGCGACAAGACCTATGTGGGGATCATTCCCTTCCTGGAAAAGATGCGCAGGGAAATGAAAAAGGGTCACCACAGATTTTTCACCCGGCGTTACATGGGGGACACCCTGTGTCGCGCCTGCGGTGGCAGCCGTCTTCGCCCGGAGGCCATGGCGGTCAAAGTGCAGGGCATGGA
>JAGLCY010000043.1 GCA_023270185.1 Candidatus Krumholzibacteriia bacterium | reverse complement strand
GGCGTTGTCGACGCAGTAGTATTTCTTGTCGATCAACAGCACTGATGATTCGGTATTCAGGGCGTAGGCGACGTCATCACCGCAGGCTTCGAACTGGGGGTCGCCGTCGTAAGTCACCTCGGTCGTGGCGGTCTTGCGGTCGACCTCTGCGGTTTGTGGAATCGAGGTTTCGAGGACGGCTTCCCGCGCCTCGACGGTCCCGGGCACACTGCCCAGGACATTCGCCATGTCTGATCCCGCGGGAATCTTCTGGAAATCCGCGGGCAGATTTTCGAATTCCACGAACTCCCACGTATCACTTTGCAACGCGGGGGACCGGTACCAACGACCCGAGAACAAGGCGAAATACATCTGGCTGGAGATGTCCATCAGGACATCGTTCTCGGTGTTTTTCAGGTAGAGAAGCTGGGTGCCTTCGACCGTGGCGAAGTCCGGCTCACCGTCGGTGATGATCAGTTCGGCCGGAACGGTGCTGACGATGATCTCGGGGTCCGGTTCGTCCGGGTCGGTTTCCAGTTCCATGGCCGCGGCGTCATCCTGCTGCTCTTTCGCCTGGGCCGCTTCCTCCTCGTCGATCTTCTGCGAAACCTTGGCCACTTCCCCGGGAAGGTCGGTGGTCTTTACCCAGGGACCGCTGATGTCGTCGGCGAGGAACCACATGCCGCTGCCGCGCAGGTAATAACCGGTTTTCTCTTTGACGATGAAGAAGGCGGAATTGGCCACGTACTGCAGTTCGAACCCGTTCAGCTCGGTGAGAATGGGATCGCCTTCAATGCTTACCAGTACCGTCGGGACTGTCCTGTGGTAGATGCGGGGCGGTTTGTTGCCGAAGTTTTCGTCGGCGCCCTGTTGATCAGGCAACGAAGCAAGCAGCCGGTCGATGGAGATGACGATATCCCACTCGGGCATTACTTTCTCGAGGTACCGGCTCAGTTCGTCCACTTTTTCCTGATCCACATCCGGGAATTTGGCCGCGGTGACTTTAGTGCTCACCAGGGTGGCCAGACGTGTTTCCATGTCCGTGACAAGGCGGGACTCGAACCACATGGCCCCGAAAATCATGCCTTCCTGCCCGGCCACCTTGACCGAGATGGCTGACCGCGATTCCAGTTTGTCGCCGACGAAGGACTCCACCTGGGGCTGATAGATGACGATCTCACCCTTCTCACCGGTGATTTTTCTGGGCCAGTCGAGTCTGTTTTCTTCGTCCTCGGCAAAGGCTGCGCCGGCCATCAGCATGGTCAGGGCGACAGCTACGGCCGCGCGCAGGATGGGCTTTCGGGAAATCTTCATCGGGTCGTCCTTCGTGATTCAGGATTCGATGCGTGGGTTGTGCATATTAAATAGTAACGGGGTTCGGTTGGCCACAGGTTGTTTGGTTGAACGGGTGATTGGGGATGGGGTTCCCTCCCTTGGGCGCGCGAGGCCGTGGCCTCTGGTGAACTCGGTTACACAAAGGCTCAGGAAATCGTTTCGGTAGTTACGCCCGAAATCCAGGATGTTTGGCTCAAGGCCGCCAAAGGAACCCACAAGGAACTGCGGGTATGTTTCAGACTGAACCTCATGCTGGAATCGATAACAAAACCTCATAAAAAGGCACATAAAAGGACCCCCCGGGGGGTTCTCGCCAGCCGCCCCCCGTTGCGGGAATGTGTTGGAACAAACGCCCGCCAAACACGCATCTTTTTGAATTCTGAGGCGTAAAATGTTATAATTGTTCACCAGTTATCGCCCAAACCTGCTTCAGGGAAGGTTCGCCCGTGTTTTTCTCATCCCGCATTCTCGCCCTTGTAATGTTATGTCTGCTCGCGCCCGGATTTGTTCTGGCCGATCTGGCTCCCATCCAGATCGATGGTTATTTCGATGATTGGGCAGCCCTGACTCCGGTCCTCGACGATTCAGCCGATGACGCCGGTCCCGTTGACTTCGGCCGCGTATGGGTGGCCAACGATCAGGACTATCTCTACATCCGGTTCGAAACCGAGGGCGAGGTGCAGCCGGACGAACAGCAGAACATGCGGCTCTATCTCGACACCGACATGAACTCCGGTACGGGAACCTATTTCAACGGCATCGGGGCCGAGTTGATGTGGGAATTCGGCTGGCGCGAGGGCACGTTCAAACCAGCGAGCACTTCATATACGGTCGAACAAGCCGACATCGAATTGCAGATGGGCCCCACGGTCAGCAACACCGAGTTCGAGATCGCCCTTCGCCGGGACGCGATTCCCGCCGGTGGGCAGCATTTGTTCAACGGTGACACAGTCCGATTTATCCTGCGGGACACGAACTCCGGTGACGTGGCGCCCAACTCCGGCAGCATCACCTATACTTTCACGACCGGGACCATCGCCACGCCGAGCCTTGCGCTGGCCAAAGAGGATCCCACTCACATCCGCATCGCCACCTGGAACGTGAAGGGTGACGGTTTGTTCGACGGAGGGTCGGCCGAAGATGCCCAGGGCCGTATGCTCGACGCCATGGACCCGGACGTGCTGATCGTCAATGAAGTGTGGGACCACAACGCCGTCGACGTGCGCAACAAGATCGAACAGCATCTGCCCAGTGGCGCGGGGGAGGCCTGGTACTCCGTCATGCGCGACGCGGGCAATGTGATCGTCAGCCGGTATCCCATCCTGCAGAGTTGGGAAGTCAATCCGGGCTACCGCATCACGGCGGCCCTGCTCGATTTGGGCGAGGGCTCAAGCAAGGACCTGCTTGTTATCGCCAACCACTGGCGCTGCTGCACCGCCGACGAGGACCGGCAGAACGAGGCCGATTCGGTGATCGGTTTTCTGCGCGACGCCAAGACCTCCGGCGGGGTGATCACCCTTCCCGAAGGAACACCTTTCGTGCTGGGCGGTGACCTGAATCTGGTGGGATGGCGGCAGCAGTTGGACACCATCATCACGGGTGACATCCAGGATGAGGGAACCTACGGGTCGGATGACGCGCCCGACTGGAACGGCGCCGATTTTACCCATCCCCGGTCCCGCCAGCCCGACGACCGGGCCACCTACACCTGGCGCAACGATTTCAGCAGTTACTACCCCGGGAATCTGGATTGGATACTGTACGCCGACAGCGTTCTGGACGTTCACAACCATTTCATCCTGGAAACCCGGACCATGACGTCAGCGACGCTGACTGCAAACGGGTTGCTGATCTATGACACCTCCTACGCCAGCGATCACGCGCCCCGGGTGGCGGATTTCACGGTGTTTGATCCGCTGGCGCCGGTGCCGGTGGTTCCGAATGTGGGCGCAGCCCGATTGCTGCCCAATGTTCCGAACCCATTCAATCCTTCGACCGAGTTGCGGTTCGAACTGGACACACCCGGCAGTGTGGAACTGAACGTCTACGATGCCCGGGGCCACCTCGTTCAAAGCCTGGTTGCCGGCCAATTTGCCGCCGGTCCTCATGGTGTGATGTGGGATGGGACCGACCGCGCCGGCCGTCAGGTCGCGTCGGGTGTCTATCAGGTGCGACTGGTGACGCGGGTTGGGGCCGAGACCATCATCAAGACGCAGTCGATCACGCTGGTTGAATAACCGAACAGGGAGCCACAAACAACAACGCCCCCGCTGCCGTCAGGCGCGGGGGCGTTGGTTTGTTGCGGCCGGATCAGGGTTTCAGTTCCATCTTTGGCGGGGAATTCGCCACAGCGAAGTTTTTTAACTCCTTACTGTAGATGCAATACGGAAAATCACTGATGGGTTTCCCATCGGATGTTACCTCCCCGGAGTCAAATTTTTTGGAAATTCGGGTCATGCGAACTCCCCAAAATTTATCGATATTGCCTCCTGAAACGGAACCGGCGGCCTCTTCCATTCCCTCCTGTGCCCATTCAGGATTTTCCACGGCTTCGAAGATTTGGGCATTGAAGTGTTCACCTATGGGCAGATATACGGTGAACCCCTTCGGACCGGGAATCAGGATATCCACGATATCGCCCGGTGCTACCTCTATTGGGGGATCAGTGATCTGGAGAACTGGTTCTCCCTTGGGGTGCGTGTAACCGGTAATTTGTTTTGGCTTAATTTTCTTTGGTTTTTTCGGACTCATATCATTTCTCCCTCTCTGTGGTTAATGGCCCGCCGAAACGAGCCGCCTACTCGCCATATTTTTTGCGCATGGCGAGATATCGCGGATGGGATTGCAGATTTTTTAGAACCGGATAGCGGTCCACCTTCTTGAATGAGATATCCTCGTCCAAGGCCTTCTCCAACCAGTCGAGGGCCAAATCACGTTCACCGAGCTCTTCGTAGGTGGAAGCCATGCTGAACATGACATAGGGAGGCAGCTCGGGGTAATTGGCCTCCAGGTCAGCCAGGATTGCCCGGGCCTTCTCGGGCTCCCCCAGTTTTTGGCAGAACGATGCGTGATCCGCTTTGTTTTCAGGGTCATCAGGATCCTGGACAAGCAGGATCTGGAGCAGTTCCATGGCCTTCTCATAGGCCGGACGTATCGAGTCCTCGTAACCGGGAGCGAACCTGCAGGCTTCGGCCAGGTTGCGCCAGGTGCCAAAATCATCGGGAGATGTTTCCAAGGCCTTTTGGGACATGGCGATGCTGTCGATATACTTCTGGTCGTAGTAGTAAAGGGTGCTCAGGTTATAGTAGGTCTGAAATGTTTCCTCAATGGCCAGGGAACGCTCGAACATTTTCCCCGCTTTCCCGTATTCATCTTCTCCAAAGTAGACGGCTCCCAGAAAGCGATAACCCAGATCGTCGTCAGGGGCCAGATCGACAATTGCCTGGAAATTTTCCCGCGCCCCATCCATGTCCTCTCGATAGTAGTGAAATGATCCAGCATCCCTGTATGCCCG
>JAGLCY010000042.1 GCA_023270185.1 Candidatus Krumholzibacteriia bacterium | reverse complement strand
CCCAGGGCGGCATCGGTTTCCCCAAGCCGGGCATTGATGTTGCCCAGGTAGTGGTGGGGCCAGACCGCGGTGGTATCCAGACGGGCCGCGGTGGCCAGATAGTTCTCGGCCTCCAACAGCCTGACGGAATCGGCTACTCCATATTTGAGGAACACCGCCCGGCCCAGCTGAGTCCAGGCGCAGGAAAAAGACGAATCGCGGTCTACGGCCCGTTCCAGATACGGTAGGGCGGCTGCGGCATAATCATCGTCGGGGCCGAGGTCGGCGCTGACGAGATGACCGAGCCCGTATTGATAGGCGAGAAACGAGGACGGGATGTTGGTACTGTGGACGCCGGAAAAAAACTTGGGAATCACCTCCAGTTCGGGATCAATTATTCCGGTCAACCAGGACAAAAGATCACTCTGCCAGATTTTCAGGTTGGCGTCGAAATCCCTGAATTCATGCGTGATGCGGGAATGGTTTCGGGTGTCGTATACGGTCATGTTGAGGGTGATCGTGTTGCCGCTGAGTGTTCCGGACCCGCTGATGACCTGCTGGACTCCCAGGTATGCGCGCGCCCTGGTTTCATCCTCGACTTCTCTTTTTTTTATTTCATCAGCGGTCACGACCCAGAACCGATCGGAATACTGTTCCAGTCCCGCCAACCGATCGTTGATCATATAACTCAAACCACGACCGAAGGCTTCGGCATCATCCTGGTCACCGGCAAGAGTGAAGGGAATCACCGCCACGCCGACCGGCCTCTCGGCGGAGGAAAAAGGAGAGACCGAGCGCAGGAAATCACGGGATTGGGGAATGGCCAGGGCGGCCAAAAGGGCCAGGATAAAAACGACGGGCAGAAGCCGCCGCCAGGGGGATCGGTCGGTTGGGGCGAAGACCGAAGACCGCGAAGGTTTGGAGTCGAAGGCGGTCCTGGAGCCTCCCACGGCCAGCTCGATGTCATCCGCCATGGCCCGCGCCGAGGGGTAACGGTCTTTGGGATCGCGGGCCAGACTGTTGTGGATGATGCCGACGCAGATTTCGCTGTCCCTGCTCACGGGGGCGGGAAGTGGAGGAGGATCGGTGTTCAGCACCGAATAGATCATGGCCACATCGCTCTCGCCCTCGAACGGCACCCGGCCCGAAAGCATTTCGTAGAGCACCACTCCCAGCGACCAAATGTCCGAACTGGTGCCGACATCCTCACCGCGCGCCTGCTCGGGCGACATGTAGGCCGCGGTGCCCATCACCGTGCCGGTCCTGGTCAGCCGGGCCTTGCCCAGGAGCCGGGCCAGCCCGAAATCGAGGATTGTCAGGTCGTCCCGGTCAGAGATGATGATGTTGTCGGGTTTGATATCACGGTGCACCACGTCATATTCGTGGGCTTGACTCAAGCCCAGGGCCGCCTGTCGGGCAAGCCTCAGTGCCCGTTCAGGGGGGAGGGGACCATCCTTCAGGATCTTTTTCAGCGTTTGTCCATCGTACCAGGCCATGGCGATGAACCAGCTGCCGTCTTCGGCCTGGGCGATTTCATGAATGGTGCAGATGTTGGGATGGTCCAGCGAGGATGTGGCCCTGGCCTCGCGCATGAAGCGGCTGGAGGCTTCTTCATCCCCGGTCAAATCAGCGGGCAGAAACTTCAGGGCGACCGGACGATGCAGCAGGGTGTCTTCGGCCTTATAGACCTTGCCCATGGCTCCGCCGCCTAGGCATTCGATGATCTTGTAGTGGGAAACCATCCGTCCCTGCATGAGGCCCCCTGGTCCCAATGGTCGACTATCCTGAAGATACACCTATCCGTCGGCCGCGATAGAAATTGGGCTCCCTCCACAAAGAGGGTACAATAAAAACGACTCAACCGCCAATGGGAAAACGGGTTATGGTATGGATTCAATCTGTTTGACCCGGTTGATCCGATGGAAGGTCCTATTCTAACCATAGGATTATTTCGACCTCATGATCAGACTGCCTGGATGACCCCTCACCCAGGATTTCCAGCGGGTCCGCATGGATGGTTCAGCCAGCAATTTCCGGCCCTGATGGGGGCCCGCGACGCAGAGCAGGAAATCAGTGCCGCCGGGGAATGAAAGCCCGGGGAACCACAGGCGGCGATGGTCAACGTTTCTCCGTCGAGAGTGCGGTTGTAAACTACAACCGAATCGCAGAGAGGTCAGTAGCAGACGGCTATGGGAACACCGTTGACAACGTCGTCGACCACCTCCCGGTCCGGCAAGTCGCCGATCTTATAGGCGCGGGAATCACCTTCGTAATTGACCGCGAGAACCTCGACGATGTTGTCGTCCAGGGGATACCCGGCATCCCCCGGCCCGATCATCACCGGATCGATGATGGGGCGAATGGTGAAGCGGCCCAATCCGAACTCCCAGAAGGCTTCGCCCATGCGGAATTCGAGAACCGCGCTGGTGATGTCGAAGTCTTCACCCCTCCTGTCGGTGATGATGATTGGTTCGGGCACGAGCGTTGTGCCGGCCGGCGTCGCGCCGAGGTCCTGGCGGTTGCCGGCCACGTCAACGGCGACGGGAAAGAACTCATGGGTTCCGCCTTCGGTTGCCTGGAAGCTGATCTCTCCGGGCTGAAAGGTTCCAAACAGCGAGGCGTCGCCATTGTCCAACTCGAACCAGAGTTCGATTTCCCTTAGGCCGCTGGTCTCGTCGGTCGCCGACAATTCAAAAGTGAACAGCAGGCTGGTTTGCTCGGTTTTCAGCTCACTCACCATGGCGACCGGGGCCACCGCGTCCTGGACGGATGCCTGGCTGGCCGACCATTCGGTTTTCACACCCTGGGGGTTTCGGCCCCGGACCCGGTAGTTGTTGGTCGAGCCGTGCTCAAGGCCGGTGAATTCGAAGGACATGCCGATGATCCAGCCGCTTTCTTCAGTCTCGCCGGTAAACAGAGGATCGCCGGATCGCTGAACGAGAAATTCCCAGTCCACGGATCCCGCTTTGTCGTGGTCAGCGAAAGACCAGGCGACGGTGTTTTCATTTCCCGGTGAGAAAGCGGGTTCGGAGTCGAGGACAGGGCCGGGAGCAGGCGGGGGTGGGCTGCCGATTGGATCAACCGGGTCGTTATTGTTGCATCCGGCCAGGAAAATGGAAAACAGCGCGGCGGACAGTAAAAAGCGCGGGGCCGCATGGCGTCGGCGCATGGTCAATTCCCTTCACCGGACAGGATAACCGATCCGCGACCCCCGAAAATCAGCATAGGAAGACTTTCCGGCATCAGCCATACCCCCAATCAGTAATCATGTGTCCCGGTGTCTCGCGACCGCCAACAAATGGGACACTTTGGTGGGACACTTTTACGGTTCCGAACAAATCATGAATTGATGGATTTTCGATTTCGAACATGTAAGTTGCTTTTTGACAGTCAGTTGTCATGTGTCCCGGAAATTCGGCACCATCTTTGCTTTCTTTACAAGTACTCGACACCTCCAAGTCCGGCTTTTAGAGCGAGGGGCCGGATTGAAAGGTGACGGGATCGGAAGGGCGAACCCGACCCCGTCACACCCCCCAACCCGGATGGTTCCAAAGGCGAAGGAACCATCCGGGTGGTTTTTTTGGCAGACACCCCATCCCGGCAATTCTTGCTTTCACCCCGAAAAATGACGAAATTTGGCGCATGAAAACCCCCTGAAACGGGGCGATTTCACACCATATTCGCCACGAGGAGGACGGGATGAGCATCACAGTCACCAGGAATCCCAATCCCCAGTCGCCCCCCGACGGGGACTACGGCTTCGGCCAGACCTTCACGCCGCACATGTTTGTCATGGACTACTCCGATGGTCAGTGGCGTGATGCGCGCATCATCCCCTACGGCAATTTCAGCCTGGATCCCGCGGCCAAGGTTCTGCACTACGGCCAGGAGATCTTCGAGGGGATGAAGGCCTACAAAAACGGCGAAGACAGCTCGGTGCATATGTTCCGTCCCGACAAGAACGTGACCCGGTTCAATATTTCCTGCGAGCGCATGTGCATGCCCCAGGTGGATCCGAAATTGTTCATGGACGCGCTGAACCAGCTCATCGACCTGGACCGTGAATGGGTGCCCGAAAGCCCCAACGCCCTGTACATCCGGCCGACGATGATCGCGACCCAGGTGGGCCTGGGCGTGAAGGCTTCGACCGATTACATCTTCTACATCATCATCGGACCGGTGGGGTCGTACTTCGCCGGCGGCATCAACCCGTTGCGTCTGCGGGTCGAAGAGAAGTTCGTGCGCTCGGCCGAAGGCGGCACCGGTTTCGCCAAGACCGGCGGGAACTACGCGGCCTCGCTTCTGCCCATCCAGCAGGCCCAGGCGGCGGGTTACGACAACATCATCTGGCTCGACGCCAAGGAGATGAAGCACGTCGAGGAGATGGGCGCCATGAACATCGCCTTCGTGTACGAGGACAGGATCATCACCGCGGCCGCCGGAGACACCATTCTCAACGGGGTGACGCGCGACTCGGTGGGCATCCTGCTGGGTGACCGGGGGAACAACTGGGTCGAGGAGCCGCCGAACATCGCCCAGATCTGTGAAGACGCCCACAGCGGCAAGCTGAAGGAAGTTTTCGCGTGCGGCACCGCCGCGGTGGTCACGCCGGTCGGAGTGATCCACTACAAGGGCGCCGACCATCAGATCGCCGACGGAAAAGAAGGTGAGCTGACCCACGACCTTCGTGTTACACTGACGGGTATACACGCGGGGAACAGCGAACATCACCCCGAGTGGGTTCACGTCGTTCCCGTTTTCGAAAACGTCTGATCCCCGTTCGATCAGTCAGTTTTCCCAGGAGCCTGTTTCCACCGGGAGGCAGGCTCCTTGCCTTTTTTCAACCTGGAGAAATTTGCCATGTTCAGGAAAATAATTATCCCGCTATTGGTCGTGTTGATCACAATGGTCGGAGCCCTGGCACTTGCTGGTCCCGAGGGTTCGGTACGGGGTGGAGACCGCGATCGGACCCCTGTCCTGTCCGTGAAGGATTTCAACCTGCAGGCCTACGAAGGCAAGGTTGTGCTGATCGGATTCTGGCAGAGACAGGGTCCCCAGTGCGAAGATTGCGAGGCGTATATTTCCTGGCTGACCAGGATGCAGGAGAGCCACGGCAAGGAAGGTTTGGTCATTGTGGCGGTGAACCAGGACCAGGTGGAGACCGCCGCCCTCGACTTGATGAAATTGATTCATCCCAGGATTCAGGTGGTCATGGATCCCACCGGCAAAATGGGGTCACGCTATGAGTTGGAGGGCATACCCAGCAGTTATATGTACGATCGGAACCTGAACATGCAGGCCAAATTCGTGGGTTTTGTCCCGGAGGAGACCGAAGCCATGGAAAAGGAAATCGTCAAGCTGCTGAAGAAGAAGTACAAGGACTGACGGTTGAAATCATCCCACTGAAGAAAGGCCTCCATGCAGAACCTGCAGCTCACCCGTCCCCTCGTGGTGTTCGATCTCGAAACCACGGGCATCAACGTGGAAAAGGACAAGATCGTTCAGATCGCCATGATCCGGATCGATCCTAACGGAGAGCGCGTCACCCTCGACACACTCGTCAATCCCGAGCAGCCCATTCCACCGGAGGCCTCGGCCGTGCACGGGATCATGGACGCCGACGTCAAGGACCAGCCCACCTTCAGCCAGATTCGCAGTCAGGTGGAGGAGTTCCTCACCGATGCCGATCTGGCCGGTTTCAACTCCGTCAATTTCGACCTGCCGTTGTTGCAGGCGGAGCTGAATCGGGCGGGCAGCGAGATGGATTTCCCGGGTGTCCGCCATCTGGACGCCATGAAAATTTTCCATCGCATGGAGCGGCGCGATCTGACGGCGGCCTACAAACTCTATTGCGGAAAGGAACTCACCGGCGCCCACAACGCCCTGGCCGACACCGAAGCCACTTTGGCCATCCTCGACGCCCAGATCGCCCGGTACGACGAGGTTCCCGACGAGGTCGACGCCCTGCACAGTTTTTGTAATCCCGACGAGGGCCGTTATGTTGACCGGAAGCGCAAGTTCCTGTGGGACGACAAGGGCGAAGCCGAATTCACCTTCGGGAAATATCAGGGCAAATCCCTGAACACGGTGGTGGCCGACCAGCGCGGACGCAGCTATCTGGAGTGGATGCTCGGCAGCGACTTCAGCGAAGAGATCAAGGGTATCCTGCGGGACGCGCTCGACGGGGCCTTTCCCAAAAAAGAGGTTTGAACAACATGGACGAAGAGCGGAAAGGCCAGCGAAGGGAAAGCCGGTTCGGGCGCAGGGAATCGGATTTTAAACCGCAATTCCCGGAGATGCCCGACAACAAACCGGAATTCGAAAACACACCACTTTCCCGAGCCGAATATATCGCCGCCCTGGCTCATTTCTATCGCGCGGAAATGCACCGTTCCCTGGTGTGGCGCACGCGGCTGGATACGACGACCAACTGGGCCATCCTCGCCACCCTGGCCATCCTCACGGCAAGCCTGCAGAATCCGGCCTACGCCAGGGAAGCCCTGCTGATGGGCATGTTCTCCAACGTGGTTTTCCTGATCATCGAGGCCCGCCGTTTCCGCTTCTTCGACGTTTGGCGCGCCCGCGTCCGCATGCTCGAGGAGAATTTCTACGGAGGCATCCTGCGCCGTGATCAGTCCAGTCCCGACTTCCGCTGGGGCGACCACGTGGCCGATGATCTCCTTTGTCCGCGTTTTCACCTGACCCGTCTGCAGGCGTTTCGGGCCCGCCTGATGAGGAACTTCCGCTTTATCTTTCTTTTCCTGCTGGTGGCCTGGATCGGCCATCGTGTGGCTCCGATCGCCCCGGATCACGAGTTGGGACTTTCCAGCCTGCCCGCTTGGGCTCCCGATGCTGTCGTGGTTCTGCTTTATCTGGTTTTGATCGGGATTTCCGTATTCACACCCAAGTTCCAGTCGCCCGAGGTGGCCTACTGGCCCGACCCGGAGCACCCCGGAGAGAATATTTCCAGCCTGGATGTCTGAGTTGTGCCTCTGAAATTGTGTCTGACCAGATCAAGGTCTGTTGCCATGATTCCAGACTCGCTGGGATATTGGATATCAATACAGGAAAACCCGCCGGCGGGCAGCTTTCGTGTAACTTTATAATTAACAACATATTGAGTCGGTCAATGTTCCCGCGGGTTACAAACAACCCCATTTCCTTTCGTTACTGTTTTCATGATCTGGAACGGAGGTTGCATACCTCGGGAGAGTGATAATGACCCCAGATCCGGTTCTCATACCGGAAATGGACCGGAAACCGCCAGGCGGGAGCCGGACAATAATGAGGAATCTTGTGTGGAATAAATCAGTTATACGATTCCAGGGGCTTCTTGGCTTTGTCGTTCTGGCAACGGTGGGCCTGGTGGCGTTCAGCCACCTGAGAGGCCTGGCCCCCGAGGAACGCCCGGTCCGGGCACAGGCCGAAGCAAGGGAATTGGCCAGTGCGACCCTGGATTACCATGCCGACACCGGGCAGTGGCCGCGGAATCCCGAGGGGAAAATCGATTTCACGCCCCTTCTGGGCCGGCAACCCGGCAAAAAGGCCGCGACCATGACCGCGGGTGCGGCAAATGGTGGTCTCGGTGGTCTAGGCAGCCTTTCGGAGACGTCGGTGCCCGCCGGACATCAAGGCGTCGGAAGATGCTGGCTCGAGGAAATTCCTCTCGATCCCTGGGGCGGCCCTTACTTAGTGCTGCAGAAAGCCACGGCCATCGCGGTGCTGTCGACCGGACCCAACCGGAAATTGGATACCGAACCGTCCCGGATCTGGGACCGTCCCGCCAATATCAACCCCTGCGATGGGGACGATGTCGGAATCGTCCTGGAAATAGATTCGGGCGGGGGATTCTGATGAGCACCACTTCAACTCCTGTTGCCCATGACACACAGTGGCGGACCGTAAGGTTCGAGGTCCTGGAAAAGCTGGAAAGCCTGCCGAGTCTCAACTCGGTTGTCCTGGAGTTTCTGGAACTCTCTCAGCGTGAATATTTCACCGCCAAGGATTTCGAGGCCGTCATCAGCAAGGACCAGGCCCTGGTGGCTCGGCTGCTGAAGCAGGCAAACAGTGGATTGTACGGGCGCTCGCGATCCATAAAATCCATCCCTGAAGCAGTGGTCCTGATCGGTCTGGAGAGTTTGAAAAAGATCGTGTTCGCCGTCAGTACCGAAGGGCTGACGCGCCGCACCTTGAAGAACTATGCCTACCATGAGGGCCAGGGATTCTGGATGCATTCACTGGGCGTTGCCCAGACCAGCAGGGTATTGGCCGAGATGTCGCCGGCGTGTCAGTTGCGCAGCGAGGAAATCTACGTTGCCGGGTTGTTGCACGATATCGGGCAACTGATCATTGATGATTTTCTGCCGCCTGGAGACGGAAAGCACGTCAGCCGACGGAAGGAAATCGAGGCGGTGGGCCTGGACCATACCGAGTTGGCGGAGCATATCCTGCGACAATGGAACCTGCCGGAATCAATCACGGCCTGCGTCAGGTATCATCACGATTACGAACAGGCCGGCGAATGGGCTCCGGCGGCGGCTGTCCTGTGTCTGGCGGAAGGTGTCTGTGGCCACTGGGGACTGGGCCGCAAGAATCCCATCGATTTGAGCGATGACATACCGGTGGAAAAATTCCAGAACATCCTGGATCACATCGGCCTGCCTGCCGAGAAATGGGACCAGGTGATCTGGGACATCAGGCAGAACCTGGTAGGCCTGGACGGAACTTTCCGGGAATATGCCGACTGATCCCCGCTAGTTCGGCGGGAAACTCTTCATGATCTTGTTGATGACCTGGTTGGCCTGGTCCTGCATTTCCTCGGGCGACTTCTGGGACTCATCCACGACACCGGTGCCGGTGCCGCGCCAGATGAGGTTCTGGGTTTCGGCGTCGATCAGGTCGATAACCAGCGAACCTTCGGTGAACTGGTAAACGTCGATCTGGCGTCCCCCGTATCCCCAGTAATAATCGGAGTAGCGGTAGCCCCAGTCGGTGACTTGGATCTGTTCCTGGGTTCCGATGTGATAGACGACCAGCAGATCGGGGTTGTCACTCATGGTGATGCCGCGCTCCTGCATCTCGAATTCAACCGAGTTGTGGACGCGCTGCTGCAAAAGGGGAGTGTCCTGCAGGGGGCTGTTGGGATCGGAGGGGCGATCAGGGGTTTCCATCCAGCCATAGGTCTTGAATTTTGTCCATTCCACGTTCTGGTCATAATCGTAGTTGACCGTCAGGCTCGAGCAGCCGGCAATCGAGGCCAACAGAACAAGAACCAGCAAGCCGGAAAAAAGATTTCGCGCACAGTACAAGGAAGCACCTCCGAAATGAAGCCAATCGATCAGCCCCGGAAGGGCCATGTGTGAACCGCATGAATACAACCTACGCCCAGGACCGGGTCGAACCAACAAAAATTTCCGCAAACTAATCGTCCTGTTGGCCGAGGGGCAGGTTGAATCCGATCAGCGCTTTCAGACGCCGGTAGGTGATTTCATGTGTTCCGAAATCCCCGATGACATCGCCGTTGTCACCCAGGTTGAAGTTGATGAACCGATCACTGTAGCCGGAGCCGAAGCTGTATTGAAGTCCCGCCGTGAACTCGATATCCAGGAAAGTGAAGGATGCCCCGGAGCTGATGTGCCACAGATCCCAGTTAGAGATCTGAAGGTTGTCCGCTTCCTCGGAGAGAATGGAGGAAAAATCCGACCGGAAAGCACCGTACAGGGCAAATTTTTGGGTGAAGGAATGGTCGAAGGCAACGCCGAAATTGATAAGACTTTTGGCGCCGAAAGTCAGGTTGTAGGAGTTCAATTCCTCCGGTATGGATTGGGAGCGGAAATCGTCCGGCTCCATGACATGGCGCGACTTAACGGCATTGAACCATTCGACCGTCATGTGCCATCCGGTGGAGCCCGCCTTCCAGGAGGCGCCGAAGGCCAGGGACATGGGGGACTTCCAGGTTGCGGAAAGATCCTCCTGCAGGTTGGCCGAAAGGTAGGGATCGTTGATTCTGGGGTCAGGATCCGGGCCAAGGCCTGAAACACTGGTGCTCGTGTAGACTTTTCCGCTTCCAAACAGGCCCAGGCTGGGTGTGGTCAGGGTGAGGCCGTAGGACATGTTCCCCTTCTCGAGGGCCAGGCCGATCTTGGCCAACAGGCGGATATGCCAGAAGTCGTATTCATCCACGCTGTAGGCCTGGGCGAAATTCGAGCCGGAATCAAGGCCCTGGGCCGAGGCCTGGACCCGTGACGCCATGGATCGCTGCACGACGTAGGGAGAAATACCGAAACCGAGATTAGGGCGGATCTTCCTGGAGAAGGAGGCTCCGTACCAGTATTCGTTGGCCTTGGATTTGCGGAAGGCCTCGCCGGAAAACCAGAGGTTCCCCTGGGGCGGCGGCGCCTCGCTTTCATCAACCCTGATCCCGGTGGCGTCAAACTCGAACTTGACCTTCTGGAGGTAGGAATAGGCCCACTGCCAGCCGCCATCTTTGCCGGCGGAGAACCGGCCCGCCAGGAATCCCGGGGAGGTGGTGACCGTGGAACTGGATGGATCGGTGCCGGCGCCCAGCCCGTCCTTCAGTTTGATGTTGTAGGCCTCCGCCGCCATGGTGGTCAACAAAAGGGAGGGGTCGCCGTGAAGGGCGATCCAGCCCGGATTGTAGAAGGTGGCGCTCAGGTCGCTTGGGCTGCCGACCACAATGCCGCCGAGCAGCTCGCCCTTGGTGCCGTACTGGTTGTCCCAGTAGTGGCTGTCCTGGGCCGCGGCATTCGGGACGATTCCCACTCCCAGCACCATGATGATCAGGAAAAAGCGGTGCATGAAACTCCCGATAGGAACACGTTTCGCAATGAAATACCGGTCAACTTGGAGAGTAGGCCAGCATCCGGCCGATTGCAAGCAGGGGAAGCGGGGGTTAGAATGATCCCGCGCTTGAAAACCGGGTTGGATTACATCACGGAGGAAAGAGATGAAGCGTTCGAAACTCATTGTCACGGTGTCCGTTCTGTTGTTGGCGGCCGTCCTGCTGGTTGCCTGCGCCACGGTGCCGATCACCGGGCGTAAGCAGCTGAGCCTGATCTCCGACGGCGAAATGCACGCCATGAGTTTCCAGCAATACGAACAGGTGATCACCGAAAGCCGGCTCAGCTCCGACACCGAGGCCACCGCCATGATCAAACGCGTCGGCGGGCGCATCCAGGTCGCGGTGGAAGAATATTTCCACGACCACGGCATGTCCGGCGAGCTCGAGGGTTACGCCTGGGAGTTCAACCTCATCGAAAGCGACGAAGTCAACGCCTGGTGCATGCCGGG
>JAGLCY010000041.1 GCA_023270185.1 Candidatus Krumholzibacteriia bacterium | reverse complement strand
GTAGTCATGGGCCACGAGATTGCCCACGCCATCGCCGAACACGGCGCCGAACGCATGAGTCACCAGATGGCCGTGCAGATGGGCGGCATGGCCCTATCCGAAGCCGTCAAAACCAAACCGGAAGAAACCAGGGCCATCTACATGTCCGCCTTTGCCGTGGGCACCCACTACGGCGCCATGTTGCCCTACAGCCGCAAGCACGAAAGCGAAGCCGACCACATCGGCCTGATCTTCATGGCGATGGCCGGCTTCGATCCCCGCGAAGCGCCCAAATTCTGGGAACGCATGTCCGCCGGTGGTGGTGGCAAACCCCCCGAGTTCATGTCCACTCATCCCGCGGATGCAACCCGCATTCGCCAACTGAACGATCACATGGTTGAGGCGTTGGGGTATTATCAGTGAGGTGGGCGGAGCAGGGTGGTTCCATGTAAAGAGGGGCCCGGATGTCCTCAGCGTGATTCTTCGAATCGCGCCTGCGGATTACCGGGCCCCTCTTTACATGGAACCACCCTGCTCGGACCAACCCCACCGACAAAACCCCAACCCCTAGACATGCGGTCGTTCTCTTCGGGTTCAGGTTGAGTTTGTGTTCGGTGGAGTGGGTGGGCTCGGAGACTCATAGCCCCTCGAAAAATAATCCGCAGGAACGAGGACATTTTTTCGAGGGGCTATGTGTCTTCGAGCCCGCCCACGGCCCCGGACATCATCTTAACCAACGCCCGAAGGGACCGGGCGGTACGTGTGCCGTACCAGGATAAGAGTTTGCCATCCATTAGCAGTGCGCGTTTTCGGGTGGGGACCACGCCGCCGGCGGCCATCGACCATGAAGCGTGATGGGTGAAAGGGAAAGGTTCGTCTGGCAGGAGAACGAGGTCGAGGTTTTTGGCGACCAGATCGTCGAGTTCCACTTCGTAGTAGCCTTCGCGGTCGCCCATGGTATTGACCAGACCCACCTCCCTCATGACCGCGTCGATGTGATTACCGCCGCCGGCGACCATCCAGGGTTTTTTCCAGATCAGGGTGGCCGCGCGCGGGGGGCGGGCAAGCGAGGCGCGGAATTCTCCGGCGTGCAGGCGCGCGGCCGTCAGATCGGCCATGGTCCGGCCGGCGACGATCTGGGCGTCGAGCAACACGCCGTACTGACGCAGCAGGGTCGAGACATCGTCCAGGGAACGCGGCATCACCGCAAACACGGGCACGCCGCCTTCTTCCAGTTCAATGATATGTTCCGGTTTGTTTTCCTCGACACAGGCCAGGACAAGGTCAGGCGCGAGGCTGAAGATCGTGTCCAGTTCCGGGTTCTTGGTTCCCCCGCAGGCCAGAATTCCCGTGAGCCGGCCCTTTGGTTCGATGCAGTAGGTGGTTCGACCCACCAGACGAGCCTGTGCTCCCAGGCCGAAGATCGATTCGGTCAGGCTGGGCACCAGCGAAACCACACGGCCATAGGGGCCGGGCGCGATTTCAACTCCCCGGGCGTCAGTCAGGGTTTCTGGTTTTGGGCTCATGGCATCAGCCTCGGTTGGTGTTGCGGGTTATGCTACCACCGGGCGGAGCGGCCAGCAAGGACATGGAAACTGCGGTTTTTTCCAAGCCTGTATTGGATGTTGGGAAATGCAGCAGCCAACTCTCCGTCGAAAGGGGATTCCATGCAGATCAGGAATATCGATCATCTCAATCTGACCGTCGCGGACTTCGACGCAATCGTTGGGGATTGATTCGCATTGGGCAGGATGCCCGGGAAAAGATCATCGTGAGGGAAAACACCAAGGCTCTAAACGACGGACCGACTCGCTGCTAAAAATTTAACATTAGCCTTGACGATAACCCATTGACCCCCTAGGATATTGATAAATATATTTCACTCAAACGGATCGAGGATCGGTCATGGGGGACCCGTCATCACTCGGAAATAGGTTTGAACCCGCCATTAGGGGCTTTTTTTGTCAGAAATGTGGGAATGATTGTCTTTCCAAATCCGGGGAATTGAACGGTGATTTTCCAGCTAGTCTCAAAAATGTGAGAATCATCTGTGCGGAAAAAGTTGGTCCCGATCTGATCAGGCAGGCCTTTGGAAGCGGGGCTGACGGAGTTTTGATCTGCGGTTGCCTGGTTGGATTGTGCCGGTCCATGGACAACAACGCCGTGGTGTTGGCCCACATCCATCAGGGAACGAGGGTCATGAAGGAAATGGGCATTGCGCCTGGCCGCCTGCGACAGGAATGGATCTGCGCTCCGGGCGTGGACAGTGTTCTCGGCATCGTCCGCGAGTTCACCGAACAGATTCGCGCTTTGGGTCCGCTTGAGATTTCCGCCCTGGGGCTTCTCCGGGAAAACGCCTGACACTCTATTCGGGTGCGTTCAGGGAAATATCATCATATGATCAGGTCCGTGCGGATCTGACGCCGTTAATCATCCTCGAAGGAGTCATTCCCCATGACCACCGCAACCGCGAGGCGGTCTGCCGCCGCATTCTGTCTCATCGTGCTGCCCGCCATTCTGGTGGTGGCCGCTGCTTCGGCTGAACGTCCCGAACCCGAGGTGTACGGCACCTTCGACGGCGACGAGATGCACACCCTTTTGCCGCCCGACGGCATCCCTGCCATCCTGGATCCCGAATTCGTGACCGGCGAGGAAGCCGCGGCCCAGATGTCCGCTGATGAAAGCGTGATGGGTCTGGCGAGCGAAGGCGACGCGGTCTGCTGGTCCACATGGCAATTGGATCACCATGAAATAGTGAACGACGTATTCAATGGGACAGCCATCGCCGCCACCTGGTGACCCATTTGTCATTCGGGCGTGGTTCACGTCCGCCGGGTTGAAGAAAAGACCCTGACCTTCATCGTCTCAGGCAAGCTTTGGCGCAACAGTCTGGTCATGCAGGACAAGGAAACCGGCTCGCTATGGAGCCATGTGACCGGGGAATGTCTGGAAGGTGAATACAAGGGAACGCAACTTGAGATGATTCCCGTCGTGCAGACCACGTGGGCACAGTGGGTGGCCAATCACCCCAAGACCCGGGTTCTGAAGAAAAGCGAAGAAATCAAATCGGCTCCCTACCAGAGATACTTCGACGATCCGGAAAAAACCGGCTTGTTCAGCACGGTCTGGGCGCAAGACAGATTGCCGGGCAAATCACTGGTCCACGGCGTGATGTTGGGGACCCACTCCCTGGCGGTGGCCGACAAGGCGCTTTCCGCCGGCGCTTCGGTGACCGGGAAACTGGGGGATGTCGAAGTCAAGGTGACGCGCAATGCCGACGGCGGGGTGAGCGCGGTCCGCAGCGATACGGGTGAGGAACTGGTCGTGCGAACGGCCTACTGGTTTGCCTGGAGCACCTATTTTCCGAAGACCGGGGTCATCGACTGATCCTGGACCACGCTTCCGCTCCCCCTCTCATGCCATAACCGGTGGCAGGATGCACAGAGGGTCATCAGGTTTTCCGTCTTATTGCTGCCCCCTTGCTGTCGTGACACGATGTGGTGCACCTCCAGGAATCTCGTTCGCCCACAACCCGGGGCCTGGCACTGATGTTTGTCGCGAGCCAACACCTCTCTACGCACGCGTGGGGGGATTGTGGTCATGTTGCGGCCTCCTTGTTCGCAGACGGCGGCGTCGCATCGCATCCGCTCCGACTCTGCTTTGCTCAACTCGCGTTCGCCCGCCTCGGTTTGGACGGTCATGCGACCAGTGGCCGCATTTTCATGGACGTGGATCTGCACCGGCGGACGGTTGGCGAGGTGCCCCCGGGGGCACTTTTGGCCCTGTAACTCTTTTGTTTCCAACAAAGCCGCCAAGGCTTCCAGCATCAACTCGGCGCGATCATTCGGTACGCCCCCCAACCTGTGAAGCCGTTCGACCATCGCCGAACGGCGCGCCTCCTGTTCCGGCGTCAGGTTCAGTCTGAAGCATACCGGCAGTTCGCGCGGCGCGACTACGGATGGTGATGAAGGCAGCAACTCACCTTGGCCCGGATCCACCTTGGCCGCGCGTTTAGCCTTTTTCACCTCATGGATCAATTCCTTGCGTGTTCCCTTGGCGGCCTTGAGCCAGGTGTCCTGGGTTTCAGGTGTGGCCACCGACACGAGCTCCCGGGCTTTGGTATAAC
The DNA here is from genome assembly GCA_023270185.1 of Candidatus Krumholzibacteriia bacterium. Classification (GTDB taxonomy): domain Bacteria; phylum Krumholzibacteriota; class Krumholzibacteriia; order LZORAL124-64-63; family LZORAL124-64-63; genus JAGLCY01. Next base: position 4,720 of record JAGLCY010000041.1, on the reverse strand, counting down.
CGAGTTCGCCGGATGCAACGGCCTCGCGCACGGCCGGCAGATTATCCAGTTGCCGCGACAGCCGGATGAAGTCGTCGGTCTTGGACTTACAAAAACCCAGTTCCTGAATGGCGTACTGATTTATGGAGGAGTGGCCCAGGTCACGGAAAAGTTTACGTCGCATGACCTCGCCGAACCACAACACGGAGCATTGGTGGGCATTTTCCAGGGCAGTTAGCGAACTGCGGAGCGAAGCGTGAACCTTGGCGGCAGGTTGGTCGGGAATATAAGAAATTGCGGACATGGAATTCCTCCATATTTAAGGGTTTTGGGAGGTGATTCCAATATACGAAAAGAAAGCGAAAATACAAGGAGTAATCGTAATAATTCCAACTAAATTCAGCCACTTACGCGTTCACCAGAAAACGCAAAAAGGCCCCCCGTGGGACCTTTTTGCTTCAACCGGTAATCAATCAGCCAATCAGCACTTCGCCGCGACAGCCTCCGCCATTTCGGTGGTCGTCGTGCTGCCGCCCATGTCGTAGGTGCGGGCCTTGCCTTCGGCGATGACCTCGGCCACGGCCTTCTCCAGCTTGTCGGCCAGATCGACCTCGCCCAGGTGGTCGAGCATCATCTTGGCCGACAGGATCATGGCGATGGGGTTGACCTTGTTCATGCCCACGTACTTGGGCGCCGAACCGTGCGACGGTTCGAACACGGCCACCTTGTCGCCGATGTTGCCGCTGCAGGCAAACCCGAGCCCGCCCACGAGCTGGGCGCACAGGTCGCTGACGATGTCGCCGAACATGTTGCTCGACACCAGCACCCCGTAGTTCTCGGGATTTTTCACCAGCCACATGCACATGGCGTCGATGTTGGTCTCCCATAGTTCGATGCCGGGGTACTCCTCGGCGATCTTGCGTGCTTCGCGCACCATCAGGCCACTGGTCTCGCGCACCACATTGGGCTTTTCGACGATGGTCACCGTCTTGTAGCCGAACTTCTTGGCGTACTCGAAGCCGGCGCGCACGATTTCCTGGCAGCCCTTGCGGGTGAAGATCCGCGTGGAGATGGCGATGTCCTCGTTGGCGGTGCCTTCGAGTTTGCCCATCTGCGAAGGGTGGGTTTCGGTCAGTTTATCGCGCACGTCCTGGGGCAGCGGATGATATTCCACGCCCATGTACAGACCCTCGGTGTTCTGGCGGAACACGACCAGGTCCAGGCCGTCCTTGAAGTTCAACGGATTGCCCGAGTATGCCTTGCAGGGCCGCAGGTTGGTGCTCAGGTTGAACTCCTGACGCAGCCGGACGATGGGGCTGCGGTAGACCTTGCCGGTACCCCGCAGTTCGGGAACCAGGGCTTCTTCGGCCTCTTCCTTGGGCAGGCTGGTGATGGCGCCGAACAGGGAGGCGTCCACACCGCCCAACATTTCGATGGTGCGGTCGGGCAAGGGGTTGGCTTCGGTCTTCCAGAATTCCCAGCCGATATCACCGTGCACGTACTCCGCGTCGAAACCCAGCTTGTCCAGCACGATCCGGGTGGCGTCCATTACGTCGACTCCCACACCGTCGCCGGGCATCCATCCGATCCTGTACTTGGCCATTTTCAGACTCCTTGAACAGATCAATGTTTCGAGCCCCACGAGGGACTCAGGATTTGCACCAAAGATATCTACCGGACACCTGAAAACCAGATATTTAGAACGACCCCGCCCCGATTTCGATGGCGTAGCCCATCTGTTCCCAGTTGAAGAAGCCCTTGTTCTTGATGCCAAAGCGAACTCCCCAGAAATCCGTACCGAGGGACTTGAGGAATCCCAGTGGTGTTTTGCCCAGGTTGAACCGCAGCTTGATGCCGGTTTCGGTCATCTGGTCGGTGTGCAGGTTGCCCTCGTCGTCCTTGTCCCACTCCCAGCCCATTGCGAAATATCCGTCGAGCCAGCGGGAGGCGCTGGTGGTGTAGACCAGATTCCAGGAGATGTCCCGCATTTTCTTGTCCTTGAAGTAGACCCGGTTCACGAACCAGCCGCCGCCAACGGGATCGGACACGTTCTTGACGATCAGCAGGGGGAAAATGACGGAGATGCCGAAGGTTTTGTCGCGGCTGCCGTGGTTCAGACCATCGAACCGGGCCGATACTGAAATCGAGTTGATGAAACTGTCATCGTCCAGCCAACGCGTAAAGCTGGTCATGTCGGTATCGGATACGATTTGGGGCCAGTCCTCGTCGCCCTTGTCGGCTATGAACGGCACCAGGTGGGGGTCGTCCGCTGCGTCGGCAGACCGGGGGAAGGGCCTCAGTTCGTAGATGGCGTTGTTCGGGGCATAGACGCCGTCCTCGCTGAATTTTTCCCGCAGGGGACTCGCCTCGGGCAAGGGCGGAAACACCCGATGTTCGGGAAGTCGCCTCTTGGCCATCCAGGCCTGGAAACCGCCCGAATAAAGACCGCCCGAGCGCATGATGTCCCGCACTCCCCAGGCGTCATTGACGCGCATGTTCACATCGTAGGTAGGTGTGTAAACACCGTCCTGGTTCTTGTCGGTGCAGCTCGCGTGCTTGCCTTCCTCGACCAGGATGGTCATGGGGAATTTGGTGTACTTGTCCGAAACCAGGTTGTTGTCGTACCAGAGGACACCGTGAGCCTTGGCGATGGTGCGATCAATCCGAAGCGCGTAGTGCGTTTCCCCACATTCGTCACAACGCTGGACGAAGGTCTTCATGTAAACCGATTCAACATCATGGATATGGGCGCCAAGCCCTTCCTCGAAGGGATAGTAGAAGAAAAAATCGAGATCAACGCCGGCGATCTGGCGGAAGTCGACCAGTGTATCGAGGCGGTCGGCGTCTTCGGCGATGATGATGTCGTCATCCTGGTCGGCGCGAACCAAAAGCGTGCGGATCCGGTAATAGACCACCGGGGTTTCGGCTACGCCCTGGAACGGAAAAGCCATGGGCATCATGATGTCCTTGCCCTCGGTTTCCCCGATCAGCGGTTCATCGGGCGAGAACCACAGGATAGGCGCGCACAGGGCGGCGTATTGCCGGAACGTGATCTGAGGGTTTTCCCCGGCGGCAATGACGCCGATGGCATCATCGAACTTACATTTCGGGCCGGATTCCAAGGCTTCGGTCGGTTCGCTCGCGGCGGCTGAACCGGCAAGGACAAACAGAAGGACAAACAGAACACTCAGCCTGAGAACGCTTTTCGACATGACCCATCTCCCGGTTGGCATGCGCACGATTTGAAGAGGCGGCGATCATGGCAAAGAAGACGGAAGAGGTCAATCGTCAAGCGAGGAACGGGGCGCGCGGCAAGATCCACCCGAAAACCCTTTGATGCTTGCCTGATCGGGGCCCTGACGTTAAGTATTGGGGGCTCAAAACGCGGACCAGGAAGCTGAAGACAGGACGGCGAACCGGTTGACGGAAAACTACGACAGTTCCTACGAAAAAGACGCAGCCCTATTCGGCGCGAAAGAGTCGCACCTGCTGCAGAAGTGCGCCGAGCTCATCCCCGACGGCGCGCGGGTGCTGGATTTGGGCATTGGCCAGGGCCGCAACGCGTTGCCTCTGGCCCGCCGGGGCTGCCACGTGACGGGCATCGACACTTCCCGGGTTGCCGTGGACACGGTGAACCGCATTGCCGGCGAAGAAAATCTTCCCCTGGAAGCCCACCTTCAGGACTTCATGGATTACGAACCGGACCGCAGTTTCGACGTGGTGCTCTGTTTCGGTTTGATGCAGACGCTCAATCTGCAAGGCTGCGCCTCGCTGGTCGATCGTCTCCACCATTGGACCCGTCCGGGAGGAGCGTTGTTCCTGACGGCCTGGCACAATGAAGACCCCTCCTTCGACACCCTTTGCAAGGAATGGGAACGGCGCAGTGGGCGCTCGTTCCGTTCGCTGGACGGCGAAATGAATCGCCTTTTCCTGGAAAAAGGGGAAATCCTCAAGCTTTTCTTCCGGTGGGAGGTCGAGCATCACTGGGAAGGTCTGGGTAAGCTTCACAAGCACGGCGCCGGCAAAAAGGAACGGCACGGCGATGTGGAAGCCGTACTCATCCGACCGAAGAAATGATTCCCTTCCGGCAGTTGCCGACTTTTATCAGCTACTGACAATAAATTAACAGAGATATTGGTGTCCCGCCGGGGGTGTGGTATACTGGAGTTGCCAGTACATTGTGTACGTAGGCGAGAACATTTTTCCGGCGGTCCCGTAGTCTGTAGCACCCCGGCTTTGATCCTTTCGGCCGAAATCGCAGCAGGCTGGTGGGAAGCCATTACCGGTTCCGTACCCCACGCGGATTCGGACGGCACGGCTGTATGCCGCAAACAAGGAAGGTGCCGCAATGACGGCCAATATCTATGCCGTGGACTATTATTACACCACGGTCGAGGATCAACCCGGTCAGGGTTGCCGCTTTCTCGAACTGCTGGCTACGGAGGATGTCAACCTGGTCGCGTTCAACGCGTTCCCTGTGGGCAGGGATCGAACCCAGTTGGTAATCTACCCTTTGAACTCTACCTGGTTGGGTGACCTGGCCCGGCACGAGGGCCTTCGGCTGGTGGGCCCCCATCATGCTTTCATTGTCCACGGTGACGATGAATTGGGCGCCCTGGTGAACATCCACGAGAAACTCTGTGACGCGAAAATCAATGTTTCCAGCGCCAACGGGATGACCGATGGCCGCGGGGGATATCGCTACATCATGCATGTGCATCCCGATGACTACCAGCGTGCC
>JAGLCY010000402.1 GCA_023270185.1 Candidatus Krumholzibacteriia bacterium | reverse complement strand
ATCGTTTATGCTCTTTATTATTCATCTCTTCATATCTTTTTCTACTAAGCATAGCTCCCCTCATAAGCCAACGGTAATTACTACAACCACCGCAAATACCATTGGAAACAACCAGAGGGCCCAGCGAAACAAGAAAAAAACATTGGCGTCGAAATTCTGATCCGCGTTGTTAATCCCATCCACATCAAGTATAAAAATGCTAACATGCACTTTTGTCGGGTCTCCAGTAGGGCGGGCAGTTTCAGCGGAAGCCGGCAACCCGGTCAAACCGCCGAAAACCGGTATCAGAAATAACGCCGCAAAAAAAAGACGTAATAAAACCATACTGGTAGTTGATTTTACATTTACGATTCTCATAATAGTAAGTTCCTGGTTTTCTGGTCACGGTTCAGCGGCAACGCGTTAGCGCCGCCCACTGCAACCGTTTTGTGTACCAGGCGGGTCCTACTTCACATCCTTCACCCCGAGGACGACCTTGTGGATCTTGCCGGTAAAGCGAGTCTCATCGCGCCCGATGCCAATATCCTCGGCTACGGGTGTCTGGTTGTCGAGACCGACATCAGCCGTTTCATCAGCAGAAAAGATTAATGGCTGGGTCTTCTCAATCCGGCCCTCGGCGACCTTCTTACCGTTCACAGAGAGAGTAGCCATGCCGCCCTTGCCATGCCCGCCTCCGTCGTAAACAAAATCCAACACAACCGTAGCGTCCCCCGCTGGAACTGCCCTGGCTGATGCGACAGTAAAACGCTCGAGTCCGAGGTAATTATAGGTATAGACCGGTTTGCCGTCCTTCATATAGAGCGACCAGCCCCCGAAACGTCCCCCCTGAGCCAGGATCACACCGTTCGCTCCGCCGTTGGGAATCACCAGTTCAGCCGTAATCGTCATCGAACGGTTCTTCACATTCAGGAAGGTATTCTCCAGCATGCCATTCATCCCGTCGTAAAGCGTGAGCGACTTGCGATCGCCCAGGAGGTCCGGCCGCCCGGCAATTGCAGCGTTGACGCGTTCGACCGTGCGGTCATCAATGGGCAAGACATGGTACTTCTCCGCCTCCTTCATGAACAGGGCCTGGAGTTTACGCAGTTTCTTCGGCTGTGCGCTGGCAAGATTGTTGATGAGGCTGAAATCCTCCCGAACGTTGTAGAGGTCCCAGATATCAGATATGAGCGGACGCTGCTTCTTTGTCTGCCACGGAGCCCGGTGGAGTGTGCGGGCCAGCCAGCCATCGTGATAGATAGCCCGGTTTCCGAACATCTCGAAGTACTGTGTGGTGTGACGTTCTTTGGCCTTTGCATCGGCAAATGTGTAAAAAAGACTGGTTCCCTCGATAGGTGTCTGCAGTGTTCCGTTGACGCTCCTGGGCTCCGGCAGAGTTGCGGCCTCCAGGATTGTGGGCGCGATGTCGATGACGTGCCCGAACTGACTGCGCTGGCCGCCCTTTTCCTTAATGCCCTTCGGCCAGTGAATAACCATTCCATTACGTGTACCGCCGAAGTCCGATGCGACCTGTTTGGTCCACGAAAATGGCGCGTCAAAGGCGACAGCCCAGCCTGCGGCCATATGCGGGAAGGTATAGGGACCACCCCACTTGTCGATCAACGGGACAAGATCCTCCACCTTCTCCACCACCTGATTGAAGTATGTCATCTCGTTGAACATGCCGACGAACCCTCCCTCAGCACTCGTGCCATTGTCTCCCGCGATGTAGATAAAGAGAGTATTATCCAGCTCCCCGATATCCTTCAGGGCATCAACCAATCGCCCGACCTCGTGGTCGGTCTGTTCCATGAAGCCAGCAAACACCTCTGCCTGGCGGGCAAATAGTCGACGGTGATCAGAGGGTAGCGAATCCCAAGCTTTGATGTCGTCCGGCCGCGGGGCCAGTTTCGTGTTAGCGGGAATTACACCCATCTTTATCTGGCGCGCAGTCGTATTCTCTCGAATCTTATCCCAGCCCTTGTCGAACTGCCCCTTGTACTTGTCGGCCCACACTTTGGGAACATGGTGAGGTGCGTGAACGGCACCGGTAGCGTAGTAAATAAAGAAGGGTTTGTCCGGTGTCATTGACTGCTGCGCTTTCACCCAGTTGATCGTCTGGTCGGTCATGTCGACGGTAAAGTGGTAGCCCTCCGTGTGCGGCGGAGTAATTCTGGTTACACCGTCATAGACCAGCGGGTACCACTGATCCGTCTCGCCCCCGATAAAGCCGTAAAACTTGTCAAACCCCTGATGTGTGGGCCAGCGATCATAGGGGCCCGAGACACTTGTCTCCCAGGCGGCGGTCTCGTGCCACTTACCGAACGCACCGGTACTGTATCCGTTAAGACGAAGCATTTCGGCCAGGGGTGCAACGCTGTTTGGAATCTGACCGGTATTACCGGGAAAGGCCGTCGCTGTCT
>JAGLCY010000401.1 GCA_023270185.1 Candidatus Krumholzibacteriia bacterium | reverse complement strand
TCCGGATGAGAGAGCAATTCGATCAGAAGTCTGGGCTTGTCTGGACGGCTCACGTACATCAGGCTTTGTTCGATTTGGTCAACGGTGGAAGACGGAGGGCTGACTTCCACTCGCACGGGATTGTCCAAGAAAGCCCCGGCCAGCCGGGTGATGTCCGGGGGCAGGGTGGCCGAGAACAAGAGGTTTTGCCTCTTTTCCGGCAGAAGCTTCAAGACTTTGCGGATGTCGTGGATGAAGCCCATGTCCAGCATGCGGTCGGCCTCGTCCAGCACGAAGAACTGCACCTGATCCAGGTGAACGTAGCCCTGATTGATCAGATCCAAGAGCCGGCCCGGGGTGGCCACCAGGATGTGAATGCCCTGGCGCAGGGCGGCGACCTGCGGATTCTGTTTGACCCCGCCGAAGATCACCAGGTGTCGCAGTTTTAAATAGCGGCCATAAGTCTGAAAGCTCTCTTCAATTTGAGCAGCCAGTTCCCTCGTGGGCGACAACACCAGGGCGCGGATAATCGGTTTGCCCTGGGCTGCGTTGCTTTCGGTCAGCATTTGCAGCATGGGCAAGGCAAAGGCCGCGGTTTTTCCGGTTCCTGTTTGCGCGCAGCCCAAAACGTCCCGGCCTTCCAGAAGCAAGGGAATGGATTTGGCCTGGATCGGGGTGGGTTCTTGGTAGTTTTCCTGCGCGATGGCGCGCATCAAAGGATCGATAAGCTTGAGTTGTTTGAAGCTGGTCATGGTGGTCTTTCTGTGGGTGTTTTTCAAGACGACAAGGGAAGCTACTACGCCCCACCCTGGAAGTAAACGGACATGATTTGTCTATTTCTTGGGGCTGTCAGGCAAGATGTCTCTTAATGTGCTAAAATGGCTAAGCATTTTGATTGCAACAAGCACACAGGTGCCTTGAGCCCTGAAACGCGGAGGAAATATGAAGACAACAGGAATCGCGTTCTTATCGATTGTTTTGTTGCTCCTGCCCAATTGGGCATCGGCCCGGTTCGGGTCGGACGCCGGCCAGCGCTATTGCTATTCGGACAGCGATGATGTTTGCGGGCTGGTGACCTATGATTTTGAGGACATATCACTGACCGGCACCCCGGTTACCCTCTCAGACGATCAGGTCACCCCGGCCATCCCCATCGGCTTCAACTTTGTTTACTACGGGGTGGCCTACCCGGACGTGTACATTTCCAGCAACGGCTTCATCAATCTGGCCCCCAATACGGACCAAGGTTGCTGCAGCGGCCGGATCATACCGGATGGAATGTCCCCAGAATACACCATGCTCGCGCCGTCATGGAGAGATTTGAACCCGATGGATGGCGGTTCCATCAGCTACGAATTCAGGCCGGCACCCAACCGCTTCATCGTCCAATTCACCGATATTCATATGTTCAGTTCCGCTACAGCGGATGTCACCTGGCAGATTAAGCTCTTCGAGACAGGCGAAATCGAGTTCCACTATGACTACGCAAATCTCCCGGACAGGACGACCGTGGGCATCGCCAACACGGACGCCTCGGACGGCATACAGTATGCCGGGCCCTCGGTGGGGGTGAGCTACGATGATCTGGCGATTCGGTTTTGGGAATGTGGATTGGTTCCAGGACCCCGGGAGCTTATTGTAAACGGCGGTTTTGAGTCCCAGTTTGACTCCTGGTGGTCTGATGGGGATCCGCTCATGGGCTGTGACGCTGCCTGGAACCCCGACAGCTCGGGATTAGGTCCCTGCTGGGGGACACCGTACATACCTGTCGATGGAAGTTGGATAGCCATTTCCGCCTTCGATGGACCGGGCCCAGTAAGCGAGACCTTTGGTCAGGATTTCGTTGTGCCCTATGGGGTGGCCTCCGCTTCTTTGCGATTTGACTATTTCGTCATGTGGGATCTTTTGATGGTTCCTGCCCTGGAAGACAGGGTGTTCACGGTTTTTCTGTTGAGTGCCACCGGTGACTTGGTCGCATTTCAGCGTATCTTTTGGGCCAGCACGATCGGTGATGATCCCTGGCAGGCGGTGATGGCCGATGTGACGGCATACCTTCAGGCGCACGAGGGGCAGGTGGTTCAGCTGGCCTTCGACCTATGGATCCCGGAGCCCTATTCGGGCCCGGCGGACATTGGTATCGATGCCGTCTCCCTCATGGTCGATGCTTCTGGCCTGCCAGGGGCGCTGGTGGCTGTTGATGACGGTTATTCCATCGATGAGGACATAGCGCTGAACGTAAGTGCCTCGGGCGTTCTCACCAACGACAGCGATCCCGCGGGGCTTCCCCTCCATGCCTTTCTTGTCAGTGGCCCTGGCGATGGTAGCCTGGCCCTGAATCCCGACGGATCTTTCGTCTATACCCCGAACCTGAATTTCAACGGAAGCGACAGTTTTAGCTATGCTGCCAGCAATTGTTACTATATTTCGCCACCAGCGACCGTGTCGATCACCGTCAACCCGGTCAACGATCCGCCGGTGGCCGTCAATGACGGCTACGTCACAAACGAGGACACGGAATTGGTCGTGGCGGTGCCGGGTGTCCTGGGCAACGATTCGGACATAGAAGGGTCTTCCCTTGGCGCGGTTTTGGGTGCTGGGCCGACGGACGGCGTTCTCAGTTTGAACGCCAACGGCTCTTTTACTTACACGCCCAACGCCAACTTCAACGGCTCCGACAGCTTCACATACCGGGCCAACGATGGATTGCTCAACTCCAATCTCGCCACCGTGACGATCACGGTCAACCCGATTAACGATCCGCCGGTGGCCGTCGATGACGTCTATTCCACCAACGAGGACTCCATGCTGATCGGGGACTCGCCGGGTGTCTTGGATAACGATTCGGACCTTGATGGCGATGTGCTGAGCGCGGTGCTGGATGTCGGGCCGACCGACGGCTCTCTTAGTTTGGACTCCGACGGCACTTTTACCTACACCCCCAACGCCAACTTCCACGGCAGCGATGGTTTTACCTATTGGGCCAACGATGGTCTGGTCAATTCCAACCTCGCAACTGTTTTGATTACGGTCAACTCGGTCAACGATTCGCCTCTGGCAGCCGAAGACAGCTATGCAACAGATGAAGATACCGCGCTGGTTGTGTCGGTTCCAGGCGTCCTGGGTAACGACGCGGACTTCGATGGCGACACCCTGAATGCGGTGCTTGATGCTTGGCCGTCAAACGGTGTCCTCTTGCTGAACGCCGACGGTTCTTTCTTATACACACCCAGCATCAACTTCCATGGCGAAGATGTGTTTTCCTATCGAGCCAACGACGGCCAGGCTGACTCCAATGTGGTCAACGTGACCGTGACGGTCAACCCGATCAACGATCCGCCCGCTTTTGTTCCGCCCACACCGGACGGTGCTTTGTTGGTGGGAGAGGGCGAGGAGTTGACCTTCACCCTGACCGCGGTGGATCCGGAAGACGATCCGATCACCTATGCTGCCCTGGTTTTGCCCCCCGGGGCGAGCTTGGACGAGAACAGCGGCATGTTCGTCTGGACGCCGGTTTTTGCTGATGCCGGCACCTGGGAGCTTACCTTCACGGCCTCCGACGGTAGTTTGGAGGCGACGCATCTTCAAACCATCATGGTGGGTTACACCGATACGGACGGCGACGGCCTGCCTGATCCCTGGGAGCTGGCGGCGGAGCTGGACCCGACCCTGGTCGATTCCGACGGAGACAACATCCTCGATCCGGATGAAGTGGGCGACATGGATAACCCCACAGACACCGATGGAGACGGGATCTTGGATGCCCTGGAAGAGGATTCGGACGATGACGGGGTGCTCGATATCGAAGAGGCCGGCGACGAAGACCCCAATACCCTTCCCGTGGACTCCGACGAAGACGGTATCCCTGATTTCCAGGACACCGACTCGGACAATGATGAAGTGCTCGACGGAGAGGATAACTGTCGGACCGTGGCCAACCTCGACCAGGCTGATTTGGATGAGGACGGCTTCGGCGACGCTTGCGACGATGACATCGACGGCGACGGCGTCGACAACGACACGGAAACGGCCAATGAGATGGACCCCTACAATCCCGACAGTGACGGCGATTTGATCTCCGACGGAGA
>JAGLCY010000400.1 GCA_023270185.1 Candidatus Krumholzibacteriia bacterium | reverse complement strand
ACGGCGCTGTTGGTGACGATAGGCGGGATCGGTATCTGGCGTGGACTCAATGAGTTGGAAAAGGTCGAAAAATTCGCGGTAAGCCTCAATCTGGGAGTGATCGGGGCTCTTCTGGTGGGGCTGCTGATCTACAATGGGCGGCTTCTTCTGGCTGGTGAATGGGTGCTGCCACAGCTTTCCACCCATACCGGGTTCCAGGATCTGAGGGTTGTCCTTGGTCTTTTGATAGTGGTCCAGGGATTTGAAACTTCGCGCTATCTCGGTGACCAGCACCCGGCTGAACAACGAATCTCGACCATGCGCAATGCCCAGATAATCTCCGCCGTCATCTACGTTGTGTTCATCGGGCTGGCGACAGTGCTTTTCCATGATGATCTTGGCGCCGACGTCACCGCAATTATCGAGATGATGAAACCTGTGGCTCCCATCCTGCCGTTGTTGCTCGGGATCGCTGCGGTGGGAAGCCAGTTCAGTGCCGCAGTTGCCGATAATTCCGGCGCGGGGGGACTGATCAAGGATCTCAGCCGGAACAGGCTTTCGATTGGTACCGGATATCTCATGGTGCTGCTGGTCACCGTGGCCCTGACCTGGGAAACTGACGTCAACCAGATTATCGCCTACGCTTCACGTGCTTTCGCCCTGTTCTATTCACTTCAGGGGGCGGTTGCGTTCCTGGTTGCCTGGGAGCGACGGGACCTGCCGCGACGAGGCTTGAGATTGATGAATTTTGCGATCATCACTGCGGCGTGCCTGTTGGTTTTCCTGCTGGGGTTGCCGTCGGGATGAACTGGAATTTCCAATTATTTGTAATCAGGAGATGAAATGTTGAAAATGTACCTGCTCCTCGGATTGCTGGCTACAACCGCAGGCTGCGCACAAGCGGAATCACGGCCGGAGTTCGCCCGAATACCGCCCGAGTCCTGGACCGAACTCGACCTGGCGGGTTGCCGAGGCGCGTGTGGCTTATCGTTGCCGACGCGGCGAAAAAACTTCGCCATATCAAGGAAATCTTTGTCCCTAACCCGGGAGTCCGCATGCCTGTCGAGCTGAAACCCATCGGGATCATCCACTCGCCCTTCACTGCATTGAAGGATATGCCGATCCAGCCCGCCGGTGCGGTCGGTGTTGCCGGAACCGTCGAAGTTCACGAGGACTTCAGGGCGGGCCTGAAGGACCTTGACGGGTTTTCCCATATTATCCTGCTGTATCACTTTCACCGCAGCGAAGGCTATCGTCTTGAGGTTGTTCCGTTCCTGGACAATGAGCTGCACGGGGTTTTCGCCACAAGGGCTCCCAAACGACCGAATCCCATAGGACTGTCCGTGGTCCGTCTGCTCGGGATGAAAAATGGTATTCTCGAGATTGAGAATGTCGACGTTCTCGACGGGACGCCCCTGTTGGATATCAAACCGTACGTGCCGGAATTCAACGCCGTGGATGATGTCAGATGCGGCTGGCTGGATAACGCCAAAGGCAGGGTATCGGACCACAAGGCCGACCACAGGTTCGAGTAGAGCAAACCAAAGGAATTGAATGGCAACCCGGCCGATATTTGTCCCGGACATCGATCCCGACCATCCGCAACTCGTCCATGAACACGAGGTGGATTCCCACTGGCTGTCGGAGCCCTCGTCGGAGCAGGCAAAGGCCAACATCGCCAAGCTGCATGCCGCCGCCAGGCGCCGGAATCTGGCTCCCCTTTTGGAAGTATCTCCGGAATCGGATGAGCCTCTTGGCGCCAAAATCTGCGCGGCGAACCTGGCCGTGGAAGATGACAGGTCATATCTCGTTTCGCTGAACGCGGTTTACCATGGAAGCATGGTGTTCACCGGGGGTGGTCCGTTTACCGACCTGTACGGAAAGGGTGATGAGGAAATAATCGGCGACGAAAGGCTGACGAGTTCTGGAAAACACGTCGGATTCCGTTTCATGGACCTGGAGTGGGGGACGAAGTCCGGAACCATGTTCTACGACTGGTTGGCCATTCACGCGATTCATCGGTATCAGAAATTGCGGATGGGAATCCAACGGTTCAAGGGATTCACGGAAATCGATTGCCATCCGCGGGAGAGTACCGTCTGTCACGCGAGATCATGCGCTATATATGTCGCGCTAGTGAAAAAGAAACTTCTCGATGAAGTGATCGACAATCAGGATCTTTTCATCGAGGTTTTGATCAAGGATTCGTTTTACAAAAACCCTGACCGGGAGCTGGAGTGGAACTGTTATCCCGCATTGCCGCCGATGGGATCGTGGTCACCCACCTGATCTTCATCCTCTTCGTCATCCTGGGCGGACTGACGTTGTTCAAATGGCCCTGGATGATCTGGGTCCACGTGCCGACCGCGGTCTGGGGAGGGCTCGTGGAATTATTCGGGGCGCCGTGCCCGTTGACGCCCCTGGAAAATTACCTGCGCCAGGCCGGCAACGCGGAGGCCTACAGTGGTGGATTCATTGATCACTACATCATTCCCATCGTTTATCCTCCGGGTCTGACGCGCCAGACCCAGGTGGTTTTGGGTGTATTGATCCTGGTGATCAACTTCGCGGTCTATTTCAAGGTTATGACCCGGAAAGCAAAAGCCAGGGGACGTTCAGTGTGATTCACCTTCTACTCAATACCCCACCAGGGGCCACGGTGGGCGACCTGACCGACGATCAACTGATCGATATGGCAGCCGCCGGTGCGCCGTTGATCGATATTCGCCGCGCGCCCGAATGGGAAGAGACCGGGGTGATCGAGGGCAGTCATCTCATCACTTTTTTCGAAGAACGAAATAAATACGATCTTGACGCCTGGCTGGCGGCGTTTGATAAGGTGGCGGGCAGGGATAAACCATTCATCCTCATTTGCCGGCATGGAATCCGGACCCGCAAGCTGGGCCGGTTCCTGGACGGCAGACAGGATTTCAGGTATATCCACCATCTCCAACACGGGATTACGGGCTGGATTCTGGCGGACCATCCGACGGAGCGAATCGATGCGTGAAAAAATTTCCGGCAGTCTGGCCTGGATGGGAGTCCTGCTGGTGGTCGCGGCCTGTCTGGGCCCCGTCTGGCGGGACTGGTCCGGCTCGGTGGTCGCTCCCTTCGGGGGCATCGACGCCATGTTGCAGCTCGGCATCCTGGAGTGGACCGCGCGCCACTGGACCGAGCCCTCGCTCTGGCTCGACCTTCCCATTTTCTATCCCGTTCCGGGTGCCCTGGGATTCATGGATTCCCTGCTGGGCCAGGCCTTGTTGGTTGTGCCGCTGCGTCTGCTGCTCCACCCCACGGTCGCCGGTCTGTACAACTGGGCTTTCCTGGGCAGCCTGCTGCTTGCGGTCGCTGCCGCGGCGGTGTTCTGGCGCGCAACCGGTGGAGCTGTCTGGACAGCGGGTGTTTTTGCCCTGGCTTTGATAGGCGCTCCCTACACCCAGGCCCAGATCGGTCATCTGAACCAGTTGCCTCCTCCTTTTGTCCTGTTCGCGCTGGCGGCTTTGGCGGCTGCCTTGAGGGGCAGGGAAGATGGGTCCCCGA
>JAGLCY010000040.1 GCA_023270185.1 Candidatus Krumholzibacteriia bacterium | reverse complement strand
TGCAAATACCCTTGAATAATTCGAGATTCTGACTGTCAATCACCTTTGTGCATCGGGGTGGATTGTCAGGCGTCAAATCATGGGAAAATAATGACATCGCGACAGCATCGATTCCTGATTTTGCTGATCATCCTGGCGTTTTTCGCCGGTACCCTTGTGTTGAGCCGACATCGACCCATCGACGGTGATGAGGGTTATTACGCCACCGCCGCCCGGTTGGTCAGCGAGGGCCAAACGCCCTATCTCGATTTCTTCTATCCCCAGATGCCGCTGCTGCCCTACCTCTATGCTCCGGTCTACAAGCTGGCGGGATCCTCCCTGGTTGGCATGCGCCTGTTTTCGGTGCTGCTTGGTGCCCTTTCATTGGTTTTGTGGGGGTTGATCCTGCAGCGGCGTTGGCCGGAACGCCCTGCCATTGTTTTAGGGGGGCTGGCGTTGGTGGCCATGAACCCCTACTTCCTGTCCTGGAACGTGACGGTCAAGACCTTCGCCCTAACCAACCTGTCGGTCTTTGCCACTCTTTGGGCCCTGGATCGGGGTCTGCAATCCCGCCGCTGGTCGTGGTTCGTGCTGGCCGGCGCGGCCGCGGGTCTGGGTGTGGGGGTGCGTCTGCTTTATCTGCCCTGGGCCGGGATGTTGGCCTTGGCCCTGGTTTGGCTTGGAATGCGGGGCATGGAGAAAAGGCTCCGTCCGGGCAGGATGGTTGCCTACATTGGCGGGATGCTGGTCGGGCTGGTGCCCTCGGCGGTTTTTTTCGCCTTGGATCCTGATCGCTTTTTCTTCAACAATTTTAGCTACCACCAGCTCAGGTTCAGCTCCCTGGGCCGAGCCGGGACCGCCGACGGGGTTCAGGCGTGGGTGGCGTTGCAGGTCCTGGGGAAGGCCCTGTTCCTGAATCCCTTCATGTTTTTTCAGCTGGTTCTGGTGGGTTTTGGTGTTGATTGGACCAGGCGTAACCCCGACAGTTCCTTGCGGCCGTTGATGATAATTTCAAGTGTGGGCGCGGTTGCCCACACGGTGACCTGCCTGTTTCCCGATCCTGTCTATGAACAGTATTTCACGGGTCCCTTGACCCCGTTGCTGGCCCCGCTGGTGGTGGCCGGCCTGGTGCGGTTGACTGAACTGGTCAAAAGGCCGGCGGTCGTCGTGACGGTGGTTTTGTGTCTGGGGGCGATGCTTTCGGCGGTGGACCTGCAGGTTCACAAGACCGGGATGAATTGGAAGGAAGTATGGTCCTTCGAGCATTTGGCCAAGGTGAGCACGGCCATTGAGGCTCGTACCGAACCAGAGGATATTGTGCTGGCCTTCTGGCCCGGTTATGTGTTCGAGACCGGGCGGCAATATCTGCCGGGCCTGGAAAACCATTTCGCCCTGGGGGTGTCGGAAAAACTGACCGTGGATGAGAAGGTCCACTACCATGTGGCCGGCAAGGAACTGGTTTTGAAGGCCTTCGACCTGCAATATCCCGACGTGGTGGTTCTGGGCGCCTGGATGCACGAGCTCAACACGACCATTGATCAACGCCATCTGCCGATCATTCTCGAGGAACTGGAAGCGAAGTACCAGCTCGAGGAGTATTACGGGGAGACCAGGATCCTGTCCCGCAAACCCGTTCCCGGCAGCGGCCTTTCTTGCCGCTGATGGCCGCCCTTGCTAAGTTTTCAGGACTTTCGCGCGCGTAGCCCGGAAATTTCCACCAAGGAAACAACATGGCGTCGAACATCCCCACCGGGGACCTCCAATCCTTTGCCCGTTTCCTCGAGGAAGAGGTCGGCCTGAAATGGGCGGATCTGTTGGGGCGGTTGGGCGGATCATGACCAACTTTCAGAACATCCACGGCCGCAAATCCGGCACCTGGGCGGTGAATGACGAACAGGCCCACGGCCGCGAGGTGCGTTCCATGTTCGCGCGCATCAGCGGCGTGTATGATTTCATGAATCACTTCCTGAGTCTGAACCGCGACAAGATCTGGCGGAACAACGTGGCCGCGCGGCTGGATTCCGATGTCTGGGAAGTTCTGGACCTCTGCGCCGGTACTGGTGATTTGGCTCTGACCTGCCGGCGCGCCGGAAAAGGGCGAGCCTGGATAGCCGCGGATTTTTGTCTCGAGATGCTCAAGGGTTCGCGCGGGAAAGAAGGAGCCGACGCACTGTTTCTATCGTCCGCCGAAGCCATGCAGCTGCCCTTCGGTGACCGCTGCGTTGATGCGGTGACGGTGGGCTTCGGCGTGCGCAACTTCGCCGATGTCCGGCGGGGCCTGGCCGAGGTAGCGCGCGTGCTGCGTCCCGGTGGCCAGTTCATGGTGCTGGAGTTTTTCCGTGATGACCGCGGGGCCGCCGGGGAAACGCGTGGCGTGCCCGGATTGGTCCGTTTCGGGTTGAATACGGTTATCCCTCTGATCGGCAGGATCATCGGACGCGACAGCGCCGCCTACAGCTATCTACCCAGCAGCATGGACGAATTCCTGGCGCCCGCGGAATTCGCGGACTTGCTGCGGGAATTCGGATTCACCGAGGTCTTCATCGAACGGCAAACATTCGGCATCGCGCACATTGTGGGAGGGAGGTTGCAGGAATGAGTGACAAGGTCAAACAATCCGCTGCCGGAGTAGCTTGGACAGGGGCCGGCGGTCTGGCCTACGGCGTGCGCCGCATGCGCCACATCATTCTGCTCCTTGCTCTCACGCCCCCGCTCAGCGCGTTGGCCGATGAAGTCGCGCCCACTGCCCAGCGCCTCTTCCACATCGAGCGCAACAAAAACACCAACATCGTGGTCTACGACGCTCAGGTCCTTCCCGACTCGAATCTGACCGAAGATGATCCCGTCATCGTCTACTGGCTGAAGCTGGCCGAAGGCGGCCACCGCGAGGAATTGAAGGGGATCGAAAAGAAGATGGCCTACGGTTTCGATGTCGAGTCGCGCGAGGGCAACCGGCTCGTCATTGAAATGGTAGCGGATGTGGGCCGGAACCTGGTGGTTGATATGCACGAGGGCACATACAGGGCCTTCATGGAAATCGACGGACGGCAGACGCTGCTGGATAAGATCTATATCTTCGCCAAAGAGACCTTCATGTTACCCAGTGTGAAATACCTGGAGCTGTTTGGAACCGATGTCGAAACCGGAGAGGATGTCTACGAGAAGATCGAACTCTGAGCGGGTTCCCTACCAGTACTTTTCCGCGTGAATCTGCCCGGGGTCTTTTCTGCAATGCTATTGGTGATAGGATGCGGCAGCGGGACCAGTTAAGGCATCCGGTAATACACCACTTCCAGCGGTTCGCCATCCCCAAGATCCTCGTCTTCCTCTTCATCATCCCCGAATCCCGCCACCATGGCCTGCTGGGCCTGATCGAAACTGCGGATCACCAGGAAATTTACCCCGTCCATGAAGACCAGGCGGTCCTTATCGCCATCGAAGTCGGGTACCGTCAGGGTCAGTTGTTCGACAAACTCACCGGCCGGGGAAATGACGTCGAAACGGCCCGCGGTGCCGATATCCAGGAGAGTGTCCTGATCGAAACAGGTCCGTACGAACAACCGGCCGTCGTTGGCCACACTCAGCCCCATGATTGCCGGATCATTGTCCAGGATCTTGTTTTCGATTTTCGCCCCATCCATGACGATGACCATGCCGCCGGAGGGTTCCTGCTTGTCTTCTTCATTGCGGTGGCGGGGTTTGAATTCGCGGGTCATGACCCGGGTCAATTCGCCATCCAGACCACGGGCGTTGATGACATACTCATCACGCACGGGGGTGGTGTATAGGATGCAGTCCGGTCCGATGGCCCAATTGTCCATCTCGGAGGATTGGGCTTTTTCGTCGAAGACACGCCGCTGAAGATCGTTCTCCTGGGTGTGCTCCACGACGATCGCGGTATCGTTACCTTCCATATCCATGACGGCAAGAGTGTTGGTCGCGATGCTCTTGCCCGACTCCATATCGAAAGACGCCCGGCCCCTGACGCCCACCAGATGGTCACCGCACTTTTCCAAGTCACGCACGAAGTTGAAGCCGCCTTCTTCCGGCGCGCCGCCGATATGGATTTCACCGCCGGGCGTATCGTCGGGATTGATCACAATGACCTTGCCGGGGAAGCCCTGGATCACGCCGATCTTTCCATCATCGAGCAGTAACATACCGTGCGGTTGGTTCAGTTCCCCGGGTCCTTCGCCCTGACGGCCGAGCGTGGTCACCAGTTCACCCTCGGGCGAAATGACCAGCACCTGCGAAAGTTGGCGGTCGATGAGATACACATTGCCATCGGGTCCGACCACGGCATCGAAGATCACGCCGAGAAGGATGTCTTCGTCATCCTCGCCGCCGATGCGCCACTGCTCGACCAGTTCCACCGTGCGGATGGACGGCGGATCGGCAGGCAGGGTGATGGTCGCCGGAGCTGCATAAGCGACAGCGGCAGTCATGATCAAAAGGGATATCATGGCCAAGCGGCCGGCGGTAATGTCGTTCACGGATTTCCCCCCTGGGAATGGGATTGAGGCCGCATTTCAGATTTTTACAGCGGCGGGGTTTTCAACTTCAAAGATGCCCGATGGTTCCGGTTTTGAAAAGAAGAACCCCCGCGAACCAGGTCCGCGGGGTGTGTCTGCCGGTTGTGTGAAGAATCAGAAACTGAAGCCCGCGGCCAGTCCCCATATCATGTTGTCCTTTTTGCCCGAATAAAGCATCTCGTCGTTATCCAGCGCTTTCTTGGCGTCACCCAACAGCGAAGTGTAGGTAGCGCTGGGGGTGATGGACAGGAAGGGGATCGGGTGGAAGGGCAATTCGGCGCGCACGAAGAAATCGGTCATCGAGGCGTCGAGATCCGTGTCTGGAACCGTCAACATTCCCGCGTAATAACCGGAAATGAAACTTTGGGAACCGAGGCCCACTCCGCCGGTCAGGTCGAGCTTCAGGGTTTCACTCATATCGAAACCATATCC
>JAGLCY010000004.1 GCA_023270185.1 Candidatus Krumholzibacteriia bacterium | reverse complement strand
CGTCAAGGCGCTGTACCGGTAGTCTACGTTCCTACATTGGCTATTTCGAATGGCCAGGACAAGGGGAGGTCGTTGGGACCTCCCCTTCCCTAAATACCAAGCGGAGTGAAATGTCATGCGCATGCCCCTGTTGATGACTCCGGTTCGACGAGATTTCCTTTCCTGGTTCGTCCTTGTCGTACTGCTGTTGATGGCTCCACTGGCGGTGGCTTTCGGCGCTGATGATACCGATGGAGTCGTAACGCAGCGCCTCCAGGTTCGCTTGGCCACCAAGGCGATGACCGAAGAAACCCTGCCCGTCTGGGTTTATTTCACCGATAGGGGTATCACGAAATCCACCCTGTCCGCCGCCCTGGAACAGGCGGAACGCAACCTCAATCCGCGCACGGCGAAGCGTCGGGCCAAGGTGATGGAAGCCGGCGGCCGGATCGTGGACGAGCGCGACCTGCCGGTTGCCGCCGGTTACATCAATACCGTGACTGTGGTGGGCGCCGAGCCCCGCGAGCAGAGCCGCTGGTTCAACGCGGCCAGCTTCAACGCCACCGCTGAACAGATAGAAGCCATCGCGGGACTACCTTTCGTTGCCAAGGTGGATGCCGTGGCCCAGGGTTTTCGCAGGCCCGATACCCTGGACGATGTCGTCCCTGCCGAATCCCTGGTGGACCAGACCGCTAAATCAGCTTCCAATTACACCTATGATTACGGCCCAAGCCTGATCCAGGCTGAACTGGCCAACTTTCCCGCCGCACACGATGCCGGCTGGACCGGTGACGGGGTCGTGATCGGTGTCCTGGATTCCGGTTTCCGCACCGCCCATATCGCCTTTTCCCACCTTAACGTGATCGCCACCTACGATTTCGTTGACGACGATCCCATCGTTGACTGGGAGGAGGGTGACCCTGGAGATCACTTCAGCCACGGAGGCCAGGTCCTGTCCCAGTTCGGCGCCTTCAGCGAGGGCAATCTCGTTGGATCCGCCTTCAACGCCTCGGTTATCCTGGCCCGGACCGAGGACACCGGTGACGAACAGCCCATCGAGGAAGACTACTGGGTGGCCGGTCTGGAATGGGTGGAATCCCTGGGAGCCGACCTCGTGAACAGCAGCTTGGGCTATTTCTACTGGTATACCTACGAGGACCTGGACGGCGATACCGCCCTGACCTCCATCGCGGCAGACATGGCCGCCGGCCGCGGCATGTTGGTGATCACCTCGGCGGGCAACGAACGCAGCAGCGAATGGGGATGGGTCACGGCACCCGCCGATGCCGACAGCGCGGTGGCCGTGGGCGCCACTTACAACAACGGAATCGTCGCTTACTTCTCGAGCCCGGGGCCGACCTACGATGGGCGGGTTAAACCCGATGTCATGGCCATGGGCCAAAGCAACATCATGATCCATTCAGATTCCGATACCCTCTTTTCCAACTGGACCGGTACTTCGTTCGCAAGTCCGATCACCGCGGGAGTGGCTGCTCTGGTGTTGGAAAAACACCCAGGCCTCACGCCAATGCAGGTGCGGGACGCCCTTCGTGAAACCGCCGATCGGGCCGATTCCCCTGATAATGATTATGGATGGGGATCGATCGATGCCATGGCGGCACTGAACTACTTCGTCCCCAAATTCAGCCATACCGTGCTTAATGACACGGAGGATCAAACCGGACCTTATCCAGTCGTTTGTAACCTGACTGATCCGGCCGGCCTGGTTCCCGGTTCGGAGTCCCTGATGGTGCGGTTCAACGGTGGGGCCTGGCAGGCCGTTCCCTTGGCGAATTCGGTGGGAGATACCTGGACCGCCGGCATCGATGGCCAGCCGCACGGGACACTTGTCGAGTATTACCTGACAGCGAACAACATTCTAGGGGAGACCGGAGTTCTGCCGGCGGGGGCTCCGATCGAAGTGCTCTCCTTCAACGTGGATATCGACGAAGACTCCCCGGTGATAGATCACACTGCTATTCCTGATTGGCCATCCAGACACTGGCCGGCCTTGGTGAC
>JAGLCY010000399.1 GCA_023270185.1 Candidatus Krumholzibacteriia bacterium | reverse complement strand
CAGGCGGCCATCGGGGGCCTGCAGACCATCCCCGCCACCGACACCGGGCCCTACCTGGAACGCGAATACGCCTGGCTTGCGGGTTTGGGTTTTCCGGGCAAGAACACCTGCCTGATTCACGAAAAACTGGGTTCGGGAATGTTTCTGGGGGTGGCTCTGACCAACCTGGAAATCGAGGGGTTGACCGGAGGTGTTCCGGCGGCTGAACCTCTTTTCGGGGTGACCGCCCGTCGCAGGCGTCCAACGGACAAGGTGGCCACCAGCCATTGCGGCACCTGCACCAGGTGCATAGAGGCCTGTCCGACCGGGGCCATAGCGCCGGACGGCGGTCTGGACGCGGGTAGTTGCATTTCCACCTGGACCATCGAATGGCGAGGCGGTACGCCGGAGGATCGCCGCGCGGAACAGGGCGGTATCCTGTTCGGCTGTGATATCTGCCAGGCGGTCTGCCCCTGGAATCAGCGGGCGGCGGAGAATCCCGATTCACCACCGGTTCGGAAAGAATACGCCCCATTACCGTCCCACCCCGAAATCAAGCTGGCGGATCTGCTCCAACTGAGCGACGATGACTTCAGGAAGAGATTCCGGCGCACCCCCCTGTGGCGCTGCCATCCGGAGGGTCTGCGGGCCAACGCGAAAGTCGCGCGGGATAACATCGCGCGGGGAGGGTTGCCATGATGATCACCGCGGCCTGGTGGCGTCCGTTGGATAACGGCCAGGTGGCCTGTGACCTGTGCCCGATCGCCTGCCGGTTGCGCGAGGGGCAGACCGGGCCCTGCGCCACCCGGGCCAATCACGAAGGGACCATGGTCCCTCTGCACTACGGCCGCATTGTTTCGTCCGCCATCGATCCCATCGAAAAAAAGCCTCTCTACCATTTCCACCCAGGAAGTCCGATCCTCTCGGTGGCCGCGCCCGGCTGCAATCTTCATTGCATGTTTTGCCAGAACTGGAACATCAGCCAGAACGGCGAGGCCAGGACCCTGAAAACTTCGCCGACCGACCTGGTGGCCATGGCCCAGGCCGAGGAGTCCGTCGGCATCGCGTTTACCTACAGTGAACCGCTGGTCTGGTACGAGTTCGTCAAGGACACCGCCGGGATCGTGCGGGAGAAAGGCCTCAAAAACGTTCTGGTCACCAACGGTTATCTCAATCCCGAACCCCTGGCCGAGTTGCTGCCTTTGATCGACGCCGCGAATATCGATCTGAAATCCATGGATGACGTTTTCTACCGCAAGATCTGCAAGGCCCGCCTGGAACCCGTATTGGCCTCGATTCGCCAGTTCCGGGAAGCGGGAGTGCATCTGGAGATCACGAATCTTCTCATTCCGGGCCACAACGACAGGGATGACCAGATCACCGCCCTGGTGGATTTCGTGGCTGGGCTGGACCAGGACATTCCCCTGCACTTTTCCGCGTACCATCCGGCCTGGAAGTTGAATGCGCAGCCCACCCCGCCGGCCACCCTGCAAAGGGCGCGGGAATTGGCCGCGGGCAAACTGAAATATGTCTACCTTGGCAATACAAATTCGTCCGAAGGTCGGGACACGGTCTGTCCGGATTGCGGAACCGTGGTCGTCGAAAGGTCCGGCTACCGGGGGGTGGGCAAACTGACCGACGGGGATCGGTGCCCCGGGTGTGGGGCCCGCATTCCGGTCGTGGTCAACTGAATATCATGAGATATCAGGCGTTGTCCCATTCCTCATCCACGTAGCTGACGGTGATGTTGGTGGTGATCCCGCCGCGGATGAACCATTCCCCCCTCACATCCAGCAGCCGCGGT
>JAGLCY010000398.1 GCA_023270185.1 Candidatus Krumholzibacteriia bacterium | reverse complement strand
CGCGCCACGACCGCAACAAGCAGCCCATTGGATTTGCCGACCTGGCAGCCGTGGTTCCCGTTGAACTGGAACGGATTCAGCAGGATCTTTTCGACCGCGCCCTGAAGCGCCGTGAGGAAGCCACCGTCTCGATCGATACCTGGGATGAGTTCACCAAGCTGTTCAAGGGTGAAGGCGGATTTGCCCACTGTCACTGGTGTGGCGATGGCGACTGCGAGAAGGCCATCCAGGACAAGACCAAGGTGACCATCCGGAACATCCCCTTTGATCGGGATGAAACCAAGGGTGAGTGCGTGCACTGCGGCAAGCCGAGTATCGGACGAGTGCTGTTCTCCCAGTCCTATTGACCTTTTCAAGGTTTTCAGGCAGGGCGTGGCGGTACTTTCGTCCGGCGTGCCGAACTGTTATCTTGTGATCATTGGAAGACCAAGAGGCGCTGGGTTTTGCCAGCAACGGCCTCGTTGTGCAACGGTTTGATTAAGGAGGAAGAATCATGGAGGCTCCCGGGAGCAATCAGGAGATTCAGGAGCAGTTCCGCCACAAGGTGGGTCTGGCCGAAATGCTCAAGGGCGGCGTCATCATGGACGTCACAAACGCCGAGCAGGCCAAGATCGCGGAGGAGGCGGGCGCCGTGGCCGTCATGGCCCTGGAACGCATCCCCTCCGACATCAGGAAAATGGGTGGCATCGCGCGCATGTCCCAGCCGGACATGATCAGGCAGATTCAGGAAATGGTTTCCATTCCGGTGATGGCAAAGGTTCGCATCGGTCATTTCGCCGAGGCCCAGATCCTCCAGGCTCTCGGTGTTGATTTCATCGACGAGTCGGAAGTTCTGACTCCCGCGGACAACGCCAACCACGTCTACAAACATGATTTCAAGGTTCCTTTCGTCTGCGGTTGCCGCAATCTGGGAGAAGCCCTGCGGCGGATTGGCGAGGGCGCGGCGATGATGCGCACCAAGGGCGAAGCCGGCAGCGGCGACATAGTCGAAGCGGTGACCCACATGCGCCAGGTCACTGAAGGCATTCGCCGTCTGCAGATGATGCGCACAGACGAGTTGATGGCCGAGGCCAAGAACCTGGGCGCTCCCTATGAAATCCTTGTCCAGACAGCCGAACTCGGCAAACTGCCCGTTCCCAACTTCGCGGCCGGCGGTATCGCCACTCCTGCCGATGCGGCGCTGATGATGCAGCTGGGCGCCGAGACCGTCTTTGTCGGCAGCGGCATTTTTGCCAGCGAGGATCCGGCGCCGCGCGCCAAGGCTATCGTCGACGCCGTAACCTATCATGACGATCCCGCCAAGCTCATGGAAATTTCCATGAAGCTGGGCGAGGCCATGAAGGGCCGTGCGGTGAACGAGATGGCCGAAGGCGAGAAGATGGCCGGCCGGGGCTGGTAACGGCCATGGCCAAACCCGTCGGGCTGCTGACCCTGCAAGGGGACTTCGACAAGCATCGCCAGGCCTTCCGTTCCCTGGGGCGGGAGACCTACGATGTGCGTCGCCCCGGCGAATTGGCCGAGGTGAGCTGCCTGGTCATTCCCGGCGGCGAGTCGACTACCCTGACCCGGCTCATGGACCGGGTGGGGCTCAGGAAGCCGCTTCTCGATTTTGCCGTCCGTAACCCTGTGATGGGAACCTGCGCTGGCCTGATCATGCTTGCGTCCCGACTCACTGGGGAAAAAC
>JAGLCY010000397.1 GCA_023270185.1 Candidatus Krumholzibacteriia bacterium | reverse complement strand
TTCGTGTTGTGGGTGCGAGCGTTCATTTTTCTCCCCCGCCGAAGCGGGTTGTTCAAGTCCTGGATTTCAACACCAGTTAGGGCCTGCTGTTCTAGGTGTCAACGATCCCGGGTCAAAAAATCGAATTTTTCCAGGTTCTACAACCCCGTTTTGCGATACTGCGACGGCGAAGACCCGAAGAGTTCACGGAAGGCCCGCGAAAAGTTGGAGGGGTTCTTGTATCCGACCGCCAACGAGACTTCCATCACATTGTTGTACCCATTCGACAGGAGTTGTGCCGCGCGTTGGAGCCGGCGGTTCCTGAGGTAGTTGCTGCCGGTCTGTCCCGTCAGGTCCAAAAGTTTGCGGTGCAGGGTGCGCCGGCTCATGTAAAGCAAATCGGCCAATTCCTTGACCCCGAATTCCACATTGTCGAGATTCTGGTCAATGTACAGGTTGAGGTTTGTCATGAAATCATCTTCGGTGGCCAAAAGGTCAACCGAATGGGGACTTGAGGATTCTTCCGGTTGACTCTCCTGCCTGTCCATAATCCGGGATCTCTGCTCGATCAGGTTGGCAATCCTGATGTTCACCTCATTGAAGCTGAACGGTTTGGAAATGCAGTCGTCGGCCCCGGCTTCGAATGCGGCAAGCCTGGTTTTTTCATCGTTGTCGGAAAAGAAAATGATGACCGGAATACGCTGGGTGCGCCACTTCTGTTTGATCTGGCCACACAATTCGATGCCGCTCAGGTTTCCGATACGTTCATCACACAGGATGAGATCCGGCAGGTCGGCAGTGGCGATTTCAAGTCCCGCCGAGCCGTCGATCGCTTCCAGAATATTGAACTCCCCACCCAGTTTCGCGCGCAGGAAGGATCGGATGTCGGCATCCCCATCGATGACCAGGAGGGTTTTCCGGTCTTCCCTGAATTGGCTGGATCGCGGTTCATCCTCAGCGGGCAAACGGCCCAAAAGCATGTGATCCGCTCCACGCAGTGAGCCGTTGGTTTTGGGGGTGGCGCCACCGTTGGTTGTTTCCGGTGTCGCGGCCTCAGGGGTTTTCTCCGTCTCGCCGTTTGAGCTGAGAACCGGCAGTTCCACACTGAAGAGGGTCGAATCCTCACCTTTGGATTCGGCCCTGACTGTTCCCCCGAGCAGCAGGGCGAATTCCTTGACCAGGGTCAGGCCGATTCCACTGCTCGTGGAGGGTTGATGCTCGTCGACGGTTGAAGAATAGAAACGATCAAAGATCCGCTCCAACTCTTCGGACGAGTAGTGGGGACCGGATTGTGTCACTTCTATTGCCAGGCGGAATCCGTTTTCCACCGCATTGCCGTCCAGGGTAATCCCCACATCGATACTGCCCCGGTAAGGGGTGGACTTGATGGCGTTTTCCAGCAGATGGATGAAGACCTTTTCCAGCAGATCGAAATCAACCCAGCCTTCACCCTTATCATCGGGGCCGTGGAAAATAAACTGGATGCCCCGTTTCCTGGCGATGGCGCGGTACATCATGGCGAGTTCGCGGAGAAGTTCCACGGTCGAACCCTGGCTGGGATTGACTTCCACGCCGCCGGTTTCAAGCCGGGCCAGGGCGGACAACTGGTCGGTCAAATTCTCCAGGCGCGCGACATTGCGCGCCATCATGGCGCGTGACCGCCGGCTCAATTCCGCCTGGGCCTCGGAGCCCTGGGGAATCAGGCTTTTTATCAGGGTCAGGGGGCCGCGGAACTCATGGGCGGCATTCACCAGGAACTTGGATTTGGTTTCGCTCATTTCCGTCAGGTGGCGGGCCTTGGCACTGTTCAGGGCCATATTTCGCTTGATGGTTTCCCGGGCCACCTGCTGCCGCTGGGCAAACAGGAGGAGCAGAACAACCAGGATGGAATATCCTGCCCAGGCCGGCCAGGTCGTCCACCAGGGCTTGTGGATGAATATGGTGAACAGTGATTCATCCGTGTTCCACTGACCCTGGCTGTTGCTGGCCAGAACCCTGAGGCAGTAGGAACCGGGATCCAGATTGGTATATTTTGCCGTCCGGTCCGTGCCAGGGTCACTCCACTGCTCGTCGAATCCGTCCAGTCGGTGTCGGTACAGGATTCCAGAGACCGACGTGTAATCCAGGGCGGCAAATGTAAAAGCGATGTCGTTCTGGTCGTGGGCCAGGTAGAGCTTTTCCGCGATGGGCGCGAGGACCACCTCGCCGTTGATGGTGACTTCGGAAAACACAACGGGGGGGTGGTAATCATTATTCACGAACTGGTCGGGATCGAATTCCAGGATTCCACCAGAACCTCCGAACATCAAGGTCCCGGACTGGCGCCGGATCGCGGCGAAACAGCCCCCGAAATCTCCCAATCCATCTTCATCGGAAAAAACCCGGATACGGCCACTGCCGGGGTCGAGACGCGCGATCCCCGTCCCCATTGAGAACCAGCAAGCCCCGGAATCATCCATCTGCACCTGGGTCACCGTTTCGTTGGGCAACCCGGAAGCCTGGTCGAATACCCTGCGAACGCCGCTGTCCGGGAGGAAATCAAGCAACCCCGCATAGGT
>JAGLCY010000396.1 GCA_023270185.1 Candidatus Krumholzibacteriia bacterium | reverse complement strand
CTCCGCGGATGTAGATGAAGGCCAGCTTGGCCTGCACCGCGAAGCAACTGATGATGGTGCCTTCGAGGGTCTGGTGGGGATCGTAGTCCAGCAGGTATCGATCCTTGAAGGTGCCCGGTTCGCTCTCGTCGGCATTGACGAAGAAATAAACCTCATCGGAACCTTCGGGCACGAAGCCCCACTTGACGCCGGTGGGAAAACCGGCGCCGCCACGCCCGCGCAGTCCGGATTCCTTCACCACATCCCGGATTTCCCCGGGTTTCAGGCTGGTCAGCGCCATGCGCAGGGCGTTGTAGCCCCCATCGGCCTCGTAAACCGACAACAGATGACCGTCCGGCCTGTCGAAACGCTTCGAGAGCATTTTGTAGTCGCTAGGGCTCAACTTGTCTCCCCCCCAACCCGCGGTCCACGGTCGGTGTCCGCGCGGGGCACGACGCCCTTGCGCAGACTGTCCAGAAGATCGTCGATCTTTTCCGATGTCAGGTGCTCATAAAGATGTTTGCCAAGTTGCAGGCAGGGTCCCAGACCACAGGCCCCGAGACATTCGACACCCTCGATGGCGAATTTGCCGTCAGGAGTGGTTTCCCCCAGTCGGATGCCCAGCCTTTTCTCGAGATGAGCGATGATCGGCCGGGCCCCCATGACATGACAACTGATGTTATGACACACCTGAAGTGTATATTCCGCCTGCGGTTCAGTCCGAAACATCGCGTAGAAAGTCAAGACTTCATACACACGTGCCCGCGTCAGTTCCAACTTGTCCGATAGAAAATCAACGCCGGCTTCTGATACATAGCCGAATTCATCCATGATCACCCAGATGCAGGGCATCAGAGCGCTGGCCTTGGTTGGATACTGCGCGACCAGGGCCTCGACCTGGGCCGCGCCCGCGGTCGACAGCGCAAATCCGGTCTGTTCGTCCAAAGGCTTGTTCATCGGCGGACAACCTTCCACGGGGAGTGACCGTTCATCGGTCCAACTCGCCGGCGATAATGTTCAGACTGCCCAGGGTAGCGATGGCATCGGGAATCATCCCGCCCTGGGCCAGAAACGCGTAGGAGGAAAAGATCGGGAAACACGGGGGCCGCACCTTGAGCCGGTAGGGATTTCCGGTGCCGTCGGACACGCAGAAGAATCCCAGTTCCCCGTTGGCCCCCTCACCGAATCCGTAGGCCTCTCCCGCGGGCACCTGGATGCCTTCGTAGACGAGCTTGAACTGGTTCATGACACCCTCGATGCTGTCGTAAACCTTCTCTTTCGGCGGCATCACCACCGAGTGGTCGTCCACGTTGAGAGGACCATCGGGTATGTTTTCAAGGGCCTGAACGATGATCGAACGGCTCTGGACCATCTCGGCCATGCGCACCATGATCCGGTCGTGGGTGTCACCACTGGTGCCGGTGGGAATGGCAAAATCGTAGTTCTCGTAGCCCCAGTACGGAGAGCTCTTGCGCAGATCGTAGGCCAGGCCGGTGGCCCGCAGACAGGGCCCCGTGTATCCGAAGCTCAGGGCGTCCTCCTGGTTGATGACCCCCACATCCACGGTCCGGTCCAGGAAGATGCCGTTGCGGGCGATGAGCTTCATCACATCGCTGTTGCCCTTGTCCATCTCCTTCAGCTTGTGGAGAATCTCCGTTTCGAAACCGTCGTAGAGGTCGTGGCTCATCCCGCCGATCCGGGCGTAATTCGTGGTCAACCTGGAGCCGCAAAGCTTTTCGAGGGACTCGTAGATGCTTTCCCGCACGTTGTACAGATACCAGTAGTTCGTCAGGGCGCCGACATCCACCAGGTTGGCGCAGACACAGACAAGATGATCGATGATACGTGAAAGTTCTCCCACGATCACACGGATGGCCTGGGCGCGGGGCGTGGCTTCGATGCCGATAAGTTTTTCCACCGCCGAGGCGTAGATCGAGTTGTTGAGCATCGCGGAGCAGTAGTTCAGGCGGTCGGTATAAGGCATCACCTGGGCCCAGGTGTGGTCCTCGGCCTCCTTTTCGAAACAGCGATGGATGTACCCTATCTCCGTACGGGCCTCGATGATGGTTTCGCCGTCGATCAGGACCTCGGCGCGCAAGGCTCCATGCATGGCGGGGTGGCTGGGTCCCAGGTTCACGGTCAAAAGATCGCTGGGATGAATTTCGTCACCGGCACCCTCCAGCTCTGTAACCAGGTTGGTGGCGCGACGGGCGGCTGCATTGATGTCCTGATCGGAGAACAGATGTTCCGGACGCGAACACTCCTGCCCCTGCTCTATGGGGTAATCCTTGCGCAGTGCGTGACCCTCGAATTGGTGGTGGCACAGGATGCGCCGCAGATCCGGATGTCCGTCAAAGGGCACGCCCAGCAGATCGAAGACCTCACGTTCATGCCAGTCCGCGCTGCGATAGACCCCGGTCGCGGTGGGCACCGGTTCGTCTTCGCCCGCGGCAACCTTGACGATGATCCTCTGGTTGTTCTTCCAGGAACGCAGGAGGTAATTGACTTCGAACCGCTGGTCCCGATCCGGATAGTCCACGCCCACCACGTCGGAAAGCTGTTCACAACCTTCGGTATCCCGCAGATGGGTCAAAACGTCGACCAATTTGTCCCTGCCGACGAAGATGGTCTCGTCCCCCTGCGGGTTGGAGACCGCCTGGACCTCTCCGCTGAATTCCTGCTGCAGCCTTTCGACCAGCTTCTGACTCATGCTCTTGCTTCCCTGTCGCGGTACGCCGGGCCTGCTGCCCGCGAAACCGCGTCGTTAGAGGATTTTCCGGGAACTCACGCTTGGGCCTTGTCCGCATGCCGCGCCGAGGCCGGAACCAGCCCCTCCTTTTCGACCTTTTCCTGGATCTGGGTCAAGGCGAACATAAGGTTTTCGGGCGTCGGAGGGCAACCGGCGACGTAGACATCAACCGGAATGATCCGGTCGGCACCCTGCAGGGTGCTGTAATTGTTGTAGAACCCGCCGCTGCTGGCGCAGGCTCCCATGGCGATGACCCACTTGGGCTCGGCCATCTGCTCGTAGATGGTCTT
>JAGLCY010000395.1 GCA_023270185.1 Candidatus Krumholzibacteriia bacterium | reverse complement strand
GAATGCATCAACTGGTGCTACGGTCCGTACGGGTTCATCGTGACAACCACCGGGGGGTTGGCGGGGCCGGATTATCACATCCACAATGCCATCGAATCCCCTGTAATGGCCTGGCCCGCTCCCCAGAGCGGAACCGGTCCCGACGAAAACGGCATTTCCCTGGCCTACGAGGTATTCCACCATGAGGACCTGTCAGCCGATGCGCCGGGCATTTTCTACGGCTGGGATGTCCGTTCCGCCGATACCGACGGGTCTGCGGGCAACGGCGCGCAGGTTATTTCCGAACAACCCTGGAAAAGCCGGCAAATCTCCATCTATTCCGGAGGCAGTCAGTACAGCCGCGAGATCAATGACATAACCGACCTGATGAACTCCGGGCGCGATGAAATCCAGGTGAGGTTGACGGTCCAGGAGTTGGGGTGGATGTGGGGCTGGGTCGGTGACGACGGTTATCCGGCTCCCTATTTCGACAACGTGACGGTCAAGGTCTTCCCGCAAATCGGTCCGGGGATGTCCTCCCGGGAATTGGATCTGGCCCAGGATAATTTCCCCGAACGCGGGACCATCGATTATGAGGATCTCGGTTCCCACCATGTCCGCTTCGACATGGCGGCCAACATTTCGCCTGCCGCGCACATGCGCAATGATCCGGGTGATTCCATAGTGGTGGAAATAGTTTCCGTCCGGTCCGGAGCCGAGCTCGACGGGGATCCCGAGCTGCATTACATCGTCGACCGCAACCCTGTTTTCGATCCGTACAGGACCGCCGGTTTGCCGGCGGCCGGTTCGGTCCCAGGCATGCCGGCCGTCGGCATCAGCGGCAACCCGACTCCGGGTAAGTGGGCCTTCGATCTGCCCGACACGGGTTTCCTGTTCCCGGGTGACGTGCTGCACTATTACATCTCAGCCACCGACGCTATCGGCGGGGCTGGCGGAACCGATTCCCAGACCGCGCTGATACCCTCGGACACCACCGGGTTCAGCACCGGATCCATCGACGGTTCCCACAACTATTTCGGTGATCCGTTGGGTTACAACCAGTCCTTTACGGTTCGGGCTCTGCCTTCGATCCGTGAGACCCGATACGACGGTTACGAACAGCCGATTGCCCTGTTCATCAACGATTTCGCCAACCGTGACCAGGGCAACACCTGGTACAGGGCCCTGCAGAACATCGATGACGAGATCCCCCTGGTGATGAAAAATGTCTACGACATCTATTACGTCAACGGGCCCAGTTCGGGCGTGGGGAACGGCATCGGCGGGCGGGCCGATTACCAGACTCTCGAACACTACAAGGACATCCTTTACACCTGCGGCGACCTGGGAATCAACACCATCTCCAACGGGGATTTCAATCTCGACGCCGGCAACGACGTGGAGATTCTGACGGACTGGCTCGATCTCGGAGGCAGGGACATTTTCCTGACCGGCGACGATCTGGCCAGTGACCTGGCGCAGTCGGGCGACCAGACCCGGACCTTCCTCAATGACTACCTGGGTGTCAGCCTGGTGACGAACCATATCCGGCCGTACATCAGCAATCAGGTCGTCCCCCTGGTCGAGGTCATTGGTGGTAACCCGGTGTTCGCTGGTTCTTTGCAGACCTGGGTGGCATACGGCGGCTGCGCCGGCATCAACAGTTTCGACGGTGTGGAAACATTAGGCACCGGCCAGCGGCTGGCGGAATTCCTGGATCCTTCGGGTCTGAGCGGGCAGTACACTTTCTCGGCCGCAACACTGAACGTCATGAATCCGACGCCGGTCCAGAGCCGGGCCATCTCGATGCCGGTGGATCTGATGTTCGTCTACACGGATCCCGGCTCTCCCTTCGGTCTCCTCTCGGGTCGTGACCAATTGCTTCATGATGTTCTGCTGTACTTCGAAGTCATTCCCGGTCCAATCGGCGGCGTGACCCCGGACGTACCCGGCATCACGTTCAAGACCAGCAATTACCCGAACCCCTTCAATCCGAGAACGACGATCAAATACTCCATGCCCAGGGCAGGTCATCTGAAACTGTGCGTTTACAACGTGCGCGGACAACTGGTCAAGACCCTGGTTGACGGTCTCCGGCCCGCGGGAGCGGATCAAACCGTCGTATGGGACGGTACGGACGCACAAGGTTCCTCTGTCGCCAGCGGGATTTATTTTTACGAAGCCCGCGCGCTGGGGGATGTACGAATCGGAAAGACGACCTTGCTCAAATAATTGTTGCCTGGACCCACCAAAAGGAGAGGGTCATGAAATCCATCAACCTGTCAGGCATATTGTTTGTCATTGTTGTTTTTCTCGCGGTGCCGGCCCAGGCCGACGAAATGCCCCGGTATTCCCTCGGTGGCGGTGTGATCCACGGCGGCAGCCCGGATCTCGCCAAGGCCGGAGGGGATACCATCAACCTGATGGCCGCCTCAGGTGATCCCACCAACAACAACGATTCCGGCGATGGCGGCCTCGAACCGTATTACGACGGCGACTTCGAGATTGGATACGGTGTCCCCGGCTGGAACGGGTGGACCCACTACGACATCACCCAGCCCGTACAGACCCACTGGAAGGTCAGCACCTACAACCAAACCGATCCCGCCAACAATGCGGCCTGGTGCGGCGACATCAACTTCCCATCCTGCGGGGG